>JAHFSF010000015.1 GCA_023265875.1 Gammaproteobacteria bacterium | reverse complement strand
AGCAGAGCTGGGCGCCGACTGGCCCGGCGGCTTCTACTGCCCGTGCCACGGTTCGAAATTCGACCTTGCCGGACGCGTATTCCGCGGCGTGCCCGCGCCGACCAATCTTGAGGTCCCGCCGTATACGTTCGCCGGTACGGGGCGCATCGTCATCGGCGTGGACCAGGAGAGGGTGGCTTGATGGCGGCCAACGAGTCGGCGCCGGCCGCGACCGGCAGGCTCGCCGCGCTCGGCGCCTGGATCGACGCGCGCTTCCCGATGACCAAGCTCTGGAATGAGCACGTAGCGGAATACTACGCGCCCAAGAACTTCAACTTCTGGTACTACTTCGGCTCGATCGCGCTGTTTGTGCTGGTGCTGCAGATCTTCACCGGCATCTTCCTGACGATGAGCTACAAGCCGTCTGCGGCCGAGGCTTTCGGCTCGGTCGAGTACATCATGCGCGATGTCGAATGGGGCTGGTTGATCCGTTACCTGCATTCGACCGGCGCGTCGGCCTTCTTCATCGTCGTTTACCTGCACATGTTCCGTGCGCTGCTGTACGGCTCGCACCGCCAGCCGCGCGAGCTGCTGTGGATCTTCGGCGTGCTGATCTACCTGGCGCTGATGGCCGAGGCGTTCATGGGTTACCTGCTGCCATGGGGCAACATGTCCTACTGGGGCGCGCAGGTCATCGTTTCCCTGTTCGGCGCATTCCCGTGGTTCGGCGGCGCGCTGGTGGAGTGGATCCGCGGCGACTACTTCATCTCGGACATCACGCTGAACCGCTTCTTTGCGCTGCACGTGGTCGCGCTGCCTCTGGCGCTGATCTTCCTGGTCGTGGCGCACATCCTCGCATTGCATGAGGTCGGCTCGAGCAACCCGGACGGCATCGAGATAAAGAAGATGAAGGGTCCAGACGGAATCCCGCTCGACGGGATACCGTTTCATCCGTACTACACGGTCAAGGACATCTACGGCCTCGGCATGTTCCTGATCCTGTTCTGCGCGGTCGTATTCTTCGCGCCCGAGCTGGGCGGGCTGTTCCTCGAGGCGGCGAATTTCGAGCCGGCGAATCCGCTGCTGACGCCCGAACACATCGCGCCCGTCTGGTACTTCACGCCCTTCTACGCGATGTTGCGGGCCGTGCCTGCCTTCGCAGGCACCCAGGTGTGGGGCGTGCTCGTGATGTTCGCGGCAATCCTGCTGTTGTTCTTCGTGCCGTGGCTGGACCGCGCGCCGGTCAGGTCGATCCGGTATCGCGGCCCGATCTACAAGGTCACGCTGATGTTGTTTGCAGCGACCTTCATCATGCTCGGCTATTGCGGCATGAAGCCCGCCGTCCAGCCCTTCAAGGCGCTGTCCGTGGTCGGTACGGTCTATTACTTCGCGTTCTTCCTGTTGATGCCCTGGTTCACGCGCATAGACAGCCACAAGCCCGAGCCGTCGCGGGTGCGGCCATGACACGGGTCCGCGGGCTGCTGTGCATCGTCGTGCTGGCCTGGCCGCTGGCCGCTCACCCGATGACGAGCGGCTACCCGCTGCAGGATGCCGGCACGGATGTCGGCAATCTCGCGTCGCTGCAACGCGGCGCACGCAACTTCGTCAATTACTGCCTCGGCTGCCATTCGGCCCGCTACATGCGCTACAGCCAGGTCGCTGATGACCTTGCATTGACCGAGACCGAATTGCGCGAGAACCTGATGTTCACCGGCACGCGCGTCTTCGACGCGATGCTGACGTCGATGCCCCCCGAACAGGCACGCAAGTGGTTCGGCAACACGCCCCCGGACCTTTCGCTGATCGCCCGCAGCCGCGGCGTCGATTATGTGTATACGTTCCTGAAGTCATTCTATGCAGACCCGTCGCGGCCGACCGGCGTGAACAATGCGTTGCTGGCAAACACCGTCATGCCGCACGTGCTTGCCGGACTGCAGGGCGTGCAGCGTCCGCGCTATGAGACAACGACCGGCAATGACGGCAAGTCGCATGAACACCTGGTTGGCCTCGAGGCACGCACTGCTGGAGACATGAGCGCCGCGGAATTTGAAGGATTCGTGCGCGATACGGTCAATTTCCTCGAATACGTTTCAGAGCCGGCCAAGGCGCAGCGCCGATCGCTCGGTGTGTGGGTCATCCTGTACCTGATGATGTTCGTCGCGTTCGCGTACTTCCTGAAGAAAGAATACTGGAAGGATGTGAAGTCCTGAGCCCATGGGTGCGCAGCAGACATCGCGGCGACCTTACCTGGTCCGTGCGATGCACGAGTGGATGACGGACAACGGCCAGACTCCGCACCTCGTGGTCGACGCCAGCGCGACCGGTACCGAGGTACCGAAGGCCTATGTGCGCGATGGACGGATCACGCTGAATGTCAGCTGGCAGGCGACGCAGGAACTCAAGCTCGGCAACGAATGGATCGAATTCGCCGCGCGTTTCGGCGGCGTGCCGCAGCAAATTCGGGTGCCGGTCGCGGCCGTGCTCGGCATCTATGCGCGCGAGACCGGGCAGGGCATGCTCTTCCAGGATGACGGCGACGCGCCGCCGCCGGTGGCGCCCGGACCGGAAGACGCCAGCGGCCGTCCGAAGCTTCGCGTCGTCAAGTAAGCTCGGACTGCAGTTCGGGTGCCGCGACGGTGGCGCGACGCCCTGAGCTACTGCCGGGTGAACCGCTTCAGGATCGTGCGAGCCAGGGATGGCGAGCCCGAAGCGTCCAGGGATGGATTCACAGCGGTCCTGAAGCGGTTCACCCGGCAGCGGCTCGGACAGGAGATCTGCGGCGGATCACGATCGCGCTGCGCTAGAGACTGAACGCGCCGCGGATCAGCGTGCATTCGAGCGCGTCGGCGGGACCCGTGACCTCGACAACGTCGAAGCGCGCAGGTAGCCGGGCGAGCAGGGGCTGGACTGCGAGCAGGGCACGTGCCGCGCCGATGATCCGCCGGCGCTTTCCCGCCGTGATGCTGGCAGCGCCGCCGCCGCAGCAGTCGCTGGCGCGGTAGCGTACCTCGATGATGGCGAGCGCCGCGCCATCCTGCGCGACGATATCCAGTTCACCGCCGCGCGCGCGGAAATTGCCCTGCAGGATCCGGTAACCGGCGCGTTCCAGGTGTCGCGCGGCTGCGATCTCGGCCGCGCGGCCGATCGCGAGATGCGGCGCCATGCTCATGGCGACTGGACTGCGGCTCCCGCTGGCGGCAGCGGCGCCGCGCGGCCGTCGACGATCTGGGCCCAGTCGAGCTCGCGGCGCACGCGGCCCTCGTTGTCGACGGTCAGCCTGCCGGTCAGGCCCGGCAGCGGAGACGCCGTTTTGCCGCGCAGCCTTTGCAGCTCGCCGACCAGCCGAAAGGCGTCATAACCGAATGCATGCAGTCGGCTTGGCCGGGCAGCACGTTCCGGCCATGCGCGCCCGGCGGCCTCCCGCGCCGTCGCGGCCGGGCCATCCCGATCGAGAACCCACGGCATGTCCGGAAAGATCACGCCGTCGAGGTCCAGGTTGCCGTTGCCGGTCGGGTCGTGGATGTCCGATGTCGCATACATGGGCAACGAACCCGCATAGTTGAACCGAAGTTGCGTGCGGATCAGGCTGCCGTGTACCGGCTGGGCCGCAACGAAAATGAATTGCGCATCCGCGCGCGGCGCACTGCCGCGCTCGCCAGTGGTGCGGAGCAGGCGCCGCAGCAGCTCATTGAAATCGGCGGTCGCCGGCGCATAGTCGGCCTGGTCCGCCACCCGGCCCCCTGCCGCCGCCAGTTCAGCAGCGAATGCGGCCTGCACCCGCCGTCCCCAGTCGGACTGCGGCACGAGTGTCACGCCGCTTGGATGACCGTCGGCGACGACGCGGCGAGCAACCTGCCGGGCCTCGTCCTCCGGGGAAAGCGCGAACTGATAGAAGCGATCCGGCACTGCAACGCCATCTGGCAGGAAATTCAGCGCAAGCGTCGTCGCGCGCCTGTCGGCAAGCGATGCAAGTCCGGCGACTTCTTCACGCGTCAATGGGCCGACCACGAAATCGCTGCCGTCCGCAAGCGCCTGCAGATAGGCGGAAGCGGCGTCGCGGGTCGCGACATCATAGATACGCAGCCGCGGTCGCAATGCGGCGTCCTGGTCGTAATAGGCGCCAAGAAATCCATCGCGCACGGCGACGCCTGCCGCCTCCGTGTGCCCGGATAGCGGCAGCAGGAGGGCGACCTGCTGCGCCAGTCCGCCACTGGTCATCTGCGCGCCGACCAGGTCGCGCCACAAGGCTTCGCTGGCCGGATGCGCCGGGTAACGCGATCGCCAGGTCTGAATGCGCCGCTGTACGCCGAGCGCTCCGGATCGGGCATCGGCCAGGATGCGTCCGAGTTCCAGCCAGCCGGCGATCAGCGGATCGGCGCCGGCCGGCACGCGGCTGTCCGCGCCACGGCCCAACGCCTCGCGGATTCCGTCGACGATCATCCGCTGGTTTTCCTGCCGGGCCGCCGCCCCGCTCAACAGGCGATCGCGGCCGACCAGGCTCGCAACCGCATCGGGCACACGACCCGTGCTGAACTGGATCCGCGCGCGGGTCGCCAGCGCAGCGGGATCACCGCTGTCCGGGATCTCGCGCAACAGCCCCACCGCACGCTGGATCTGACCGCGCGACAGCGCGATTTCCGCCTCGATGCGTACCCGTTCCTCCGCATCGGCGGCGGACACCGGCGGCGCCAGCATGCCGCTCGCGGCCTCGGCCGCCATGATGTCGCCGGCGGCCAGCCACTCTGCGGCAGCGGACAGCCACAGCGCGTTGGCCTGGGAGGGGGATGCCGCACGCGCCGCGGCTGCAAAGCTTCGCGCCGCTGCCGGATGGTCGCCTTGACTGGCTTGACGACCGGCGCGCTCGACCTGGGCCCCGGATCCGCCCGCCCGGCCAAGGCCCGGCTGGCAACCGGCGCCCAGCGCGACCAGCGCGCAGACCGCGAGCAGGGTCCTGGTGGCGCTGACATTCGCTTGCATCGGCGACGGCCCTTGGCGACGATCATTGCAGTCGGGGAGGGCATTATAGTGTCGCAGGCGGGCATGCTTTACGTGGTGGCGACGCCGATCGGCAACATGGGGGACATTTCGGCGCGAGCGCGCGAAATACTCGCGGGTGCCGGCGTCGTCGCCGCCGAAGACACCAGACACAGCGCTCAATTGCTGAGGGAACTGGGTCTGAAGCGCCCGCTGCTGTCGCTGCACGAACACAATGAGCGTGCCCGCGCGGTCGAGCTCGTCCAGCGGATGCGAGGCGGTGAGAACGTCGCGCTGATCAGCGATGCCGGTACGCCGCTCGTCAGCGATCCTGGTTATCAGTTGCTGCGCGCCGCGCTGGCGGCCGGAATCGTGGTTTCGCCGGTGCCCGGGCCCTGTGCCGCGATCGCCGCACTGTCGGCCGCTGGACTCGCCAGCGACCGGTTCGGCTTCGAGGGTTTCCTGCCGGCGCGCGCCACGGCGCGGCGGCGGCGACTGGCCGAACTTGCCGCGGAGCCGCGCACGCTCGTGTTCTACGAGGCGCCGCACCGTCTCGCCGCGAGCCTCGCGGATCTGGCTCAGGCCTGCGGCGCCACGCGTCGCGCCTGCGTCGCGCGCGAATTGACCAAGCGCCATGAATCCTTCTATCGCGGCAGCCTGGCGGAACTTGCGGAGCTTGCCGGCCGCGACCCTGACCTCGCCCGCGGTGAGTCCGTCATCGTCGTCGAAGGCGCTGGACCGGCGCCCGCAGGGGCCGGCCGGCTCGATGAAATGCTGGGCGTGCTGCTGCATTACCTGCCGCCATCCGCGGCGGCCGCGGCCGCTTCGAAACTGGCGGGCGTGCGCCGGAACGAAGCTTATGCGCGCGCCCTGGAACTGGCCGCAGCCAGACCGGGCGATTCCGCTTGAGGCGCGCCGCCATACGCCCTATCTTGGTGGCGGGAGTCGGCCAGGCAGCCGCCGTTTTCTGACGAAAACGGAGGAAAGTCCGGGCTCCAGAGGGCGCGGCGCCAGGTAACGCCTGGGGGGCGTGAGCCCACGGAAAGTGCAACAGAAAGCAAACCGCCCAAGCGTGCGCAAGCACGACGGCAAGGGTGAAATGGTGCGGTAAGAGCGCACCGCGTCGACGGCAACGGCGACGGCACGGCAAACCCCGCCTGGAGCAAGGCCAAATAGGGAAGCATGCGGCGCAAGTCGCGGCGCGCGGCCCGCGCGCGCTTCCGGGTAGGCCGCTCGAGGTGCACGGCGACGTGCATCCCAGATGAATGGTTGCCCACGACAGAACCCGGCTTATAGGCCGACTCCCGCTGGTTTGATAGCAAAACAAGACCAAGACGCGATGAACCTGATAAGTCGCGCGAAATGAGACTCGTAAGTCGCTGATTTCCGGGTTCCCGCCGGGCTGGATCCACGACCTTAGCCATTAGCGCTAAGTCACTGACCGCACACAAATTTTTTTTGCCGCGGCCGTTGACCGGTGTGGGCGTCGTGCCTATAGTGGCGACGAGTGGGAAAAAGTGGGAGGAAATGGGAGATGGTCCCGTTTTGAATCGTGTTTCGCGGCGCAACCAAGGTCACGCTGGATGCCAAGGGCCGGATGGTCATGCCGACCCGGTATCGCGAGCGCCTGCAGGAACGCAGCGAGGCGCGACTGGTCGTCACGATCGATCGCGACCAGTGCCTGCTGATCTATCCGCTTCCTGACTGGGAAGAAATCGAACGCAAGCTGATGCGGCTGCCGACGCTCAACGAGCACGCGCGGCGCTTGCAGCGACTGATGGTCGGGCACGCGACGGATGTCGAACTCGACGGGCACGGCCGCCTGCTGCTGCCACCGAAATTGCGCGAGTTCGCGCATCTGGAGCGCAACGCGATCCTGATCGGGCAGGGCAATCGATTCGAGTTGTGGGATGAGCAGCGTTGGGACGAGCGACGCGACCAGTGGTTGAAGGGCGAAGAGCCGTCGGTCTCATTGCCTGCGGAACTGGGTTCACTTTCGTTGTGAACGACGCGCCGTGAGCGGCGCGCCGGAAATCGGGCCGGGCGGGGAACACGCGCCGGTCCTGCTGGAAGCGGCGCTCGATGCGCTCGCCGTGCGTGCGGATGGTTTCTATGTGGACGCGACATTCGGGCGTGGCGGCCATGCCGGGGCAATCCTCGGCCGGCTGGGGGAAAAGGGGAAACTGCTTGCAATCGATCGCGATCCCGATGCCATCGCGGCAGCGGCCAGACAATTCGGCGCCGATCATCGCGCAACCATCACGCAAGCCAGATTCTCGGAACTCCCGCGCCTCATGGCCGGCTGCAAGGCCGATGGCATCCTGTTCGACCTCGGTGTTTCCTCGCCGCAGCTCGATGATCCGAATCGCGGCTTCAGTTTCCTGCGCGACGGTCCGCTCGACATGCGCATGGATCCTGGTCATGGCGAGTCCGCGGCCGATTGGCTTGCACATGCAACCATGCGGGAGATCGCTACGGTGATATCGCGTTACGGCGAGGAGCGCCATGCACGGCGCATCGCGCGGGCGATTGTCGGGGCGCGCTCCGGGACGCCGGTGACGACGACCGGCCGGCTCGCCTCGGTTATTGCCGGCGCGGTGCCGCGCAGTGAACCAGGCAGGCATCCGGCCACCCGCAGCTTCCAGGCGTTGCGCATCCACGTGAATCGCGAGCTCGACGAGATCGAGCATGCGCTGCCGCAGGCCGTCGACGCGCTCGCGGCGGGCGGCAGGCTGGTCGTCATCAGCTTCCATTCTCTGGAGGACCGGATCGTCAAGCGCTTCATGCGCGCTGCATCGCGCGAGGACCCGGCCTGGGCGGGGTTCCCCAAGGTTCCGCCGCAGGCGCAGCCGAGACTGCGTCTGCTCGGACGCGCCGTGTTTGCCGGCGCCGCGGAAGTCGCCCGCAATCCGCGTGCGCGCAGCGCCGTGCTGCGCGCCGCCGAGAGGCTCGCATCTTGAATCGCCGCTGGATCATTGTCGCGCTGCCGCTGCTGTGGCTCGCGGTGCTGACCTCCGCGATCGCGGTCGTGCGCGTGCGGCACGAGGCGCGCTCACTGTTCGTGCAGCTCGAACGCCTGTCGGCGGAACGCGACCGGCTCAACATCGAATGGGGCCAGCTGCAGCTCGAGCAGAGCGCCTGGTCCAACCATGGCTTCGTCGAGCGCGTGGCGAGCGACAAGCTGCGGATGACGCTGCCAGTGCCCGATGAAGTGCGGATCGTCACGCCATGATGCGGCGCGACGCTGTTGTGGAATTCGATGCCAGGCAATTCCGGCTGCGTGCGCGGCTCCTGGTCGGCATGCTCGCGCTGCTTGCGCTCGCGTTGCTGGTGCGCTCATTGCAGCTGCAGGTGCTCGACCAGCAGTTCCTCGCCGAACAGGGAGACATGCGTTACGCGCGGGTCGCGAAGATCCAGGCCCACCGCGGCGCCATCCTGGACCGGTTCGGCGAGCCGCTCGCCGTCAGTTCGCCGGTCGACACGGTGTGGGTCAACCCACCGGAGCTGGCGCAGGCGACGGACGAGATTCCGCGGCTGGCGCGCGCACTGAAGCGGGACCCGCAATGGCTGGCGCAGCGCGTGACGAGCAACCTCGACCGCGAATTCCTCTATGTTGCCCGGCACATGGACCCGGCCGAAGCGGCACGGATCAAGGCACTCGGTGTCCCGGGCGTCTACCTGCTGCGCGAGTACCGCCGTTACTACCCGAATGGCGAAGTCACCGGGCACCTGCTCGGATTCACCAACCTCGACGAAGCGGGGCAGGAAGGCCTCGAGCTCGCCTATGACCAGTCGCTGGCAGGGCTGGACGGCAGCAAGCGGGTGATCCAGGACGGTCACGGCCGCATCGTCCAGAACGTCGAGAGCATCCGTGCGCCGCGTCCGGGCGAGGACCTGTACACCAGCCTCGACCTGCGCATCCAGTACCTCGCCTATCGCGAGCTGAAAGCGGCCATCCGCACGTATCGCGCCCGCGCGGGCTCGGCGATCGTCATCGATGTCGATACCGGCGAAGTCCTCGCCATGGTCAACCAGCCGTCGTTCAACCCGAATGACCGGGCGCAGTATGAAGTCGGGCGCTATCGCAACCGTGCGGCCACCGACATTTTCGAGCCGGGCTCCAGCATCAAGCCGTTCGTCGTCGCGGCGGCGCTGTCCTCTGGCCGCTACCGCACCGATTCGATGATCGACACGACGCCTTTCAAGGTCGGAATCAAGACGATCCAGGACAAGCACGATCTCGGCATCATCGACATCGGGCAGGTCCTGTCGCGTTCCAGCAATGTCGGCATCGCAAAGATTGCGCTGTCGCTCGAGCCCGGGCACCTGAGCCATACGCTGCGCGCACTCGGTTTCGGCGAGGTCACGGCGAGCGGTTTCCCGGGTGAATCCGCCGGCCTGCTCAGCAGCGCCGAACACTGGCGCCCGATCGGGATCGCGACGATGTCGTATGGCTACGGCCTGTCGGTCACGCCGCTGCAGCTCGCGCAGGCATACACGACGGTCGGGGCGCTCGGCCTGCAGCGTCCGATCACGTTTCGGCGCGTGCAGGTGCCGGCGCACGCCCCGCGTGCGCTGTCCGAGAAGGTCTCGCGCGACCTGCTGGGACTGCTGCAGCACACGGTGCAGCAGGGCGGTACGGGCACCAAGGCGGCTGTGCCCGGCTATCGCGTCGCCGGCAAGACCGGCACTGCATGGAAAGCGACTGCCGGCGGATACTCCACCGACAAGTATCTCGCCGTGTTTGCCGGAGTCGTGCCGGCCACGCGGCCGCGGCTCGCCGCAGTCGTGATGATCGACGAGCCCGGTGGCGCGCTCTATTACGGCGGCGATGTTGCGGCACCGGTCTTCTCGGCGGTAATGGCCGGCGCGTTGCGGCTGATGTCGGTTGCCCCGGACGATCTCGCGCGCGTGGCGCCGGTGACGCTTGCCGACACAACGCCATGAGCCACGGGACTGCCGGCACGATGAGGCTTGACCTGCTGCTGGCGGGCATGGCGCCGGCGCCACGCGTCGTGATCGGCGGACTCGCACTCGATTCGCGCGCAATCCGGAGCGGCGATGCATTCGTCGCGCTCGGCGGCTCCAACCGGCACGGCCTGGCATATCTGGCGCAGGCCGCGGCGGCCGGCGCACAGGCAGTCCTGTGGGATCCTGCCGAGGGAGCGGCGCCCGGCATCGCGCCGGATGGAGTGGCGCTGGTTCCCGTTGCCGGGCTGCGTGGCCGCCTCGGCGCCATCGCCGACCGCTTTTTTGGCGCGCCTTCGTCGCGGCTCGCCGTCGCCGGCGTGACCGGCACCAACGGCAAGACCACCTGTGCCTGGTTGCTGGCAGGCGCCGCTGCAGGCCGCGCGCGCCGCGCCGCCTATCTCGGCACGCTGGGAGCGGGTTTTCCACCGCACGTTGCCGCCGGCGCACTGACGACGCCCGACGTCATCACACTGCATCGGCAACTGCGCTAGTTGCTGGACGCCGGCGCAACCCATGTTGCCGTCGAAGTCTCGTCGCATGCGCTCGACCAGGGCCGCATCGATGGCGTGCGGCTCCCGGTTGCAGCGTTCTGCAACCTGAGTCGCGATCACCTCGATTACCACGGCACGATGGAACGCTATGCGCAGGCCAAGGAACGCCTGTTCCGGCTGCCCGGGCTCGAGCATGCCGTGATCAATACCGGCGACCCGGTCGGCCGACACTTCGCGGCGGGCCTCGCAGCCGAGGTCGTGCTGACCGCCGTCACCGTCGGTGGCGATGCGCCGCGCGCCGCGCGCTTCATTCACGTCACGGCAGTCGACGCGGGCCCCGACGGGCTCGTGCTCGACATCACCGGTCACTTCGGCCAGCGCCGGCTGCGTTCGCGACTCGTCGGCGCATTCAATGCCGAGAATCTCGCGGTCACGCTCGGCATGCTGCTGGCCTGGGAAATCGACGTCGACGAGGCGCTGGCAGCGCTTGCTTCCTGCGCGCCGCCACCAGGCCGCATGGAGGGTTTCCGGCTGCCGAATGGCGCGCTGGCGGTGGTCGACTACGCCCATACGCCCGCTGCGCTCGCGAAGGCCTTGACGGCGCTGCGCGTCCACGCCGGCGGCCGGGTGCTGGTCGTGTTCGGCTGTGGTGGCGAACGCGATGCCGGCAAGCGCCCGTTAATGGGCGAGGCGGCCGAACGGCTGGCGGACCGCGTCATCGTGACCGATGACAACCCGCGTGGCGAGGATCCCGACAGCATCGTGCGCATGATCCTGTCGGGACTGCAGTCACCCGCGCGCGCGGCGGTCGAGCGCGATCGCGCGCGTGCAATCGAGGCGGCACTGGCCGAGGCCGGTCCCGGCGACGTCGTGCTGGTCGCCGGCAAGGGACACGAGGATTACCAGCTGGTCGGCGCCGAGCGGCGGCCATTCAGCGACCGCGAATGCCTGCAGCGCCTGGGCGGAGGCGCGGCTTGAACGGGCGGCTCGCCGAAGTCGCGGCGGCATGCAGCGGCCGGCTCGTGGGCGCCGATGCCGCCTTTGCCGGTGTGTCAATCGATTCACGCACCATCGGTGCGGGCGAGCTTTTTTTCGCGTTGCGCGGCGAGCGCTTTGACGGCCATGCCTTCGTCGGCGCCGCGGCTGCGCGCGGCGCGGCCGGTGCCGTCGTCGAGAAAGCGGGCGATTTCTCGGTCCCGCAGGTCATCGTGAAGGACGGCGTGGCGGCACTGGCGACGCTGGCGCAATCCTGGCGCCGGCGCTTTGACGCGACCGTTTTTGGCGTCGGTGGCAGCAACGGCAAGACGACCACCAAGGAATTGCTTGCCAGCATCCTGGAAGGCGCCGGCCCGACGCTTGCGACCCGCGGCAACCTGAACAACCACCTCGGCGTGCCACTGACGTTGCTGCGCCTGACGGCGAAACACCGCTACGCAGTGATCGAGATGGGCGCTAATCACCCCGGCGAAATTGCGGCGCTTGCGGCGATCGCGAAACCTGCGATCGCGCTCGTCACGAACGCCGGTGACGAGCACCTCGAGGGCTTCGGCGACCTGGAGGGTGTCGCCCGCGCCGAAGGCGAGTTATTCGCTGCGCTCGCGCCGGCCGGCGTCGCCGTAATCAACGCCGACGATCCGTTCCATGAGTTGTGGCAGACGATGGCGCCCACTGCGTGCCGCACCAGTTTTGGCATTGACGCGCCGGCCGACGTGCGCGCGACGAACCTGCAGGGCCGCATTGAATCGGGCGCATTCGTCACGGCATTCACGCTCTCGATCGGCGCAGGTGAGGCACGAGTCCGGCTCGGCCTTGCCGGCCGGCACAACGTCGCGAATGCGCTTGGTGCCGCCGCCGCGGCGCACGCGGCCGGCGTATCCCTCGCCACGATCGTCGCGGGCCTCGAGCGCGTCCAGCCGGTCAGCGGTCGCCTGCAGCTGAAGGCCGGCCCGCGCGGCTCATGGCTGATCGACGATTCCTATAACGCAAATCCGAGTTCGATGCGCGCCGGCATCGACGTGCTTTGCAGCCTGCCCGGTGAGCGCTGGCTGGTACTCGGCGAGATGGCAGAGCTCGGCGCGCATACCGAAGCGAGCCACGCGGACATCGGCGACTACGCACGTCGCGCCGGCGTTTCGCGGCTGTTCGCCATCGGCGCCGCCGCCCGGCACGCGGTCGCGGCCTTCGGCGCGCGCGCCAGCTGGTTCGACGATGCCGGACGCCTGGCCGATGCGGTCGCCGCGGGTCTCGAGGCCGGTGTCACGGTGCTGATCAAGGGCTCAAGGCTCAATCGTCTTGAGCGCGTCGTGGTGCGGCTGCAAGAGCCGCTCGCGGCCGCTGGCAACGGCAACTAGGGGTCACGCGGATGTTACTGGACCTGTTTCAGTGGCTGGCGGAATACTACGGGGGCTTCCGTGTCTTCAGCTACCTGACACTGCGCGCGATTCTGGCAGCGCTGACCGCGCTGTCGATCGCGCTGCTAGTCGGGCCGTGGATGATCCGCAAGCTGTCCGAGCGACAGATTGGTCAGGTCGTGCGTGACAGCGGTCCGGACACGCATCTCGGCAAGACGGGAACGCCGACGATGGGCGGCGCGCTGATCCTGGTTGCAATCGTGGCTGGCACGCTGCTGTGGGCAAATCTCGCGAACCGCCTGGTCTGGATCACTCTCGGCGCCACGGTCGCCTTCGGGCTGATCGGTTTTTATGACGACTACCTGAAACTGGTCGTGCGCAATCCGCGCGGGCTCGCCGCACGCTGGAAATACCTGTGGCAGTCGGTGGCCGGTCTCGCGGCCGCGGGCGCGCTGTGGATGACCGCGCAGGGGCCCGCGGAGACCGCGCTGTACCTGCCGTTCTTCAAGAATGTCGCGTTGCCGATGAGTGCGACCGGATTCATCGTCCTCACCTATTTCGTCATCGTCGGTTCGAGCAACGCAGTGAACCTTACCGACGGCCTCGACGGTCTCGCAATCATGCCCTGCGTCATGGTCGCGGGCGCGCTCGGCGTGTTCGCCTATGCGACGGGCAACGTCAATTTCGCAGCCTATCTGCAGATTCCCTACGTGCCGGGAGCCGGCGAGGCGCTGATCTTCGTCGCGACGATCGTCGGCGCCGGGCTCGGTTTCCTGTGGTTTAACACCTATCCAGCACAGGTATTCATGGGTGATGTCGGCGCGCTGGCGCTCGGCGCGGCGCTCGGGGTCGTGGCAGTGATCGTCCGCCAGGAACTCGTGCTCGCGATCATGGGCGGGATCTTCGTGCTCGAGACAGTTTCGGTGGTATTGCAGGTTGCTTCATTCCGGCTGCGCGGTAAACGCATATTCCGGATGGCACCGATCCACCATCACTACGAACTGAAGGGATGGGCCGAGCCGAAGGTCATCGTCCGCTTCTGGATCATCTCGTTCATGCTGGTCCTCGTCGGGCTGGCGACACTGAAGCTCCGCTGATGCAGCCAGCCACCGCGAATCCGGTCACCGTCATCGTGGGCCTGGGCCGCACCGGGGTCTCGTGCGCGCGCCATCTGGCCGCGCGCGGCCACCGGCTGGTCGTCACCGATACGCGACCCTCGCCGCCCGGATTGCCGGAACTCAGGCGGCTCGTCCCGGCAGCCGCGACGATGCTCGGCGGATTCGATCCGGCCGCGCTGAACGGGGCCGACCAGGTCGTCGTCTCGCCGGGCGTATCGCTGCAGGAGCCGTTCCTGCGCATGGCCACGTCACGTGGCCTCGATCTGATCGGCGACATCGAGCTGTTCGCGCGCGAAGCCGGTGGCCGTGTGATCGGCATCACCGGCACGAATGGCAAGAGCACGGTGACGACGCTGGTTGGCGAGATGGCAAAGGCCGCCGGCATCGAGGTGCGCGTCGGCGGCAACCTCGGCGCGCCCGCGCTTGACCTGCTTGCCGGTCCGCCCGCCCAGATGTATGTGCTCGAGTTGTCCTCGTTCCAGCTCGAAACGACGTATTCGCTGCAGCTCGAGACCGGCGCCGTGCTGAATGTTACGCCCGATCACCTCGACCGCTATCGCGACACCGCAGAATATGCCGCGGCCAAGGCACGGATTTTCGAGCGCTGTGCGACTGCGGTCGTCAATCTCGACGATCAGCTGGTCGTGCGCATGCCGCGCCCGGGCCAGCGCCAGCTCGGCTTCAGCCTGCAGCGGGAAGACGCGGACTTCCATTTGCTCGAGCGCCAGGGCCGGCCCTGGCTGGCGGCAGGCTCCGAACCCCTGATGCCGGCGGACGCGCTGCGCCTGCCGGGCAGGCACAACATGGCCAATGCGCTCGCTGCGCTCGCCCTCGGCACAGCCTGTGGCCTGCCGCGCGATGCCATGACCAGTGTGCTCGCACGCTTTGCAGGATTGCCGCATCGCTCGCAGTGGGTCGCCGACTGGCGCGGCGTGCGCTGGATCGACGATTCGAAGGGCACGAATGTCGGCGCCACAGCCGCGGCTATCGAAGGACTCGGCGGGCCGCTGCACCTGATCGCGGGCGGCGAGGGCAAGGGACAGGATTTCGGCCCGCTGGCTGCAGCCTGCCGCGGCAAGGTGGGCCACGTTGTGCTGATCGGTCGGGACGCGCAACTGCTCGCCGCAGCGCTGCAGGGCAGTTGCTCCGTTTCCCGGGCGGATTCGATGGCGACGGCTGTCGCTGTTCTCGCCGGCCTGGCCCGTTCCGGCGATACCGTGCTGCTGTCGCCGGCCTGCGCAAGTTTCGACATGTTCCGTGACTACGCGCATCGCGGCGAAGTGTTCGCCGCAGCCGTGCGGAGCCTTTCGCCATGACCGCGGGCGTCGCGCTCATGCACTCTCGATCCGCCGGGCGGCAGCAGCGCCTCGTACTCGATCCCGTGATTGTCGCAGCGACTTTCTGCCTGCTGCTGGCGGGCCTCGTCATGGTGGCCTCGGCCTCGGTCAACGTGGCCGAGCGCCAGGCGGGCGATCCGTTTTACTTCTTCGAGCGCCAGCTGCTGTCTGCCCTGCTCGGTTGCGGCATCGGCGGCGTCCTGCTGCTCGTGCCGGTGTCATTGTGGCAGCGCTTCGCGCCGATGCTGCTGATCGGCAGTTTTGTCCTGTTGTTGCTGGTCCTGATCCCGGGACTCGGCCACGAAGTCAATGGCAGCCGCCGCTGGATGCGCCTGGGAATCATGAACTTCCAGCCTTCGGAACTCGTGCGCTGGCTGCTGCTGACCTATATCTCGATCTACGCCGTGCGCCACCAGGCCGCACTGAAGAGTTCGGCCCAGGGTTTCTTCAAGCCGCTTGCGGTCCTGCTGGCCGCTGCCCTGCTGCTGCTGTTCGAGCCCGATTTCGGCGCTGCCGTCGTGCTGTGCGCAACCGGCACCGCCGTTCTGTTCGTCGCCGGCGCGCGACTGCGGGATTTCCTGGTCGTGTGCGCGGTCGGTGCCTCAGGCATGGCGGTGCTCGCCATGTCCAGCGGTTACCGCCTGGCGCGCCTGACGGCTTTCCTGAATCCCTGGGCCGACCCGTTCAACAGCGGCTTCCAGTTGACGCAGTCGCTGATCGCAATCGGCCGGGGCGAGTGGATCGGCGTCGGGCTCGGTTCGAGCATCCAGAAGCTGTTCTACCTGCCGGAGGCCCACACCGACTTCGTGTTCGCCGTGATGGCCGAGGAATTCGGCCTGCTCGGCGTCGTGATCGTCGTCGTGGGATTCCTGACGCTCGTGCTGAGAAGCCTGCGGCTTGCGCGTGTCGCGGCCGACGCCGGCATGCCGCTGCACGCCTGCCTTGCAGCGGCTTTTGGTGTCTGGCTTGGCCTGCAGGCCTTCATCAACATCGGCGTCAACATGGGCCTGCTGCCGACCAAAGGCCTGACGCTGCCGCTGATGTCCTATGGCCGGTCGAGCATGCTGGTGACGCTCGCGTGGATCGGCATGCTGCTGCGCGTGCACCACGAGGTCGCCGCATCGGGCAAGAGCGCGATCGGCGCCGAGGGGCGCAGCGCATGACGGCGCCCGTGATGATCATGGCAGGTGGCACCGGCGGGCACGTGTTCCCGGCGCTCGCGGTCGCGGGCGTCCTGCGGCAACGGTGCCGGGAAGTCGTGTGGCTCGGCACGCACCGCGGCATCGAGGCGCGGCTCGTTCCGGCGGCTGGTTATCCGATGGAGTGGATCGAGGTCGAGGGCCTGCGTGGCAAGGGCTTCGCCGGCTGGCTGGCGGCGCCGCTGACGCTCGCGCGTGCCGTGTGCCAGGCACGCAGCGCGCTGCGCCGGCGCCGCCCCGGGGTCGTGCTGGGTTGCGGCGGCTTCGTCTCGGGCCCGGGCGGTATCGCCGCCTGGCTTGCGGGCACGCCACTCGTGATCCACGAGCAGAATTCCATCGTCGGGCTGACCAACCGGTGGCTGGCACGGGTCGCCGCGCGGATCGCGGAGGCGTTTCCCGGCAGCTTTGCGGCGCGCCACCGCGCCGTGCACGTCGGCAATCCGGTGCGGCCCGAAATCGCGGCATTGCCGCCGCCACGCGATCGCTTCGCGACGCGCGACGGGCCGCCGCGACTGCTGGTCTTCGGCGGCAGCCAGGGTGCCGCGGTACTCAACCGGCTCGTGCCCGCAGCGATCGCTGCCCTGCCATCGGCATTGCGGCCGCGCGTGCTGCACCAGTGTGGCGTGCGCGACTGCGAAGCGACCGCGGCCAGCTATCGCCGCCACGGCATCGAGGCCGAGGTGCGGGCATTCATCGACGACATGGCTGCGGCCTATGCGGCGGCGGATCTGGCGGTGTCGCGCTCGGGTGCGTTGACGGTCGCGGAACTCGCCGCGGCGGGTGTCGCCGCGATCCTGGTCCCGTTCCCGGCAGCGGTGGACGACCACCAGACCCGCAATGCAGCCTGGCTCGCCGATGCGGGCGCTGCGCGCATCGTCGCCGAGCGCGCGCTGACGCCGGCACGGCTCACCGACGAGCTTGCCGCATTGCTGTCCAGGGGTCGCGGCGGCCTGCTGGCGATGGCCGAGGCGGCACGGGCGGTCGCAATCACGGACGCGGCCGAGCGCGTCGCGGCGCTGTGCCTCGAAGTAGAAGGCGCGCGCGCATGAGCGACCGCATGCGCCGCGTTGGCCTGATTCACCTGATCGGCATCGGAGGCGCCGGCATGGGCGGCATCGCCGAGGTGCTGGTCAACCTTGGGTACCGCGTGCAGGGCTCGGACCAGCGCGCCAGCGCGGTCACTGCGCGCCTGCAGAAGATGGGCGTGCGGACTTTCAACGGCCACGCGGCGGGCCAGGTCATCGGCGCCGATGTCGTCGTGGTCTCGTCCGCGGTCGGGCCGGCCAACCCGGAACTGGTCGCGGCGCAGGCTGCGCGGATTCCGGTGATCCGGCGCGCCGAGATGCTGGCCGAGCTGATGCGCTTCAGGCAGGGAGTTGCAATCGCCGGCACCCATGGCAAGACCACGACCACGAGCCTGGTGGCGAGCGTGCTCGCGGAGGGCGGACTCGACCCGACCTTCGTGATTGGCGGCCAGTTGAAGAGTGCCGGCAGCAACGCGAAGCTCGGCACCGGTCGTTATCTCGTCGCCGAGGCCGACGAGAGCGATGCGTCCTTCCTGCACCTGCAGCCGGTCATCGCGGTCGTCACCAACATCGACAACGATCACTTGGTCACGTACGGCGGCGATTTCGAGAAGCTGAAGCAGAGTTTCCTGGCGTTCCTGCACAACCTGCCGTTCTACGGGCTTGCCGTGCTGTGCAGTGACGATCCCCAGTTGCACACGCTGCTGCCGCTGGTCGGACGACCGACGATTCGCTATGGGCTTGGCGATGAAGCCGACCTGCGTGCAGTGCGGCTCGAGCGGCATGGCGCCCGCACCGCCTTCGAAGTATTGCGCGAGGCGCGGCCGCCCCTGCCCGTCACGCTGAACCTGCCGGGACTGCACAACGTCCGCAATGCACTCGCGGCGATCGCCGTCGCGACCGAACTCGAGGTCGACGACACGGCCATCCAGCACGCGCTCGGATCCTTCCAGGGTATTGGCCGCCGCCTCGAAACCGTCGCTGACGTCGAAACAGCGGTCGGGCTCGTGACGATCGTGGATGATTATGGTCACCACCCGACCGAGATCGAGGCGACACTGGAAGCGGCGCGCCAGGCCTGGCCCGGCCGGCGCATCGTCCTCGCGTTCCAGCCGCACCGTTACTAGCGCACGCACGACCTGATCGACGACTTCGGCCGCGTGCTGTCGGCAGCGGATGCGCTGCTCGTGACCGAGGTCTACGCGGCGGGCGAGGAGCCAGTTCCGGGCGCCGACGGGCGCGCGCTCTGCCGCGCCGTGCGCAGCCGTGGCCAGGTCGAGCCGGTATTCGTCGAGGAAATCGACGGCTTGGCCGACGCACTGGCGGGACTCATCGAAAATGGCGATGTGATCCTGACGATGGGCGCCGGCAGCATCGGCGCGGTCGCCCACGAACTGCCAGGCCGGCTCATGGCGGCAGGGCGTGCATGAGCCACGTTGCCATTCCTGCCGCTTTCGAAAGCCGCGTGCTGCGCAGCGAGGCCATGTCGCGCCATACCTCCTGGCACGTCGGCGGACCGGCCGACGTCTGGTTCGCGCCGCGGGATGTCGCGGACCTCGGCGAATTCCTGCGCAGGCTGCCGGTCGACGTGCCGGTCACCTGGGTCGGTCTAGGCACCAACCTGCTGGTGCGCGATGGCGGCATCCGCGGCGTCGTGATCTCGGTGCACGGCATCCTGATTGCGCTGGAACGCAGCGGTGACCGGATGGTGCACGCCGGGGCCGGCGTCGCCTGCGCGCGGCTCGGGCGGCAGTGCGCGAAATGGCGACTCGGGCCGGCCGATTTCTTTGCGGGCATTCCCGGCACGGTCGGCGGTGCGCTGGCGATGAATGCGGGCGCCTGGGGCGGGGAGACCTGGCCGCATGTCGCCGAGGTCGAAGTCATCAGCCGGTCCGGCGAACAACGTCGACGCCCGGCTTCCGAGTACCGCTTTGGCTATCGCAGCCTGACACCGCCGGTCGCGGGCGAGTGGTTCCTCGCGGCGACATTCCGATTCGAGCCGCGTCCCGATGCCAGCACGGATTCCATCCGTCGACTGCTGGAGCGGCGTCACGCCAGCCAGCCGATAGGCGAATGGAGTTGCGGCTCGGTGTTCACGAATCCGCCAGGTGGTCATGCGGCGCAACTGATCGAGACAGCGGGCCTCAAGGGTTGCCGCATCGGCGGCGCGGTCGTCTCGGCCAAGCATGCGAACTTCATCGTCAACCAAGGCGACGCAACCGCCGCGGACCTCGAGGCGCTGGTGCGGCACGTACAGGCCACGGTCCAGCAGGTGCACGGCGTGCGCCTGGTCCCGGAAGTGCGCGTGATCGGGGAAGCGGCATGAGCCGCCTGCGCGCGACCGGCAGCGAATACCGCCGGATCACCGATGCGGCCGACTTCGGGCGCGTCGCGGTATTGATGGGCGGCAGTTCCGCCGAGCGGGAAATATCGCTGCTGACCGGTGGCGCGGTGCTCAAGGCACTGCTGGCGCGCGGCGTGAAGGCTGCCGGCTTCGATCCGGCCGAGCGCACGCTGACGGACCTCGCCGCAGACGGCATCGAGCGCGTCTGGGTCGCGCTGCATGGTCCCGGCGGCGAGGACGGCACGGTGCAGGGTGCGCTCGAATGGCTGGGGCTGCCCTATACCGGCAGCGGCGTGCTCGGTTCCGCAGTGGGCATGGACAAGCTGCGCACCAAGCAGCTGGCGCAGGCGGCGGGCGTCGCGACGCCGCCATACCTGTGTCTCGGCGGCGCCGCGGATTTTCAGCGCGCCGTCGATGTTCTCGGCCTGCCGCTGGCTGTCAAGCCGGCATCGCAGGGCTCCAGCGTCGGCATGAGCCGCGTGGAGACGGCCGCCGAGCTGCCATCGGCGTGGCGCGCTGCGGCCTCGCTCGACCCGGTCGTCATTGCCGAGCGCTGGATCATCGGGCGCGAGTTCACCGTCGCCATCCTGCAGGGCACTGCGCTGCCGGTGATCGCGATCGAGACTCCGCGCAGCTTTTACGACTATCAGGCGAAGTACTTCGCCGACGACACGCGCTACCTGATTCCCTGCGGTCTTCCAGCCGCGGAGGAAGCGGCGATGCAGCGTGCCGCGCTCCTGACCTTTGCCGCGACCGGCGCCGCGGGCTGGGGACGTGTGGACTTCGTCATGGGCGGCGATGGCGTGGCGCTGCTGCTCGAGATCAACACCATCCCCGGGATGACCAGCCACAGCCTGGTGCCGATGGCTGCGGCCGCCGCCGGCATCGACTTCAACGAGCTCGCGTGGCGGATCCTGGAAACCAGCTTCATGCGTGAGAGGACCTGATCGGAGATGGGATTCCTGCACCAGCGCAATCGCCACAAGCCAGCGGGCCCGTTCATCGAGCTGCCCGAGCTGGAGTGGTCGCGCGCCTGGCGGGTGGCCGGCGCCGTGCTGGCGCTGGCGGCGCTCGCAGCATTGCTCACGATGGGGCTCGACCAGCCCGTGCGCAGCATCGTCATCGACGGCCCATTCGAGCGCGTCTCGCCGGTCGAGGTCGAGCAGGTGGCGCGCGGTGCGCTGAAGGGCGGGTTCGTCAGCGCCGATCTCGACCGGCTGCGCAAGGCGGTCGAGGCACTCGCATGGGTCGACCGCGCGCGGGTGCAGCGCCAGTGGCCCGATCGTATCCGGGTCGAGATCGTGGAGCAGCAGGCTGCCGCGCGCTGGGGCGACGACGGGCTGCTGAACACGCGCGGCGAGCTGTTTGCGAGCGGCGCGCGCCACATTCCGCCGGAGCTGCCGCGGCTGGATGGTCCGGCGGGCACCGAATGGCAGGTCGCGCAGCGCTATCTCGCGATCCAGGGCCGCCTCGTCGAGCAGGGCCTCAGGATCGCAGCGTTGCGCCTCGATGCGCGTGGCGCGTGGGAAATGGACCTCTCGAACGGAGTGACCGTGCGGCTCGGGCGGCGCCAGGTCGACGAGCGCATGGACCGCTTCGTGCAGGTCGCCGCGCAGGTCATCGCCGGGCATGCAGTCGAGATCGCCTACGTGGACATGCGCTATTCGAATGGTTTCTCGATCGGCTGGAGGCGGGATCCCAGGACACCGCGCACGGTGCCCGCTGCGATGGCCAACCAACTCAACCGGGACATCAGGACAGATGGCTAAGCGTTCCGACCGCAACCTGATCGTGGGACTCGACATCGGCACGTCGAAGGTCGTGGCACTCGTCGGCGAGATGCACGCCGACGGCAGCCTCGAGGTCATCGGGCTTGGCTCGCACCCGTCGCGCGGGTTGAAGAAGGGCGTAGTCGTCAACATCGACTCGACGGTGCAGTCGATCCAGCGCGCGGTCGAGGAAGCCGAGCTGATGGCGGGAGTCGAGATCCGTTCCGTGTACACCGGCATCGCCGGCAGTCATGTGCGAAGCCTGAACTCGCACGGCATCGTCGCTATCAAGGACAAGGAAGTCACGGCCGGCGACGTCGCGCGCGTCATGGACGCTGCGCAAGCAGTGCCGATACCGGCGGACCAGAAGATCCTGCACGTGCTGCCGCAGGAATTCATCATCGACGGGCAGGAAGGCATCCGCGAGCCGGTCGGCATGTCCGGCGTGCGCCTCGAGGCGCGCGTGCATATCGTGACCGGCGCCGACAGCGCGGCACAGAACATCGTCAAGTGCGTGCAGCGCTGCGGCCTCACGGTCGAGGACATCGTGCTCGAGCAGCTCGCCTCGTCATTCGCGGTGCTGACCGACGACGAGAAGGACCTGGGCGTCTGCCTGGTCGACGTCGGCGGTGGCACGACCGACATCGCGGTGTTCTGCAACGGGGCGATCCGGCACACGGCCGTGATCCCGGTAGCCGGCGACCAGGTCACCAACGACATCGCAGTGTCGATGCGCACGCCGACGCCTTACGCCGAGGAAATCAAGATCCGCTATGCCTGCGCGCTGTCGCAGCTCGCCAATCCCGACGAGACGATCGAGGTGCCGAGCGTCGGCGACCGCCCGCCGCGCAGGCTCGCGCGCCAGACGCTCGCCGAGATCGTCGAGCCGCGCTACGAGGAGCTGTACACGCTGATCCGCGACGAGCTGCGGCGATCCGGATTCGAGGAAGCAATCGCGGCCGGCGTCGTGCTGACCGGCGGCAGCGCCAAGATGGAAGGCGCAGTCGAGCTGGCCGAGGAAATCTTCCACATGCCGGTGCGGCTCGGCATGCCGCAAGGCGTGACCGGCCTCGGCGACGTCATCCAGAACCCGATCCATGCGACGGGCGTGGGTCTCCTGCTTTATGGCCGGGCAAATCTCGGCCAGCCGGCGCCAAAACTCGTCAGCGACGGCGTGAAGTCCGTGGTCGAGCGGATGAAATCGTGGTTCCAGGGATATTTCTAGCGGAGGAGAGGACATGTTCGAATTGATGGATTCCTACAGCCAGACGGCTGTTATCAAGGTGCTTGGCGTGGGCGGCGGCGGTGGCAACGCCGTGTCGCACATGTCCAGGTGTGGCATCGAAGGCGTCGAGTTCATCTGCGTGAACACCGATGCGCAGGCACTGAAGCACACCAAGGTGAAGACCGTGCTGCAGATCGGCTGCAACATCACTAAGGGCCTGGGCGCGGGCGCCAACCCGGAGGTCGGGCGGCAGGCGGCCATGGAAGACCGCGACCGGCTCATCGAGCTGATCGAAGGCTGCGACATGCTGTTCATCACGGCCGGCATGGGTGGCGGCACCGGTACCGGCGCGACGCCGGTCGCCGCGCAGGTCGCGCGCGAGCTCGGCATCCTGACGGTTGCGGTCGTCACCAAGCCGTTTGCGATGGAAGGCAGCAAGCGCCAGGCGATTGCCGAAGCAGGTATCGCCGAACTGTCGAAGCAGGTGGACTCGCTGATCACGATTCCGAACCAGAAACTGCTGTCGGTGCTCGGTGGCCAGACGACGCTGCTCGAGGCGTTCAAGCGCGCCAACGAGGTGCTGCAGGGCGCCGTGCAGGGGATCGCCGAACTGATCACGCGCCCGGGCCTGATCAACGTCGACTTCGCCGACGTGCGCACCGTGATGTCCGAGACCGGGCTTGCGATGATGGGATCCGGCGTCGGCACGGGCGAGCATCGCGCGCGGGCCGCTGCGGAAATGGCCGTATCGAGCCCGCTGCTCGAGGACATCAACCTGGCCGGCGCGCATGGCATCCTGGTCAACGTCACGGCCGGCCTCGACCTCTCGATCGGCGAGTTCGAGGAAGTCGGCAACACCGTCAAGCAGTTCGCTGCCGACGACGCCACCGTTGTGGTCGGCACCGTGATCGAGCCGGACATGAAGGATGAGTTGCGCGTGACGGTGGTTGCGACCGGGCTTGGCCGCGCACCAGCCAGGGCTGCGGCTCCTGCGACGAAGCCCGCGACAACGATCGGATCGCGGCGCACGGCAACCGGGGACGTCAGATTGGTCGGCGGACGCGGCCGGGCCAATCCGCCCGACTACACCCACCTCGATCGGCCGGCCGTCCAGCGCCAGACGCAGCGCGCCGTCGGGGACGGACTGCGGGCCGACTTCGGTTCGGAGGAC
>JAHFSF010000119.1 GCA_023265875.1 Gammaproteobacteria bacterium | reverse complement strand
GCACCAGTTGTAGTCGTTGGACTTGCCCGGCATGTAGAGGGGCCGGTCGCCCTCGTTGCGGTTGCACAGGCAGCGCCCGCAGGAGCTCTTGCCGCAGCAGTCGTTGTAGGAAACGATGTAATCGTGTCCATCCGCGGCGTTCCGGCAAGTGCCGACCCAGGTGATAGGGGCTGGCACCGTGCCGGGCGGACACGTGTTCACCGTGCCGCCGCAGCAGGCGCACAGGAAACCGTCGATGGCGCAGTAACGCCAGTAGTCGCAGGAGGCGGGGTCGCCGGATTCCTTTGCCACGGCCTGGCCGCGCGCCACCGGCAGCAGTGGCAGCGCGGCGGCACCGACCATGACACTGCCCAGCGTGCGCAGTACGCTGCGCCGGGACACGGTCTTTGCGAGTCGCCGCGTGAAGCGTTCAATCGCGTCGTCATAATTCGGCATCGGGCACCCTCGCAAGATCCATGACGGTCAGGCGACGTGGCGGCGCCCGGTCCGCTCGAGGAATTCCTGCAGTGAAGCGACGCCACGCTCATGTGCCTCGAACAGGCTGTCGAGATGCTCGCGCGAATTGACGAGCCCGGTGGCTCGAACGATGCCGGCGCCATCCACCAGCACCGCGTGCGGCAGGCGGCCGGCGCCGAAGGTCAGTCCCAGCCGTTCTGACAGCACATATGGGAATTCCTGCAGCGACTCCGCGGCGACGAACTCACGGTGCTCCGAGGGCGGTCCGTCGCTCGCCAGGATGACCTCGACGCGTGGCTGTTCGCGCCGGCGAATTGATCGCAGCGCGGGGAGCAGCGACTTGCAGACCGGACAGGTCGGCGAAACGAACATCACGAGCATGTCCGCGCCGCCCGGCTGCGGCGTACCGATGTGGAACATCTCCCCGGCCAGCGTGGTGACATCGAGTTGCGGCGCCGGTGCGCCGACCTTGAGGCCCCTGGCGATCGTCAGCGCGCCGACCGGCTGGAGCCGCTCGTGCAGCACGCCGATCTGCCGTGCCAGCGCGAACACCACGAATGTCAGGCCGATCACTGCCGCCCACAGCGCGCCGATCGCGATCCAGCCTGCGGTGCTCATCGCGCGCCCCCGTGGCTCCCGGCCGGCGCACCAAGGCGCACGAGCGTGCCGCTGAGCATCGCGACCGTCGCCAGGCTCGCGCCGATCGTCAGCGCATCGAGCGCCAGCAGCCCGCGCGGCGACGCCGGCAGCAGCAATGCCAGCGCCAGCGCGAGCAGGACCAGGTTACGGGCCACCATCGTCCACGCAATGCGGTCGTGACGGCCGAAGCCGAGACAGCCGCAATCGATCCGCGTCCGCCCCCGCAGCAGATTGACGGCGATGGCAAACGCATAGGCTCCGAGCAGCGCCACTGACAGGTATGCGCCGGTCGCGCGCACGGCGGGCAGCATCAGCAGCAGTCCTGCCACGATTTCCGCGATGATCACGGTCATTGCCGCTGGCGGTACCAGCCGCTCCGGAATCAGGTCGTAATTCGCGAGCACGGCCAGGAACCGCTCGCGATCCGCGAGCTTGTGACGAGCGGCGACGCCAAACAGCAATGCGAGACTCAATGCGAGGATCCAGCAGATGGCGGGGTCAAGCGTCACGGCGGGCTTCCAGGCTCGTAGGTGACGAGGATAGTCGGCGTAAGACCGACCTCGCGGATGGTCCGCAGCGCGGTGCCCTTGCGGGCATCGAAGACGCGCAGCTCCGGCGCGCCGATGAAGACGCCGAACAACAACGGCTCATCGTCACCGGTCACGGCAATGGACATCAACGGCGCCTCCAGCGCGATGCGCTGCGTCCGCTCGCGGGTCCCCAGATCGTACACCCAGACCTCCGAGCCGGGGTCCTTGTGGGAATCCGGACCTCCCTGGTGCATCAGGCTGTAAAGGCGCCGGCTGCCCGCATGCAGGGCCAGGTGCTGCAAGCCGCCTGGTTTCCAGCCTGCTTTGCGCTCCTCCGCCGTCGTCAGCGACCAGCGCGCACCAGCGTGCGTGTGGCCGTTGACGGTTTCGACCGGAACGATGTCGCCGGCGAACGAGTCAAACAGCCAGGTGTCACCGTCGCGCACGGCCTTCTCGGTCACCGGATCTTGCTCGCTGTCGAACAGCCGCGGCGTGCGCTCCCTGGCGATCACGTCGCCGGCCTCATCCAGCCTGACGGTGAGCGCCGTACCGTCGCCGCAGAGCGAGAAGAAGCTGCGCGGGCCGGTCGGATAAACGAGTGCGCAGCCCGGGGTGTCCACCTCGCCGACGAAATTGCGCGCGCGCAGGTCGACCACGGTGACGGTCTGCGCCGGCGTGAAATTGTAGATCAGCAGGAAGCGGTCGTCGTCGGTCAGCGCCGCCGACGCGCGCATCGGCATGCTGCTGGCACGTTTTGGTGGAATCACGATCTCCCCGATCGGGTCGAGCGTGCGCGGGTCGTAGAGCGTCACGACATCGGTGCGCGTCCCGCGCGTCCCGCGCGACAGATAGGTTTCCGGCGCGGCGATCACCGATCGGTCGCGGGGAATGACCACCGCACCGAAACCGAAACCGGTGCTCAGCATGCCAAGCATGTTCCCGCTGTCGCCGTCGAACAGGAACGCCTTGCCGTCCACCATGTGCTGGAAGACGAGGTCATTGACCCACACCCAGTGCGCGCTGCCGGTCGCCGGCAGGTCCTGCCGCACCAGAGGTTCGGGTTGCAGCTCGGCTCCGGCCATGCCACCCAGCAGCAGGAGCGCGAGCAATCCGGCGCGACCGGCAAGCCGGCCATGTCGCCGAAGGTGGCTGTACAGCCCGGGTTTCGCAAGAAGTTCACGCGACATCGCGATGGCCTTCAAAGCTTGCGGCGGTCGACGATGCGCTTCGCCTTGCCCTGGGATCGCTCGACCCCGCCCGGTGGAAGCACGTTGACCCGCACGGAGATGCCGATATAGTTCTTGACATAGTGGGCGAGTTCGTGCGCGACGCCGGCGGCATCGGCTCCAGCCTGGCTCTCGACGTGGATCGCAAGCTCATCCAGGTTCCTGTCACGGGTCACCTCGAGATAGAAGTGGGGCGCAAGCCCGGCGCAGCGCAGGATAGCTTCCTCGATCTGGGTCGGAAAGACATTGACGCCCCGGATGATCAGCATGTCGTCCGAGCGGCCCGTGATCTTGGCAATGCGGCGCATGGAGCGCGCCGTCGGGGGCAGCAGCCGCGTGAGATCCCGGGTCCGGTAGCGGATCACCGGCAGCGCCTCCTTGGTGAGGCAGGTGAACACGAGCTCGCCCTCCTCGCCGTCGGGCAACACCGCCCCGCTCACGGGATCGATGATCTCCGGGTAGAAATGATCCTCCCAGACACAGGGGCCGTCCTTGGACTCGGCGCACTCCTGCGCGACACCCGGCCCCATCACCTCCGACAGGCCGTAGATGTCCAGGGCGGACAGGTCGAGCCTCTGTTCGATTGCCGCGCGCATGCTTTCGGTCCACGGTTCGGCGCCGAAAATGCCGATCTCCAGCGAGCACTCGCGCGGGTCGACTCCCTGCTTTTCGAACTCGTCGGCGATCGCCAGCATGTACGAGGGCGTGACCATGATGATCCGGGGCTCGAAGTCGCGGATCAGCTGCACCTGTCGCTCCGTGGCACCGCCGGACACCGGGATCACGGTGCAGCCGAGGCGCTCGGCCCCGTAGTGCGCGCCGAGGCCGCCGGTGAACAGCCCGTAGCCGTAGGCCACGTGCACCATGTCGCCCGGCCGTCCCCCGGCGGCCCGGATCGAGCGGGCCACGAGTCCTGTCCAGGTGTCGATGTCCCGCGCCGTGTAGCCGACGACGGTCGGCTTGCCGGTCGTGCCGGACGAGGCGTGAATCCGCACCACGCGCTCGCGCGGCACCGCGAACAGTCCGAACGGGTAACTGGCGCGAAAATCCTGCTTGGTCAGGAACGGAAAACGGGCGAGATCCTCGAGCAACCGCAGGTCGCCGGGATGCACGCCCGCCGCGTCGAAACTCCGCCGATAGTGGGCGACATTCTCATAGGCATGCCGCAGCGACCACTGCAGCCGCTCGAGCTGCAGGGCACGAAGCTCCGCGGTCGAGGCCCGTTCGATCGGCTCGAGTTCCCCCGGCGCCCGGTGCATGCCTAGAACTTGCATGAGAGCATCACCTCGAGGCCCTCTGCGGGCACCAGCGCAAGCTCGAGGTTCTCGTTCGCGCCGGCGCCCAGCGGGTCGAGCAAAGTGGGCGGGATGTCATTGAGCGCATCCTCATGGAACGGCGCAGGAGTGATACATAGCGGTTGATCTTGCACGTCGCGGCCGTCAACGACAACTGCGGCCACCCGGACACAATCCATGATGACCGCAGCCGGAGCGATGCTGCGGATATTCCGAAGCCCGATTCCTGCCTGCCACGAACCGTTATGTCTCCCGGAGATACACGCGTGCCACATTGCAGGCGAGTTCCACCAGCATCGGGGTAAGCTCGCGAGCGGTTTCGGTCTCCTGGCGCGTGTGCACCCAGCCAAGATAGGTGAAACCGCGAGCGGCGAGAAACATCGGCAGTAGCACCAGTTGCGCGTCCGGCAGTCGCCGCTCGGCGCGGTAACCGGCGATCGTCGCTGCGCGGATCGTCGCGTAGTACGGCTGGCCAATGTGAAAATAAAGCGAGGTCGCAATCTCGAACAGGTGCCAGCCGAAGCCCGCGTCATCGAAGTCGAGGAGTCTCACCTTGTCACCGTCGACCAGCAGGTTCTCCGGCGCGAAGTCTGCATGGATGAGGCTGTAGACGTCCGGCGAGCGGTCGAGCGCACCGAGATCCCGCCGCAGCTGGTCGCGTGCGCGCACGACGAGTGCACGCTCGGTGGGCGACAGCGCGGCAAGTTCCCAGAACCGACCCCAGATCGGCTGCTCCCCGACCAGACCCTCCTCGTCCCAGGCATGGCGCGTGAAACCCGGCGGCAGCGGCCAGGCGGCCGCTTGATTGTGTAACCGCGCAGCCAGCGTGCCGACCGTGTGGAAAGCACGGGCGAGCGTTGCCGTATCGGCCGATATTTCGCCAGCGACGCTGCCGAGTTGCGTGCCGCTGATCCATTTGAACAAATCGACGTGCCGCGCCTCGGGTACGCCGGCATGTCGTATGGTTACGAACAGATTGCCGGAACGATCGGGCACGATTTCCGGCACGTGAAAGCCGCCTGCCTGCAGCGCGCACATCCACTGCAATTCCGAGCGCAACTCCGCATCGGAGTGATAACCCGCGCGATGGACGCGCAGCGCGTAGCGGCGCCCATCGCCTGTTGCAACCGCGAACACCGCGTTTTCGCGAAACTTGATGAGCGTCAGCTCGCAGGACCCAAAATCCCAGCGAGTAAGTGCCGCCTGCGCCAGCTCGCGCAGGTGCCCGACCTGGGCGGCGGACGTCAATGTGTAGAAGTCCGTCATGGCAGATCCGTCGGCAGCGGCCGCAACCATGCGGCTAGAGTCCGGCCAGCACTTCGTCGAGCGTCGCGAGCAACAGGTCCGCGTGCTCCGACCGGAACGGCATCGGCGGGCGGATCTTCAGGATATTGTCATGCGGGCCGATGCGGCTGATCAGCACGCCGCGGTCGCGCATGGCATTGATGACACGCTTCGCGTCATCTCCTGCGGGCTCCCGTGTCTGGCGGTCGCGTACCAGCTCGACGGCGAAAAACATGCCCCTGCCACGGATGTCACCGACGATCGGATGCTGCCCCGCGAGCCGGCCAAGTCCCGCCAGCAAGTAGTCGCCGACGGCCCGGGCGTTTTCCCGCAGGTGCTCGCGCTCGAGCACGTCGAGCACTGCGTTCGCCGCTGCGCAGGACACGGGATTGCCGCCAAAGGTGTTGAAATACATCGTCTTGCCGCTGAACTCCTGGACCAGATCGGCGCGGCTGACGACGCCAGAGATCGGATGACCGTTGCCCATCGGCTTGCCGAGCGTGACGAGATCCGGCACGACGCCAAAGTGCTCGTGCCCCCACATGTGACGGCCGGTGCGGCCGAAGCCGCCCTGCACCTCGTCGGCGATGTAGAGGCCACCCGCCTTGCGCACGAGCTCGACGGCCCGCCGCACAAAGCCCGGCGGCACGTTCGGCAGGCCTTCGCTGGAGAACATCGTGCAGATGAGCATCGCCGCGACCCCGCTGCCGTTCGCGCTGAGCGACTCGATCGCGGCGCGCACTTCGCCCACGTAGGCGTCTTCGAGTGCCGCGCCGGTCAGCCCGTGCAGGCCACGATACGTGTCGGGTGGCGGGATGGCGCGTATGTGCGGACCGAATCCCTCCGGCGGCGGAAACACCGTGCTGATCTGCGCGACGGCCTTGGTGTTTCCGTGATACGCGAAATTGGTGCAGATCACTCCCGTATTGCCCGTCGTCACGTTCGCAATGCGCAGCGCGAGCTCGTTGGCCTCGCTGCCCGTGCAGGCGAGCATCAGCATCGACAGACTCGGGTCGAAGGTCGCGGTCAGGCGCTCCGCGTACTCGACGATGCCCTCGTGCAGATAGCGCGTGTGCGTGTTGAGGATCGCCGCCTGCCGCGCGACAGCCTGTACGACGTGCGGATGACAGTGGCCCACGTGCGGCACGTTGTTGTAGGCGTCGAGATAGCGCCGGCCTTCATGGTCCCACAGCCAGACGCCCTCGCCGCGCACGATATGCAGTGGCCGCTCGTAGAACAGCGGCGAATTGCGCCCGAGGACGCGGTAGCGGCGCTCGAGCAGCGTGTCGATCGACATCAGGTGGCCGCCGTATTGGAACCGCCGAGCTGCTTGATGCCCGCTAGCTCCTCCAGGAACACCGGGCTCTCGGGCAGCGTCGAGCCACCGTCCACGCAGATCGTCTGGCCGGTGACGTAGCGCGCCTCGTCGGATGCCAGATAAAGCATCGCATGCGCGACATCCGCCGGATCGCCGATGTATCCCATGGGAACGTACTTGGCCATCTGCGCCATGCCTTCCTCGCTCGCGAGCAGCTCCATCGCAGCCGTGCGGATGTAGCCGGGCTCGACGCCGTTCACCGTGATCCGGTCGCGCGCGAGCTCGATCGCCGCCGTGCGGATGAAGGCATTGATGCCGCCTTTCGATGCGGCGTAGTAGGAGGTGTTCGGCATCGCCACGCGCGGGCCGGTAACCGACGACGTGAACAGCAGTCGTCCCGCGCCGCGTCTGCGAAAGTGCGGAATGCATGCGGCCGAGAGTCGGAAGCACGCCTTCAGGTTCACCGCGAGCACCGTCTCGAGATCCGCTTCCGAGTAGCTCTCTACCGGGCCACCGAGGAACGAGCCCGCATTGTGCACCATGATGTCAATGTAACCGAACGCGCTGACCGTGGCGGCGACTGCGCGGTCGATCTCTTCCTTGCTGCCGACATCAGCCGTGCACAGCGCCGCCGTGCCACCAGCGTCACGCACGAGACGCAGCGTCTCCTCGCCGTGGCGCGCGGTGCGCGTCGCGATCATCACCTTCGCGCCTTCCTGCGCGAACAGCCGGGTGATGCCGCGCCCGATGCCCTGGCCGCCGCCAGTGACGATGGCCACCTTGCCTGCCAGCCTGCCGTTACTCATGTGAATGCGACTCCGTGACTGCGCCGGGCCTGCGCCAGTACGGGCGGCAGGAACAGCGCGAGGCT
>JAHFSF010000118.1 GCA_023265875.1 Gammaproteobacteria bacterium | reverse complement strand
GGACGAGGCCATCGAGAAAGCGATCGTCGCGACCCGGCAGCTTGCACGCCGCCAGTTGACCTGGCTGCGGGCCGAGCCGCAGGCGGAATGGCTCGACTCGGCGGACCCGGCGGTGGCCAGACAGGCCACCGGGCGCGTTGCCGCGTGGCTTGAGGCCGGCTGAGACTCGTTCCAGGCGAGGTGATACACTATGAAACTTGTGGGCTGCGCGTTTTGCGCTTGACATAAGCCCGCGACGTGTTTGGCGGAGCCGCCGGATTCCCCTAGAGCGGCAGGAAAGTACGACTAAAAACAAGGAGATACCATGGCCAGAGGTCAGTCCCTGCAGGATCCGTTCTTGAATGCTCTGCGCAAGGAGCGGGTACCGGTATCCATCTACCTGGTCAATGGCATCAAGCTCCAGGGCCAGATCGATTCCTTTGATCAGTTCGTCGTGCTGCTGAAAAATTCAGTCAGCCAGATGGTTTACAAGCACGCGATCTCGACCGTGGTGCCGGCGCGCAATGTGCGCCTGCCCAGTGCCGAGGGTGATGATGAGGAAGCCGCCAGGGAGGCGGAACTCAGTTGACACCGGGTCGGGAACGCTCGCCGACGGGGCACATTGTTCGAGCGACCTGAACGGGGCGAACGCGCGATCCTCGTGCGCATCGGGCTCGGTGCGCCGGTCGGCGCCTTGGACGTGGCCGAGTTCGAGGCGTTGGCGCGTTCGGCGGGCGCCGTGCCGGTCGAAACGATCATCGGTTCGCGCCGCGTGCCGGATCCACGATTCTTCGTCGGCAGCGGCAAGGCGGAGGAAATCCGCGCCCGAGTGGCAGCGACCGATGCTGAACTCGTGCTCGTCGACCACGGCCTGTCGCCGAGCCAGGAACGCAATCTTGAGGCCCTGATCGGCCGGCGCGTGCTGGATCGCGCGGGCCTGATACTCGACATCTTTGCGCAGCGCGCCAGGAGTGCCGAGGGCCAGCTCGAAGTGGAACTCGCGCAGCTGCGGCACCTGGCGACACGGCTGGTGCGAGGCTGGACCCACCTTGAGCGCCAGAAGGGCGGCATCGGGCTGCGTGGGCCGGGCGAAACACAGCTGGAAACGGATCGAAGGCTGGTCGGGAAGCGCATCCGGACGCTCAGCGCCAGGCTCGACAAGCTGGCACGCCAGCGCGACACGGGTCGTGCCGTGCGCAAGCGGGTGCCGGTGCCGTCAGTCGCCATCGTCGGCTACACCAACGCCGGCAAGTCCACGCTGTTCCGGTCGCTGACGGGCAGCAATGCCTTTGTCGCCGACCAGCTGTTTGCGACACTCGATCCGGCGGTGCGCCGCCTGCGGTTGCCGCATACGCCGGATCTAGTCATCGCCGACACGGTCGGTTTCGTGCGCGACCTTCCGCATGAACTGGTCGCCGCCTTCCGCTCGACATTGATGGAGGCGCGGGATGCAGACCTGCTGCTGCACGTCATCGACGCCGCCGATCCCGACTACGATCGCCGGATCGCCCAGGTGAATGACGTGCTCGCGGGCATCGGGGCCGGCCCCATTCCACAACTGCACATTTTCAACAAGGTCGACCGTCTGGGCCGGCCTGCGGAACTCGTGCGCGACAGTCAGGGCAACCCGACGGCCATCTGGATGTCCGCAGCGGCCGGCACCGGAATGGAACTGCTGCGGGATGCGCTGCGGGAGACATTTGGACAGGCGGCGATGCGCCTGCAGGTCGCCTTGCCGCCGGAACATGGGCGGCTGCGTGCGCGCCTGTTCGAGCTTGGACTGGTGCGCGGCGAATCGGCCGTCGACGACGGCGGCTGCCTGCTGATCGTCGAGGCGTCGCAGCGGCAGCTGGAGGCGTTGTGCCGCGAGGCGGGAATCGAATTTGATCGCGTCATTTCGCCTTGTGCCACCGCCGGGGGCTTCGTAGAATTCCCGGACGCAGCCGCCTCGTCGGCGGCCTGAGGCTGGTTCCCGACGTGAGCGAGCGACATGGCCTGGAATGATCCTGGCAAGAATCAGAATCCCTGGCAGCGCCGGCCGGGTCAGGGTCCGCCGGACCTGGACGAGGTCGTGCGCCAGTTCCAGCAGAAACTAAGGTCGCTGTTTGGCGGCGGCCCGCGGTCACCTGGCGGCGGCGCGGGCGGCGGCGGTCGCGCATTCGGGTTCAGCTACATTGCCTTCGGGTTGCTGATCATCTGGGGCATGACCGGTTTCTATCAGAACGAAGCGGCTGAGCGCTCGGTCATCACGCGCTTCGGCAGGTACGCCGCGACTACCACCGCCGGATTCAACTGGCGGTTTCCCTGGCCGATCGACCGGCGCACGGTCGTCAATGTCACCGAGTTCAACAGTTTTACGGATCGCACGCGCATGCTGACCCAGGACGAGGCGCTGGTAGACATCAACCTCGCGGTCCAGTACCGCCGCGCGGACCCGGTCAAGTTCACCTTCAATGTGCGTGATCCGGAAGCGACGCTTGGCGAAGTCAGCGAGAGCGCGATCCGCGAGATCATCGGCCAGAGCAAGCTCGACTTCGTGCTGGAGCTGGGACGCCAGGAGATCAGCGCGAAGACGAAGGACCTGGTGCAGCGGACCATCAGCGCCTACAACACGGGCATCGAAGTCATCAGCGTCAATCTGCAGGACGTCAGCGTTGCCGAGCAGGTTGCACCTGCGCAGAAGGATGCGATCAAGGCGCGCGAAGACAAGGATCGTGCGATGCTGGCGGCCCAGACCTATGCCAGCGACATCGTGCCGAAAGCGCGCGGCCGCGCGGTCAGCGTCGTCGAAGGTGCGCGGGCCTACAAGGCGCGCGTCGTTGCGGACGCAGAAGGTGAAACCTCGCGATTCGGCGCGCTCGCCGCCGAATACCAGCGCGCGCCGGCAGTGACGCGCGAGCGACTCTACCTCGAGACGATGGAACAGGTGCTGGGTTCGTCGACCAAGGTGATCGTCGACACCAAGGGCACCGGCAACATGGTTTACCTGCCGCTCGACAAGCTGCTCGAACAGCGCGGCCTGCAGCGGCAGCCGGTCGAACCGCCGCCGACGATCCGGCTCGAAGACGGCGGTTCCGTCGAGGCACCGGACCCGCGCGCGCGGAAGGACCACTGATGGCCGGCCGCATACTGACGATCGTGGTCGGCGTCATCGTCGCCGTCTGGCTGCTGACGGGCTCGCTGTTCCAGGTCCAGGAGACGGAGTTCGCGATCAAGTTCCAGATCGGCGAGATCGTCAAGGCCGACTACAAGCCGGGCCTGCATTTCATGGTCCCGGGCATCAACATGGCCCGCAAGTTTGACCGTCGCGTGCTGACCCGCAATTACCCGGCTGAACAGTTCCTGACCAGCGAGGGCAAGATCCTCAACGTCGATTTCTACGTGAAATGGCGCATTTCCGATGTCACGCAATATTACCTGGCGACCGCCGGCGACGAAGAAGCGGCGTCAGCGCGCCTTGCCGAAATCGTCAAGGACGGCCTGAAGGGCGTCATCGCCAAGCGCACGATCCAGCAGGTAGTTGCGGCGGAGCGTGCCGAGTTCATCGGCGACATCCTGCAGTTCGCCGGCCAGTCGATCGGCCAGCTCGGCCTGACGCTCGTGGATGTCCGGGTCAAGCGCATCGATCTGCCGGACGAGGTGTCAGATTCGGTCTTCAATCGCATGCGCCAGGACTTCGCACGCCAGGCATCACAACTGCGCGCCGAGGGCGACGAGCAGGCGCAACGGATCCGTGCGGAGGCAGAGCGCGAGCGTACCGAAGTGCTGGCGATCGGCAATCGCGACGCCGAGAAGATCCGTGGCGAAGGCGATGCGGTCGCCGCGGCGACCTACGCGCGCATGTACCAGCGCTATCCGGAGTTTTATTCCTTCCACCGCAGCCTGCAGGCCTATCGCCGCGCGATCGGCCAGCCCAATGACGTGCTGGTGATCGCTCCCGATGGCGAGTTCTTCAAGTACCTGAAGCAACCGGGCCACTGAGCCGCCGATGAATATCCACTGGGCGGACCTCGCGGCCGCGCTCGGGCTGCTGCTGGTCATTGAGGGGGTGCTGCCATTCGCGAATCCGGCCGGCATCAAGCGTGCGATGGCGGTGTTCTCGACCGTGGGCGATGCGACATTGCGCGCGATCGGGCTCGTGAGCATGGGCGCGGGCCTCGTGCTGCTGTGGCTGGTCCGCTCGTGAGGCGCCACCATGGGTAGGACCGTCGTCGTCGTGGGCGCCCAGTGGGGCGACGAAGGCAAGGGCAAGATCGTCGACCTTTTGACCGAAGGGGCGGCGGCGGTCGCGCGCTTCCAGGGAGGCCACAATGCCGGCCACACGCTCGTCATCGGCGGTGAAAGGACGGTCCTGTCGCTGATTCCGTCGGGCGTGCTGCGCGAACAGGTGCGGTGTTTCATCGGCAATGGCGTCGTGCTGTCGCTTGCCGCGCTGCTGTCCGAGGCGGACATGCTGGTCGCGCGCGGCGTGCCGGTGTTCGAGCGCCTGTTGATCAGCCCCAATTGCCCGCTGGTGCTGCCCTCGCACGTTGCGATCGACAAGGCCCGGGAGCGTGCGAGCGGCGCCAATGCGATCGGCACGACCGGGCGCGGCATCGGACCGGCCTACGAGGACAAAGTGGCGAGGCGCGCGGTCCGCGTCGGCGACCTGTTCCAGACCGATCGCTTCGCTGCCAAGCTGGGTGAACTGCTCAGCTATCACAATTTCCTGCTGCAACATCATCTTCGCGAGCCGCCGATGGACTCGAGCGCAATCCTGGACGAGTGCCTGAGCCAGGCTGAACGCATCAAGCCACTGGTCGGCGATGTCGCCGCCGGCATCATGCGGATCCGGAAAGCAGGCGGCAGCGTGCTGTTCGAGGGCGCCCAGGGCGCGTTGCTCGACGTTGACCATGGAACCTACCCGCACGTCACCTCGTCAAACACCGTTGCCGGCTATGCCGCGGTCGGTACCGGCATCGGTCCGCGCGATATCGACTATGTGCTGGGAATCACGAAGGCCTATACGACGCGAGTCGGTGCCGGACCGTTTCCGACCGAGTTGTTCGACGACACCGGTCGCCACCTGTCGCGTGTCGGCCAGGAATTCGGCGCTGTCACCGGCCGGCCGCGCCGTACCGGCTGGTTCGACGCGGTGGCGCTGCGGCACGCGATCCTGAACAACGGAATTTCCGGGCTGTGCATTACGAAGCTGGACGTGCTCGATGGACTCGAGCGGGTCATGGTCTGCGTCGGCTATCGCCAGGGCGGATACCAGAGCGACGCGCCGCCGCTGCTGTGTGACCAGTATGCCGGCTGCGAGCCGGTCTACGAGGAAATGCGGGGCTGGAGCGATTCGACTGCCGGACTGCGATCGATGGATGAACTGCCGGGCGCGGCCCGCGCATACCTCGGTCGACTCGAAGAGCTGTGCAGCGTGCCGGTGACGATCGTTTCCACCGGCCCCGACCGCGAACAGACCATCATCCTGCGGCATCCGTTCGACTGATTCCCGGCGCGGCCGCGCACGGCGGCCAGCGCCGTCACGTGCGGGCGCTGGCGAGCAGCCGGTCGAGCCGGTCCAGTGTCGCCGAAAGATTCCGGGCGACGCGATGCTCGGCGTGCCGCTGGCGCTCGAGCGCCGCCTGGAAGCTCCGTTGCGGATCCGTGAGCACATCGCGCCGCAAGCCGAGGCCATGGCGGTTGAGCATTGGCTCCAGTCGCTCCGCACCCCGCAGCAGGTCGCGGCGCGTGCACTGGTATGCATGATCGACGAGCCGCCGCCGGTCCGAATAGCGGAATATGTTGGCGAAGAACATCCGGCGGTCGCCGCGATCGGGCTCGAACAACAGGATTTCAGCGCGCGGAAAGCGCCTCTTGTAGGACGCAAACCCGACCATCATGCGTGACTGGATCAACGAGCGGAACGTCTGGCTCAACACGACCGGCAGGCCGTGCTCGGTCAATTCAACTTTGCGTTTCCCGCCGCCGATCCCGGACGCGTCGAAAGAAACCAGCGGATTGATGCACATCACGAGGTCGGCGCCGGATTCCAGGACGATCGAGGCATGCATCGTGCGCAGCAACGCGCCATCCGCGTAGGTCTCGCCGTCGATCTCGACCGGCGCGTACAGGCCGGGCAGGGCGGTGCTCGCCTGCATCGCCCGCGAGATCGGCACGTGATCCATGCCCGGCATGCCAAACAGCGCGGCGCCTCCGGTATTCAGGTTGGTCGCCACGATGTACAGGTGATGGCGCAGTTTGCGGAAATCATTGGTCCTGCCGCCGCCTTCGAAAAGCCTGCGCAGGTAACGTTCGAATGGCCTGCTGTCGAGCAGGCCAGCGGGCATCGCGGCGGTCAGCGGGGCCAGCAATTCGGCGATGCCTTGCGACATGGGTGCTCGCGCAAACTGTTCGACGACCTGCCAGGCAATGCGCGGCATCCGGGCGATGCGCCGGGCATACTCGCCGAATGCCGGGCGCAGGAACAGGCCTGGATGCGCGGGATCATGGCCGGAATCGTTGCTGATGACGATGCGGCCGATGTCGACGGGAGTCAGGCCGTTCGCGAGCCCGGCCGCAAGCATCGAGCCGGAACTGACGCCGGCATAGGCATACAACTCGCGTAGATCGAGGCCCTCGATGCAATCGCTGAGCGCCTGCAGAGTGCCCAGCTCATAAAACGCGCCGAGCGGGCCGCCGCCCGCGAGTGCGATTCCAATGCGGCCCGTGCGTCGTGGTCGCGCGGTGGACTGCAGGGTCATCATCGTGGTGCCCCGGGTCTGCCGCGGGCCTCAGCCGTGCTGCGGGGATGCGGAAGAAGGCCCGGGGGATTTGCGCGGTCGCGCGCCGCGCTTCGCGCCCCCGGCGCCTGCCAGTTTCTCGACGCTGGCAGCAAGTTCGTCAACCTTGCGCGTCAGCGCCGTGATTTCCTCGGCTGTCGGCATGCCCAGCTGGTGCATCGAGCGCTGGACCCGCGTCTGGAAGATCTTTTCGAGGTTGTCCCAGGTTTCGCCAGCCTGTTCCTTCACCGTATCGACGCGTTGGTTGACGGTCTTCTGGGCTCCCTGGAAGGCCTGCATGACCACCTTTTGTGCGGCGTCGAGCGCGCCGCCCTGCAGCTTGGAGCCTTCCCGGATCAGCTCGTCGAAAACCTTTGGCGCACCGGCCTGGGCGCGCGACATCGCGCCAAGCCCGGCGAGCCAGATCTGGTGAGCCGAATAGAGCAGGTTCAGGTCGCCCTTTGGCTGACCGGAACCGCTGAGCTTGCCCTTTTTCTTCGCCGCCATGATCCTCTCCTTGCCGTGGGCGTGGCGCCGGCCTGAGCCCAGGCCAAGAATACCGCGTTCCGACTTGGAGTTCATGATGGCTGCGGCGAAGACACCGCGTTTTCCGTACGACCAAAAACCCTACAATTACGATGGCGATGCGTTGCACAAAGCCTGGGACAGGCTGCACGCTGGAGATTGCGAGCCCTTTCCGGACGCCGCAATGGTCAGGCGGACTTGCAAAGCGAAGGCCGAGGCCGCAGCACTTGCGCCGCAGTTGCAGCAGGCATGGCGGGCCTACCATCGTGGCGACTTCAATGATGCGATCTGGCTGGGGTCGAAGCTCGGCCCGCTGGGCGCGACGATTGCGAACAAGGCGGCGGCAGTCGCCGCAACCTACCTCGAGGAAGACGATCGTCG
>JAHFSF010000117.1 GCA_023265875.1 Gammaproteobacteria bacterium | reverse complement strand
GGCGAGCGTGCCCGCCAGCACCAGGCTGGCCGTCGTGGCCGGTGCGGCGGACGGATCGCCGGAAATGGCGGCGATACCGAACAGGTGCGCATTGACGATACTCGCGAGGTCGACCACCGGTGCCGCAGCAGCATCCGTCCCTGCCGGCGTTGACCCGCCGCCGTCGGCCGGACTCAGGAAGTGCCAGAGCAGACTCGCCAGCTGCGCCGCCAGCAAAATGACGAGTACCGCCGTCGCCAGCAGCGGCCCGGAAGCGGCCAGACCTTCACGCCAGCCACCGCCAGCCACGCGAAATGGAGCCAGAATTCGATCGACCAGCAACATGCGCTCCCGCCCGATGGTGGACCCTTGGGAAACCGCCACATGATACGGGCAGGCGGCGGACTGCTACAAGGCGGGAAATCAGCAGAAATCGAAGGAGCAGCAGGCACTTGTGCGACACTTCTCAGTCCGGGCTCGGGTGCCGGTCGCGCGGCCCGGCCGCTGGCACAGCTCTCTTGTGCGCGCGCCTGTCGAACCCTATAAATGTACTGGCGCCAGGTGCGGGGTTGGCAGGTGGGCAATGCGGACGAACGGGAAAGCGGGCGGAGCGGCCACAGCCTGGTGGTCGAGGAAACGCGGCCGGAGCTTAAAAAGCCGCCGCTTTACCAGGTTGTGCTGCTGAACGACGATTACACGCCCATGGAGTTCGTGGTGGACGTGCTGGAGCGGATCTTCATGCTCGACCGGACGCGCGCGACCCGCATCATGCTGGAGGTGCATACACGGGGCAAAGGCGTCTGCGGCGTGTTTACATTCGAGATCGCGGAAACCAAGGTGGCGCAGGTTATGTCTTATTCACGACAGAACCAGCATCCGCTGATGTGCACGATGGAGGAGACCTGAGTGCTGTCGAGTGAACTCGAGTATTGCCTGAATGAGGCCTTCCAGAAGGCCCGCGACGCGCGCCACGAGTACATGACCGTGGAGCACCTGCTGCTGTCGATCCTGGACACCCCGCGGGTCCGGGAAATCCTGAAGGCCTGCGGGGCCGACCTCGCGCGACTGCAGAAGGACCTGCAGAAATTCGTCGATGACACCACGCCGACGCTCGCCGCGGACGACGAGCGCGAAGTGCAGCCGACACTCGGCTTCCAGCGGGTGCTGCAGCGCGCAGTCTTCCACGTCCAGTCGAGCGGCAAGAAAGAAGTCACCGTGGCCAATGTCCTGGTCGCGATCTTCAGCGAGAAGCAGTCACACGCGGCCTATCTGCTTTCGCTGCAGGATGTCGCCCGGCTTGACATCGTCAATTTCATCTCGCATGGGCTGCCGTCCAGCAGCGAGACTCGCGAGCTGCCGCGCGAGGAAGGCGCGGCCCCGGAGCGCGAAGCTGCGGAGGACAATGGTGCGGCGGCGCTCGAGAAATACACGACCAACCTGAATGCCCTCGCGGCCGCCGGCAAGGTGGATCCGCTGATCGGGCGGCAGCTCGAGGTCCAGCGCACCATCGAGATCCTGTGCCGGCGCCGCAAGAACAATCCTCTTTACGTCGGTGAGGCCGGGGTCGGCAAGACCGCGATCGCGGAAGGGCTCGCTCGCCTGGTGGTCGAGCACAAGGTGCCGGAGGTGCTCGCCGACTGCACGATCTATGCGCTCGACCTCGGCACCCTGATTGCCGGAACCAAGTACCGGGGCGACTTCGAGAAGCGGCTCAAGGGTGTCGTTGCGGAGCTCAAGAAGCGGCCCGGCTCGATCCTGTTCATCGACGAGATCCACACGGTCATCGGCGCCGGCGCCGCCTCCGGCGGCGTCATGGACGCGTCCAACCTGATCAAGCCCGTGCTCGCGAGCGGCGACCTGCGCTGCATCGGTTCGACGACCTACCAGGAATATCGCGGCATCTTCGAGAAGGATCACGCACTAGCCCGGCGCTTCCAGAAGATCGACATCGTGGAGCCGAGCGTCGCCGAGACGATCGACATCCTGCGCGGACTGAAGTCGCGATTCGAGGAGCACCACGGGGTCCAGTACACGGACGAGGCGCTGGTGGCCGCCGCTGAACTCTCGACGCGCCACATCAACGACCGCTACCTGCCCGACAAGGCGATCGACGTCGTCGACGAAGCCGGCGCGTCGTTGCGGCTGCAGCCCGCGGCCGGGCGCGAGGTCACCGTCACTGCCTCCCACATCGAGGCGGTCGTCGCGCGCATGGCGCGGATCCCGCCCGCCACCGTGTCGGTGTCCGATCGCGAGGTGCTGCAGAACCTGCAGCGCAACCTGAAGCTGGTGATCTTCGGGCAGGACCAGGCGATCGACGCGCTGGCGGCCGCGATCAAGATGGCGCGGGCCGGGCTCGGCAATGAACGCCGGCCGGTCGGTAGTTTCCTGTTCGCCGGACCGACCGGTGTCGGCAAGACCGAAGTCACGCGCCAGCTCGCGACCGTGCTCGGCGTGGAGTTCGTCCGCTTCGACATGTCGGAATACATGGAGCGGCACACGGTCTCGCGGCTGATCGGCGCGCCGCCCGGCTATGTCGGTTTCGACCAGGGCGGGCTGCTGACCGAGGCGATCACCAAGCACCCGCACAGCGTGCTGCTGCTCGACGAAATCGAGAAGGCCCACCCGGACGTTTTCAACCTGCTGCTGCAGGTGATGGATCATGGCACCCTGACCGACAACAACGGCCGCAAGGCGGATTTCCGCCACGTCATCATCGTGATGACGACCAATGCGGGTGCCAGCGAGATGAGCCGCGCCAGCATCGGCTTCACGCAGCAGGACCACGCGCCAGACGGCATGGAAGCTGTGCGCCGCCTGTTCTCGCCGGAGTTCCGCAATCGCATCGATGCGATCATCCAGTTCAGTTCCCTGGGTCCGCAGACGATCGAGCGGGTGGTCGACAAGCTCCTGCTCGAAATCGAGGCCCAGCTCGAGCAGAAATCCGTCTCGCTGATCGTCAGCGACGATGCCCGCCACTGGATCGCGTTGCGGGGTTATGACCCGAAGATGGGCGCGCGGCCGATGGCACGCGTGCTGCAGGAGCACGTCAAGCGGCCACTCGCCGAGGAACTGCTGTTCGGTCGCCTGGCCGGCGGCGGCACGGTGACGGTCTCACTGGCGCCCGATGGCGAGAGCCTGGCGCTCGATTGCCGGCCGGCACGCACGCCGGAATTGCTCGGGCAGGACTGAAACAGGGGAGAAACAGGGGACGCAACCCTGTTCCCGCGGGGAAAAGGGTTGCGTCCCCTGTTTCTAGCGCGCGCGATACACGATGCGGCCCTTGGTCAGGTCGTAAGGCGTCAGCTCGACGGTGACGGTGTCGCCGGTCAGGATCCTGATGTAGTGCTTGCGCATCTTGCCCGAGATGTGGGCAGTCACGATGTGGTCGTTCTTCAGCTTCACGCGGAATGTCGTGTTCGGCAGGGTCTCGACGACCTCGCCGTCCATCTGGATTGCTTCTTCCTTCGCCATTCCGTCCGTCGCTGTTGCAGAAACCGCGCGGATTGTGACCCAGCACGCCCCGGCATGCAATTCGGCGTCTCATTCACGCCACAGCGGCGGTTGCCTGTCCACCAGTGTCGCGAGCCGGGCCTCGAAGTCGGAGCGCGCCATGTCCTTGCTGCCAAGACTGGCGAGGTGGGGGCTCGGCAGCTGGCAGTCGATCAGTGGTACCTCGAGTCGCAGGCATTCCTGCACCAGCCTGGCAAGCGCGACCTTGGACGCATCCGTCGCGCGCGAAAACATCGACTCGCCGAAAAACGCCCGGCCCAGCGCGACCCCATAGAGACCGCCGACCAGCGAGTCCTCCCGCCAGGTCTCGATCGAGTGGGCAAGGCCCCGGCGATGCAATTCGACATAGGCGTTGCGCATTTCGTCCGTGATCCACGTGCCTGGCATCCCCGCGCGCGGTCCGGCGCAGGCGTCGATGACGGCCACGAACGCGGTGTCGATCCGAGTCTGATAGCCGCGCCGGCGGAGGGACCGCGCGAGACTCCGTGAGATGTGGAATTCCGCGGGTGCCAGCACGGCGCGCGGATCGGGCGCCCACCACAGGATCGGCTGTCCGGACGAGAACCACGGGAATATGCCGTGACGATAGGCATGGATCAGCCAGTCCGGGGTCAGTGCCCCGCCGACCGCGAGCAGGCCATTGGGCTCGCGCAGCGCGCGCGAAGTTGCGGGCAACGCCGCGGGCGGGTCAGTCGGCTGCAGCCAGGTAATCCCGGACATCAACCGGGAGCCTAGCCGGGATATCGGCGCGCCGGAAGGGCAGATGTGCGGCCGCAGCGCGCAACCACGTCTGCTTGTAAGCGCGCTCGCGGTCGAGCCAGCTGCCGATCGCGGCCGCAAAGCGACGATCGGCGATGTCGTGGGCAGACCAGACCGGTGCCGGTGCAAAACCGCGCAGCAACTTGTGTTCGCCCTGGGTGCCGGGTTCGAAGCGCTGCAGATGCTCGCGAATGCAGTATTCGATGCCGCGGTAATAGCAGGTCTCGAAATGCAGGCTGTGATGGTCGCCGTCCACGCCCCAGTAGCGGCCATACAGCGTGTCGTGACTCCGCAGCGACACCGAGCAGGCAATGGTCTCGCCCTGCAGCATGGCCAGTTCGATGACCAGTGACCGCGGCAGCGCCTGCGCGATGCGGCGGAAGAATTCGGCGTTCAGGTATGGCGCGGTGCCATGGCGCGCGAATGTCAGGGCATGCAGCCGGTGAATCGTCCCGATCTGCGCGTCATCGAGGTCGCCACCGTGCAGGGTCGAAAAGGAGATGCCGGCTTCCGCGACCCGCCGCCGTTCGCGGCGGACCTTCTTGCGCTTCTCGGCCGTGAAGCCCCCCAGGAAGTCGTCAAAGCAGCCGTAGGACTCGTTGTGCCAGTGAAACTGGCAGTCGAGGCGGGGAAACAACCCGGCCGCCATCAATGCGGCACGGTCCGCGGAACCGGGAAACAGGACGTGCAGCGAGGAAACCGCGAGTTCACGCCGGAGTTCACGCGCCTGGCGAATCAGCGCCTGTCGTGTCGCGGCCGCATCGGCGGTCGCCGCGACCAGCAGTCGGGGGCCGGTGACCGGCGTGAACGGAACGGCTGACACGAGCCGCGGGTAATAGCGGAGCCCCTCGCGCTGATAGGCCTCGGCCCAGGCGAAGTCAAAGACGAACTCGCCCCAGGAATGCGACTTGAGGTACAGCGGCATCGCGCCGATGAGGCGGCCCTGTTCATCTTCCTGCAGCAAGAAATGAGGATCCCAGCCGGTCCCGGGCACGGCGCAGCCGGACTGCTCGAGGGCGTCGAGAAACTCGTGACGCAGGAACGGCGAGGCATCGTTGACCAGCCCGTTCCAGGCTTGCGCATCGATTTCGGATATCGCCCGTGCAATGCGGGTGACCACAGCTCAGCCGCCGGTATCCAGGCGCTCCAGGTAGCGGTCGGCGTCCAGGGCCGCCATGCAGCCGGTGCCGGCCGATGTGACCGCCTGCCGGTAGACGTGATCCGCGACATCGCCCGCGGCGAACACGCCCGGCACGCTGGTCGCCGTCGCATCGCTCCCCTGGCCCGATTTCACGACGATGTAGCCGTTCTGCATGTCGAGCTGTTCCTTGAACAGGCCGGTGTTGGGCGTGTGGCCGACCGCGATGAACACGCCGGTCACCCCAAGATCACGGCTGGCGCCGTCATCGCCTTGCCTGACGCGCACGCCGGTGACGCCCTGATCGCCGCCGAGGATCTCGGTGACAACGTGATTCCACAGCATCGATACCTTGCCCTTTTCGACCAGCGCGAACAGCCGGTCCTGCAGGATGGCTTCGGCGCGCAAGCGGTCGCGCCGGTGGATCAACGTGACGTGCGATGCCAGGTTCGCCAGGTAGATGGTTTCCTCGACTGCCGTGTTGCCGCCGCCGACAACCGCGACGCGCTGGTCGCGAAAGAAGAAACCGTCGCAGGTCGCGCACGCGGAAACGCCGCGGCCGCGCAGACGGGTCTCCGAATCAAGACCGAGATAGCGCGCCGAAGCGCCGGTCGCGATGATCAGGGCATCGCAACGATACTCGGCGGTTTCGCCGACCAGCCGGAAGGGCCGCTGCCCGAGATCGACTGCCGTAATCTGGTCCGCCGCCATTTCGACGCCGAAACGGGCGGCGTGTTTCTGCATCCGCTCCATCAACGCCGGGCCCAGCAGGCCTTCGACATCCCCCGGCCAGTTGTCCACGTCAGTCGTCGTCATCAATTGTCCGCCCTGCTCCAGTCCGGTCACGAGCAATGGCTTGCGATTCGCGCGCGCAGCGTAAATCGCGGCTGAGTAGCCGGCGGGCCCCGAACCGAGGATGATCAGCCGCGAGTGCCGCCGGGTCGTCATGTATAGTGCCTCTGGCTTCGTTTCACGCGCGTTTCGTGGCGCTGCTCGAAGCGGTAGCCGCGCATCGTAGGGGAGCGCGGCCGCTTGCGATAGTCTTCGGCCGCGATCACCATTCGGGTCGCCTTCACTGTTGATGAGTGCTTGCTGCGCGAATTGCAACGCTCTTATAATCAACTGCTTATAGATTATTCCTTAACAGGATTCTGAGTCCGTGGCCAAGACCGTCACCGACGCCCAGGCGCCGGAAGCCAAGCTTGATCCCAAGTTCGCCCGCGCCCTGCGGGAGGCGGCATTCTGGCTGCTCGCGGCGCTCGCCCTCGTGCTGATGATTGCGCTGACGAGTTACGACGCCAATGACCGCAGCTTCAGCTACACCGGCGAGCCAGGCCAGCTCGGCAACCTGATCGGCCCGCTGGGTGCGTGGGCTGCCGGGATGCTGCTGCTCCTGTTCGGCTGGCCGGCTTACCTGTTCCCGCTGGTCATCGCGTTCAGCGCCTGGGTGGGATTCAAGCGTCCCGTGGATGAGCCCGCGCAGGGCAGGTCGACCGTCGCCCTGCGCACGATCGGCCTGGTGGTCGCGCTCGCGACGAGCTGCGGGCTCGCAACCCTGCACTTCGCGCCAGTCACTGGCGAGACCGGGGGCGGCGGCATCCTCGGGAACCTGATCGGCACCAACCTGGCACAGGCAGCGTCGGTGCTTGGCGCGACGCTGCTGATGCTCGCGTTGTGGTTTACGAGTGTCCAGTTGTACACGGGGGTCTCCTGGCTCGCGGTCATGGACTTTCTCGGGCACTGGGCGCTGGTTGGCGCATCGTGGGTCCGGAATCGCATCGCCGTTTCGCGCGACCTCGCAGTTGGGCGCGAGTCACGCGAGGCGCGCGAAACGGCCGTGCGCGAGGTGCAGAAGAAAACCGCCTCACGCACGCCACCGCGCATCGAGCTTCCGGCGCCCGCCGTGCCGGAGATCAGCCAGCGTGTCGAGAAGGAAAAGCAGGTCCAGCTGTTTGCCAAGCCGGCAGCACGCGACTTGCCGGAACTCAAGTTGCTGGACGGCCCGTCGCCTCGCGAGAAGGCCTACTCGTCCGAGGCGCTGGACGCGCTGTCCCGCCTGGTCGAAATCAAGCTGAAGGATTTTGGCATCGACGTCGAGGTCGTCGCCGAGCTGCCGGGCCCGGTCGTCACGCGTTTTGAGCTGAAGCCGGCCCCCGGCGTCAAGGTCAGCCAGATCAGCGCGCTGGCAAAGGACCTGGCGCGCGCGCTGTCCGCGATCAGCGTCCGCGTGGTCGAGGTGATACCGGGCAAGTCGGTGGTCGGCCTCGA
>JAHFSF010000116.1 GCA_023265875.1 Gammaproteobacteria bacterium | reverse complement strand
GGCTCGCGTCGGATGTCAGCGTCGAGAGCCTGTACTCGAATTGGCTGAGCGGCTACTCGAGCCTGCTCGGGCCGATCGCAGGCATCATGATCGTGGACTACTTCGTGGTCCGGCGACAGCTGTACGACCTGGCTGGTCTCTACCGGGATGATGGCCCTTACCCGGCCTGGAACCGGGCAGGCTTCGTTGCATTCCTGGTGCCGGTCGGCCTGACGCTCGTTGCGATTGCGACGGACCGGCTCGGCTGGTTCTACGACTACGGCTGGTTCACGGGCTCGCTGCTCGGCGGAATGATCTATTATTTGCTGAACCGGAAGAGGTAGCGGCCTTGGCACTGCTGGTCAGGGGTGGGACGGTCGTCACGGCGGAGCAGGCCGTTCGCGCCGACGTCCTGTGCGATGGCGGCAGGATCGTGCAGCTTGCCACGGACATCGCCGCTCCGAAGGGTTGCGAAGTGCTGGACGCCGGCGGCCAGTACGTGATGCCGGGCGGCATCGATCCACACACCCACATGCAACTGCCCTTCATGGGCACGGTCGCCAGCGAGGATTTCTACACCGGCACGGCGGCGGGTCTTGCCGGCGGCACGACGATGATCATCGACTTCGTGATCCCGAACCCGAAGCAGAGCGTCTTGGAGGCCTACCGCGCGTGGCGCGGCTGGGCCGGGAAAGCCGTCGCCGATTATTCCTTCCACGTCGCGATCACCTGGTGGGACGAGACCGTCAGCGCTGACATGGAGACGCTGGTCCGCGAGCACGGCGTCAACAGCTTCAAGCACTTCATGGCTTACAAGGGCGCCATCATGGCGGACGACGAGACGCTGGTGAACAGCTTCTCGAAGGCGATCACGCTCGGCGCCATCGTCACCGTGCACGCCGAGAACGGCGAGCTCGTCTATGCGCTGCAGGACCGCATTTTCAGGCAGGGCATCACCGGGCCCGAGGGCCATCCTCTGTCGCGCCCGCCGGAGGTCGAGGGCGAGGCCGCCAACCGCGCCATCCGCATCGCCGAAGTGCTGAGGGTTCCGCTCTACGTCGTGCACGTCTCGTCGCGCCAGGCGCTGGAGGCGATTACGCGCGCCCGCAACGAAGGCCAGCGCGTATTCGGCGAGGTGCTGGCCGGGCACCTGCTGATCGACGATTCGGTGTACCGCGACCCGGACTTCGAGCGCGCAGCCGGGTACGTGATGAGCCCGCCATACCGCGCCAAGGAACACCAGGCGGCGCTGTGGCGCGGGCTGCAGTCCGGCAACCTGCAGACGACCGCGACGGATCACTGCTGCTTCTGCGCGCCGCAGAAGGCGGCCGGCCGCGACGACTTCCGCAAGATCCCGAACGGGACGGCCGGCATCGAGAACCGCATGGAAGTGCTGTGGCACCACGGCGTCGGGACCGGTCGCCTGACGATGAACGAGTTCGTGCGGGTCACGTCGACGAACGCCGCGCAGATCTTCAACATCTATCCGCGCAAGGGCAGCGTGTCGGTCGGCGCCGATGCGGACCTTGTGGTCTGGGACCCGGCGGCGAGCAAGACGATCTCGGCGAAGACACATCGCCAGAACGTCGACTTCAACATCTTCGAGGGCATGACGGTGAAGGGATGCGCCTCGAACACCATCAGCGCCGGCAGGCTCGTTTATGCGAAGGGCGAGCTGCGGGTGGAGCGGGGAGCGGGCCGCTACGTGGACCGGCCGCCATATGCGCCCTATTACGATGCGATCAGGAAGCAGGCCGAACTTGCGAAGCCGAGCGGCGTCGAGCGCCCGCGGCGCTGAACGGATGGCTGGCACCCAACCCGATATCGCCCCGGGCCGGCTGAGTGCCGCCGAAATCGAGCGGAATTTTGCCGACCTGCATCCACCGCTGTCGAAGTCCGCAGCGCTGATCGCCGCCGATCGCTGCTACTTCTGCTTCGCGGCACCGTGCACGACGGCCTGCCCGACCGGCATCGACATCCCGCGCTTCATCCAGTCCATCAGGAGCGGCGACCTCGAGGGCGCTGCCCGCACCATCCTGTCCGAAAACATCATGGGCGGCATGTGCGCCCGGGTGTGTCCGACCGAGGTGCTGTGCGAGCAGGCCTGTGTGCGCGATGGGCACGAGGACAGGCCCGTGGACATCGGATTGTTGCAGCGCTACGCGACCGATCCATTCCTTGGCTCGGGGACCCGGCTTTTTGAGCGTGCGGCGCCGACCGGCAAGCGTGTCGCGGTGGTCGGCGGCGGCCCGGCTGGTCTCTCCTGCGGCCACCGGCTGGCCTGCCTCGGCCATCAGGTCACGATTCTCAGTCGCGACGGCAAGCTTGGCGGCCTGAATGAGTACGGAATCGCCGCCTACAAGACCGTGGACGACTTTGCGCAGCGCGAAGTGAACTACATCCTCGCGATCGGCGGCATCGAGGTCCGCACCAGCACCAACCTGGGCAAGGAGTTGTCGCTTGCGCGGTTGTGCCGCGACTACGACGCGGTATTTCTCGCGGTCGGCCTGGCGGGCGTCAACAAGCTGGACCTGGAGTCGGAAGACAGGCCGGGCGTCATCGACGCCGTCAAATACATCGCCGAATTGCGCCAGGCGCCCGACAAGTCGCGGTTGCCGGTCGGCCGGCACATCGTCGTGATCGGCGGCGGCATGACGGCCATCGACGTCGCAGTGCAGAGCAGGAAGCTCGGAGCCGAGGAGGTGACGATCGTCTATCGGCGCGGCAAGGAGCAGATGGGCGCCAGCGGCTTTGAACAGGACCTGGCGCAGAGCGCCGGCGTGCGCATCAGACACTGGGCGCGGCCGACGCGGCTGCTGGGAGATGCGCACGTCACGGCTGTCGAATTCGAGTACACGCGCGCGGGCGCGAACGGGGGGCTGGAGGGAGCAGGCGGAATCTTTACGCTCCCTGCAGACGTCGTGTTCAAGGCCATCGGCCAGGAATTGGGCTGGGACGAACTGGGCTCCGCTGCCGGGATCCTGCGGACGACGCGTGGCCGCATTGCCGTGGACGCCAACCGCAGGACCTCGCTCGACAATGTCTGGGCCGGCGGCGACTGCGTGGCTGGCGGCAGGGACCTGACGGTGACCGCGGTGCAGGACGGCAAGCTCGCCGCCGAGGCCATCAATCGCTACCTGACAGCGGGCGGGTGAAGCACCAATGAACGACACCGGACGTGGGAATGCTGCGGTGGACCTCGGCTCCGAATTCCTCGGCATCAAGTCGCCGAATCCCTTCTGGCTTGCCTCCGCACCACCGACCGACAAGGCCTACAACGTCAATCGCGCCTTCGAGGCGGGGTGGGGCGGCGCGGTCTGGAAGACGCTCGGCGAGGACCCGCCGATCGTCAATGTCAGCGGTCCGCGCTATGGAGCGATCCACAGCAACGACCGGCGCGTCATCGGCTTCATCAACGTCGAGCTGATCACCGACCGGCCGCTCGCGACCAATCTCGGGGAAATCCGCCAGATCAAGCGCGACTGGCCCGATCGCGCGCTGGTCGTCTCGGTCATGCTGCCGATGAATCGTGAGAGCTGGGCGAAATACGTGCCGATGATCGAGGACACCGGCGCCGACGGGCTGGAACTCAACTTCGGCTGCCCGCACGGCATGTCCGAGCGCGGCATGGGCTCGGCGGTCGGCCAGGTGCCCGAGTACATCCGGCAGGCGACCGCGTGGTGCAAGGCGTTCGCGCGCGTGCCGGTCATCATCAAGCTGACGCCAAATGTCACCAACATCCTCGGGCCCGCGAAAGCGGCGAAGGATGGCGGGGCGGACGCGGTGTCCTTGATCAACACGCTGAACTCGATCATGCGTGTCGATTACGACACGCTCTCGATGTATCCGAACACCGACGGCATGGGCTCGCACGGCGGCTACTGCGGACCGGCGGTCAAGCCCATCGCATTGCACATGGTCGCGGAGATCGCGCGCAACCAGGCGACGAAGGGCTTGCCTATCTCCGGTATCGGCGGCATTACCGACTGGCGCGACGCGGTCGATTTCCTGGCGCTCGGTGCGAGCAACGTACAGGTTTGCACGGCAGCGATGGTCTACGGCTTCAGGATCATCACCGATTTGACGGACGGCCTGTCGCATTTCCTGCGCGACAAGGGCATGACCCGGGTGGCCGACCTCGTCGGGCGCGCGGTGCCGAGCGTGACGGACTGGCAATACCTGAACCTGAACTACGTCGTGAAGGCGCGCATCGACCAGGAGCTCTGCATCAAGTGCGGCCGCTGCCATATCGTCTGCGAAGACGCCTCGCACCAGGCGATCACCAACACCGTGAACGGCGAGCGCCGCTTCGAGGTCATCGACAAGGAATGCGTCGGCTGCAATCTGTGCGTCAGTGTCTGCCCGGTGGCCGACTGCATCACGATGGAGCGGCTGACCAGCGGTATCGACACCCGCACCGGCCGTGCGATCGTCAGCGAGAAAGCGGACTGGACGACGCACCCGAACAATCCGCTGCGCCGGTGACCCGCATGGCGCTCGATTACCGGGCCATGCTGCAGGTTGCGATCGAGGAAGCACGCCTTGGCCTCGCCGAAGGCGGCATCCCGATCGGGGCGGCGCTCTTCGACGGCGGCGGCCGCGTCCTCGGGCGCGGCCACAACCGGCGGGTGCAGGAAGGCGACCCATCGGTCCACGGTGAGACCGATGCCTTCCGCAAGGCGGGCCGGCAGCGCTCCTACCGCGACAAGATCATGGCGACGACGCTGGCGCCATGCTGGTACTGCAGCGGCCTGGTGCGGCAATTCAACATCGGGACCGTGGTGGTCGGCGAGTCGGTTAATTTCGTCGGGGGCCTGGCATGGCTGCGTGAAAACGGCGTCAAGGTCGTGAATCTGCACTCCGCCGAGTGCATTTCGATGCTTGGCGACTTCATCCGCGCCAACCCGGCCGTCTGGAACGAGGATATCGGCGAGCTCTATGCCACACGGCCGTCAGGTGGATTATGATCGGGCCCATGTAACGCTCACCTATTGGGGAGGAACGAATGAACAAGAAGAATCTGGCGATCTTTATAACCGCCTTGCCGATCGGCGCGATCGGCGCCAGCCAGGTCGCGATTGCCGTGGAGCCGCCCACTTCCGTCTTCGAGCCGGTCATCGTGACGGCGCAGAAGCGCGAGCAGAGCATCTATGACGTGCCCGTTGCGATCAGCGCGTTCAGTCCGGACACGATCGAGCGGCAGGGCATTTCGGACCTGGTCGACCTCGGTAAGTTCGTGCCGAACCTGAATGTGACCGGTTTTTCCGCCGGCCAGACTTCTTCGTCGAATCCGTTCATCCGCGGCATCGGCCTGCAGGATCACCTGATTACGACAGAGCCGGGTGTCGGCGTCTACGTGGACGGCGTCTACCTGGGCCGGCAGGTCGGCCAGAACTGGAATCTCACCAATATCGAGCGGGTGGAAGTCCTGCGCGGGCCGCAGGGCACCCTGTACGGCCGCAATTCCATCGGCGGCGCCATCAACATCATCACCCGCAAGCCGGGTGACGAGGACGGCGGACGAATGTCCCTGATGGCCGGCAGCCGCGGACGGCTGAACGGCGACATCTATTCGAATTTCCGCCTGTCGGACAAGTTTGCCATGTCGTTCACGGCGGCCTACCAGAGCCGCGGCGGCGTCGGGCGCTTCGTGAATATCGAGGACCCGGCCAAGGAAGTCGGCGAGATGCAGGACATTTCCGGGCGCGTCGCGGTGCTATTCACGCCCAATGACCGCATGTCCTTCCTCGTTACCGCGGACGGCAACCGGGGCGACAACGGCCTGCGGCCGTACGACACGCTGATCGACGAGCTGGGTGCGGCCTGCCGGGCCAATCCAGGCGCCTTCCCTGGGGATCCGGGTTGCGTCCGCAGCAATGGCGCCGTCTATAACGCCGGCTACCGGGATTCCGACTCGGCCAGCAATCCGTACGACAACAATACGGGTCAGTCCGCCCAGATCAACGTGACCAACCAGTCCTATGGCGTGTCATTGACGGCCGATTTCGAGATCAACGACAGCATGAACCTGAAGCTGATTGCGAGCGACCGGCATTCGAATTACGAGGCCGGTCTCGACGACGACAGCTTCTTCGACAACTTCCTCGCGTTCCCGGAGATCGGCGAAGCCGACCAGACGTCATATGAACTGCAGTTGACGGGCAAGACCGGCGCCTTCGATTACGTCGTCGGCCTGTACCACTTCGAGGAAGAAGGGCACAACTTCCAGAATGACACGACATTCAACTGCGGCACGCCGGCCGCGCCCTGCACGAGTCCCAACGGCGGCGATTTCTTCCTGCACCAGAAAGTGGACAGCGACGCGGCCTACGCCAATGTCGGATACAACATTTCGGACAAGGCCCGGGTTTCGGCCGGCGTTCGGCACACGAAGGACGACAAGTCGGCTGACACTGTGCTGTTCGAACTGATCTCGGAATCCAATAGCCGCAACTGGTCGGAGACCAGCTGGGATCTGTCGGGTTCCTTCAAGTTCAACGACCGGATGACGCTCTACGGGACGGTCCAAAGCGGTTACCAGTCAGGACAGTACCCGGCGCGTCCGTACTGCCTGATCGGCTCGTTCAACTTCGGCACGCTGACACTTTCAAGGCCGAACTGCTTCGTCGCGAACGACAACGTCACGGCGCGGAACTACGAAGTGGGCCTGAAGGGACAGCCCTTCGACAACCTGGAAATGAGCATCGCCGTGTTCAACACGGACTACTCGGACCTGCCCTACCAGGTGAGCACGACGGCGGGTGGCGGATTCAACACCCAGAGCATCATCGTGGACCAGACCTCGCGTGGCGTCGAATGGGAAAGCACCTGGGCGGTGACTGACAACTTCCGCCTGTACACGACGCTCGGTTACATCGACGCGAACGTGAAGGATCCGAATCCATCGGCGGTTGCCCCGCTGACTCCCGAGTTGACTGCCTCAGTCAGTCCCGAGCTCAGAGTTGCCGCCGGCAACGGTGAGGTCACGATCCGGGCGGACTACTCGTACCGGGACAGCATGTACGGCGAGCCCACGTCGGACCCGGGCCGGTTGACGTTCATCGACAGCCGGGATCTCGTCAATGTGGACATCAGCTACCGGCCAGCCGACGGTGACTGGACGGTTGCGGCCTACGGTCGCAATGTCACGGACGAGCGCTACGACAATGCCCGGCTGAATACGGGCGACTACGTGCTGGTCATGCTGAGCAACGACCCGAGCGAATTCGGGCTGCGGTTCACGAAGGAATTCTGACCCAGCGACCGGAAACCTTGTAATCGGTTGAGCGGATGACAGGGGCCAGGAGCAATCTCCTGGCCCCTCATTTTTTGTGGTTGCCTGTCAGGTGCACCAGCAGGCCCAGTACCGCCATCGCCCAGACGATCACGGCACTTGAGGGCAGGTCCGTTACGACGGAGACAGCCAGGCCCACGACGTAGGCCGCGATCGCAAGCGCGTAGCCAAAGACAAGCTGACGGGAGCCGCCATGGCGATACGTCGCGACGGCCGGCACGATCAGGGTCGTAAACACGAGATAGACGCCGACGAGCTGGACCGACGCCATAACGACCATCGCGAACAGCACGTAGAAACCGACCCGACCGATCTTTTCGCTCCAACGAAACCATATAACGGCAAACAATGCCGTGAGCATGGCAGTGCGGATCAGATGGCCCGTCGACACCCACAGGATCTGGCCTGCG
>JAHFSF010000115.1 GCA_023265875.1 Gammaproteobacteria bacterium | reverse complement strand
TAGACGTCTGACTGCAGCAAGCGGACTCGCCGCCCGAGGCGATGGCGCCGGACGTTGGCCCGCGCCAGCGCGAGCGCCCGTACCGACACGTCGGTGGCATCGACCCGGGCACGGGGAAACGCGTGTGCCGCCGCGATCGCGATGCAGCCCGAACCGGTGCCGATGTCGAGCACGCGGCGCACCCGCCTGGCGGCAATCCAGGGTTTGAATGAACTGAGGCAGAGTTCTGCGATCGGCGAGCGCGGCACCAGCACGTCAGGCGTCACGCGGATCTCGTGGCCGGCAAACCAGGTCACGCCGGTCAGGTAGGCGGATGGCACGCGTTCCTCGATGCGACGCCGCACCAGTTCCGCCGCGCGCCGCGCACCGCCCGCGGTCACCGTTCGCCGATAACTCGCCGGCGCGGAATCGTGGCCAAGTCCCAGCGCATGGAAAACCAGCGCTGCGGCGTCGTCGCGCGCGTCATCCGTGCCATGGCCATAGTGCAGCCGCGCTCGCTGCAGTTCGCGCGTCGCCCAGTCCAGCAACGCGCCGACCCGCCGGATGCGAGTGATCCCGTTCGCTGGTTCCCGCGCCATCGGCTGCAGTCTAACCCGCAAGGCAGCCGGGTCACCGCCGGCACTATGGGATAATCGCGCCGTGAATCCGGGAACCGGCAGCGTCCGCGACAGGCTCTTCATCGGACTGCAGTACCTGTTGCCGCAGCACCTGCTGTCCGGGCTCGTCCGTTGGCTCACCCACGCCCGGCTGGGCTGGCTCAGCACCGCGCTGGTCCGCGGCTTCCTGCGGCGATATCCGGTGGACCTGACGGAGGCCGAGCACGGAAATCCCCGGGCCTACGCATCGTTCAACGCATTCTTCACGCGCCGGCTGCGACCCGGCACGCGCCCGGTCGAGCCCGACCCGACCGCGGTCGTGTGCCCGGTTGACGGGTATGTCAGTCAGTCAGGCCGGCTGGCCGGCGACACCCTGTTGCAGGCCAAGGGGATCAGCTATTCGGTGGCGGCCCTGCTCGGTCGCGATGCTGCGCTCGGCGCGCGTTTTGCCGATGGATCGTTCGCAACTCTCTACCTGGCGCCGCACAATTATCACCGCATCCACATGCCCCTGACCGGAACGCTTTGCCGCACGCGCTTCATGCCCGGGGACCTGTTCAGCGTCAACGCCGCAACGGCTGCCGCAGTGCCGGGGCTCTTCACGCGTAACGAGCGGATCGCCTGCATCTTCGATACCAACGCCGGCCCGCTGGCCGTCGTGCTGGTCGGTGCCCTGTTCGTCGGCAGCATGAGTCTTGCCTGGGAAGCCGGGGGTCGACCCCTGCGCGCCTCCTTGGCGCGCGACCTGCCGGATCACGATCCAGCCTTCGTGCTCGACAAGGGGTCCGAGCTCGGCTGGTTCAACATGGGATCCACCGTGATCCTGCTGTTCGGACCCGGCGGACCGCGTTTCGTGCCGGGGTTGGCGCCTGGCCGTGCCGTGCGGATGGGCGAGCGCATCGCGACCCTGCCGGGCGCCGCGACCCCGCCATGAGCGGTGCCGACTGGCGGCCCACGGCGGGACTCGCGACGATCCGGCAACGAGCGGCCATGCTGGCGCGTGCCCGTGCCTATTTCGCCTCGCAGCACGTCATCGAAGTCCACACCCCGCTGCTTTCGAGATCCGCCCCGAGCGAGCCGCAGATAGAGTCGATTGCCGCGCTGCCCGCCCAGGGCCCGCCGCTGTACCTGCAGACCTCGCCCGAGTATCCGATCAAGCGCCTGTTGGCCGCGGGCATGGGCGACTGCTACCAGATCGGCGCGGTGTTTCGCGACGGTGAATCGGGCCGCTTGCACAACCCGGAATTCACGATGATCGAGTGGTACCGCACGGGCTTCGATGTCGCGGGCCTGCAGCTGGACGTCGAGCGCCTGGTCCGGGCCACGATCGGCGGACTCCGTGCACTGGCACCGGCCCGGCACCTCAGCTATCGCGAGGCCGTCGCCGGATCCTGCGGCATCGATTGCAGGACGGCGACGCCGGGCGAGATCGAGGCAGTCCTGCGAGCCCGCGGTATCGCGTTGATGGCAGCGCAGGACCAGGACCGGGACAGCTGGCTGGATCTCTTGATGGCAGCGATCGTCGGACCCGGACTTGGCCGTGACGGCCCGGTCTTCGTGCGCGATTACCCGGCAAGCCAGGCCGCCCTGGCGCGGCTGCGCGATGATGGGGACGGATGGCCGGTCGCGGAACGATTCGAGCTGTACATCGACGGCGTCGAACTGGCGAACGGCTTTCATGAGCTCGGCGACGCAGAGGAACAACGCGGCCGGTTCGAGCAGGACCTCGAGACCCGGCGCCGGCGCGGCCAGCGCCTGGCGCCGCTGGACGAACGCTTCCTGGCTGCGCTCGAGCAGGGCCTGCCGGACTGTGCGGGCGTCGCCCTTGGATTCGACCGCCTGGTCATGGTTGCGCTGCAGTTGCCGTCGATCGACGCGGCGATGCCATTCACGATTGACCGTGCCTGAGGAATGCCGATGATCCAGTCATTGCAGGAGCCCTACCCCGAACTGCTGCGGCAGGCCGAAGGCCTGTTCGCGGGCGAGCGCGACCCCTGGGCGAACGCCGCCAATGCGGCGGCGCTGCTATGGGAGCGGCTGCCCGAGTTGAACTGGGCGGGCTTTTACTTCATGCGCGGTGGCGGGCTGATCGTCGGGCCATTCCAGGGGCGTCCAGCCTGCGTGCGGATTCCGCTGGGACACGGTGTCTGCGGCACGGCCGCAGCACGCAGGGAAACCGTCATCGTCCAGGATGTCCATGCATTCGCGGGCCACATCACCTGCGATGCTGCCTCCAACTCGGAGATCGTCGTGCCGCTGGTCGCGCAGGGACGCCTGCTCGGCGTGCTGGATCTCGACAGTCCTCGTTGCGGGCGTTTCGCACCCGCCGATGCCGAGGGGCTCGAATACTTTGCCGCGTGCATGGTCGCCGCCTGTGACTGGAGGCTCGCCGGGATCGACGATATCGGTGGGTGTTGATGCGGCCGCAACCGGCGGATTACTTGACGCGGGCGATGTAGGCGGCGCTGCGGGTGTCCACGCGGATCACTTCGCCCTGATTGACGAACAGCGGCACCTTGACCGTCGCCCCGGTCTCCAGCTTCGCGATCTTGGTGCCACCGGTCACGGTGTCGCCGCGCATGCCCGGATCGGTTTCAACGATCTTCAACTCGACGTGCGCGGGCGGCGTGACCGTCAGCGGCTGGCCGTTCCACAGCGTGACGATGCAGACGACGCCTTCCTTGAGCCATTGCGCCGCATCGCCGACGGCTGTCTCGCCGGCCGAATACTGTTCGAAGCTCTCGGGCTGCATGAAATGCCAGAAGGTGCCGTCCATGTACAGGTACTGCATGTCGACGTCGATCACGTCTGCGGCCTCGACCGAATCGCCGGACCTGAAGGTCCTCTCGATGACCCGCCCGGTCCTCAGGTTCCGGATCCGGGCACGATTGAATGCCTGGCCCTTGCCGGGCTTGACGAACTCATTCTCCACGATCGTGCAGGGATCGTTGTCGAGCATGATCTTCAGCCCCGAACGGAATTCATTGGTGTTGTAGCTGGACATCGATACTGCCGCCGGGGCCGGAGCATGGCCGGCCAATGCCGGGGAAAAGGGCGCGTATGATAGCCGCAAGCCGCCTGCGCGGCCACCTCGTTGGTGCTCCATTGGAGCCCGCGGACCGGCAGCAAGTCGCAGTCCGCCATTGCCTCGCGCAGCCGTTCCCGCGGCGTTCCAAGACGCCGTTCGCGAAATTGACGATTTTCCGGGTGCTAGTATCCTGCCTGCCACGACCTGCTGGCCGCTGACGGAGTCGTACTTGAAGCAAGCTGCCGCCGTGCCGATGATTGCGCTGACGCGCAGCCAGGACAATGTCGAGGCGATCAACAAGGCGCTGCGCAACGCCGGCCACCCGGTCCATGTCGTCTGGCTGCCCGATGCGCGCGAACTCGGCGACGTGCTGACCCAGGCTTCCGCCGAGATGCTCCTGCTGTTCGCCGACGAGGGCATCGTCGACCTCACCAGTGCAATGGACTTCCGCGCACGCTTTGCGCCCGACACGCCGGTGCTGATCGTCCGCGAAAAGCTCGATGAGGATTCGATCGCCGAAGCGCTCGCCCTCGGCGCACAGGACGCCATCACCCTCGGCAACACCCGTCGCCTGCAGCTCGTGGTCGGCCGCGAATTGCGCACCTATCGGATAGATCGTGCCCTGTCGCAGACCCTCGTTTCCGATCGCGAGCACAAGCGCCAGCTGCAGCACATCGTCGAAGGCTCGACCGATGCGATGGCCCAGGTGCAGGAAGGCATCATCGTCGACGCCAACCCGGCCTGGCTCGAGCTGTTCGGCTTCGCGAATGCCGAGGATGTCGTCGGCACGCCGTTGATGGATGCCTTCGATGCCGACGACCATGCGGCCATCAAGGGCGCGCTCGTCGCCTGCCTGCAGGGTAAGTGGTCCGGACACACGCTGCACGCATCGGCGCTGCTGGTCGACGGTCGCACGCCATCGCTCGAATTCGAGCTGACGCGTGCCAATTTCGAAGGTGAACCCTGCGTCCAGATCTGCGTGCCCGCGCGACGCATGAATCAGGGCGAGGTCGAGCGCCAACTCGCGAATGCCGTGCAATGCGACCCGGCAACCGGCTTCATGCATCGCCGGTATTTCATCGAGAAGTTGCGCGAGCGCCTGGTGGAACCCGCCAGGGCCGGCGTCCGCTTTCTCGCCTACATCGAGCCCGGCAAGTACCAGGCCCTGCTCGAAGAGCTCGGCGTCATGGTCAGCGAGGATTTCCTGACGGATTTTGCGCGCCTGCTGCGCGAACAGGCGCAGGCAAGCGACATCGCCGGCCGCTTCGGCGGCAATGGATTCATGCTGCTGCTCGAACGTGGCAACAGCCGCGATGTGGAGGCCTGGGCCGAGCATGTCGTCCACAAGGTCGCAAGCCAGCTGTTCCAGGTCGGCACCAGGTCCCTGTCGACCACCTGTACGGTCGGCCTCGCACCGGTGCCGGCGGAGGTGCAGTCGCCTGAAGGGCCGGCCGGCGAGGCATTCAGCGCGAACCGCCAGGGCCGCGAGCTGGGCGGCAATCGCGTGCAGGTGCTGGAACGCACCGGCGCACTGCTGCGCCTGCAGGACCAGGACCGCGGGTGGGTCGAGATGATCAAGGCGGCGCTGGCGGACAACCGGTTCCGGCTGGTCCAGCAGCCGATCGCAAGCCTGGTCGGCGAGGACCTCAGCATGTACGACGTGCTGGTGCGCCTGCTCGATGAACAGGGGCAGGAAGTGCTGCCTTCCCAGTTCATGCCGGCGGCGGGGCGCAATGACCTGATGAAAGACATCGACCGCTGGGTAATCGGCGCGGCGATTTCGTTCTGCGTGGCAAGCAAGCCGGACGCGCTGTTCGTGCGGCTGTCGCAGGACTCCCTGGCAGACGCCTCGCTGTCTGCCTGGCTGGCGGGCCTGGTCATGACTTCGCGCGTCGAACCGCGGCGGATCGTGTTCCAGATCCGCGAGGAAGTTGCCGGCCAGCAGCTGAAGGAAGCCGTCGCGCTGCAGAAGGCAATCCGCGAACAGGGATTCCGCTTCGCGATCGAGGGCTTCGGCGTCGGGCGCGATGCCGAGCAGCTGCTCGGCCACCTCGCGCCGGACTTCGTCAAGATCCATGGCGCGCTGATGCAGGGCCTTGCGGCGGACCAGGACAAGCAAGGCCGCGTGAAGCTGCTGGTCGAGCTGGCGCGCGGACGCAAGGCGGTCACGATCGGCGAGCGCGTCCAGGACGCCAACACGATGGCCGTGCTGTGGCAGCTCGGTGTCGAGTTCATCCAGGGCTACTTCGTCAACGCGCCCGAGGAAATCGTCATCGGCTGATACTGGCACGGGCCGGGGCCCGCAGACTCGCAGGTTCCGGCTGAGTCTGCGGGCCCCCGCCCGACTCCGCCAGAGCCGGTCCTACTCCACGATGATCCGGTCGACTTTGCGCCAGCCGCGTGGAAGGAGTGCGCCGCGCTGGCTGCGCGAGCCGCGATAGTCGTCGAGATCCTTCCAGGCCAGCGTCATCTTGCGATCGCCGCACCAGACCGCGACACTTTGATCCGGCGCGACGACAGTGACCGCGACCATCAGTTCCTCGCCGGCACGGGCCTTCTTTCCCGGCACGCCAAAAATCAGGTTGCCGCGGCCCTTGTCCATTTCCGGCAGCTCGCCGGCAGGAAACGCGAGCATCCGGCCCTCGCTGTTGACCGACACGACCAGCGCACCCTCGGCCCCCGGCACCGGCGTCGCAGCCAGCACCTTTGCGTTCTCCGGCAGGTTGAACACCGCCTTGCCGGCCTTGTTGCGCGAGTAGAGCGCCTCGAGCCGCACGATGAATCCATGGCCCGCATCGCAGGCGATCAGCCAACGGTCGTCCGGCTCGCCGATCATCACCGCGGCAAACGTCGCGCCATCCGGCGGATCCAGCCGGCCCGACAGCGGTTCGCCCTGGCCGCGCGCCGAAGGCAGCGTGTGCGCTGGCAGGGAATAGGCGCGGCCGGTCGAGTCGACGAAGACAGCCTGCTGCGTGCTGCGGCCACCGGCCGCCGCCTGGTAGGCATCGCCGGTCTTGTACGAAAGCTGCTGCGGGTCGATGTCGTGGCCGCGCGCCTGCCGCACCCAGCCGAGCGTCGACAGCACGACCGTCACCGGTTCCGCCGTGACCAGCTCGGTGGCATCGATGGCCTGGGCCGCGGTCCGTTCCACGATGCGCGTGCGGCGCACGTCGCCGTATTTCGCGGCATCCGCGACGAGTTCCTCGCGGACCAGCTTCTTCAGGCGCACCGCGCTCTTCAGTGTCTTCTCGATGCCATCCTTGTCCGCCGCGAGTTCCGCCTGCTCCGCGCGGATCTTCATTTCCTCGAGTCGCGCAAGATGACGCAGCTTGGTCTCGAGGATCGCCTCGGCCTGCTGGTCGGAAAGCTTGAACCGCTTGATCAGCACCGGCTTCGGTTCTTCCTCCTTGCGGACGATCCGGATCACCTCGTCGAGGTTCAGGAATGCGACCAGCAGCCCTTCCAGGATGTGCAGCCGCGAATTGACCCGGTCGAGCCGGTACCGCAACCGACGCTTGACCGTGTCGGTCCGGAAGCGGAGCCAGTCTGACAGCAGTTCGACGAGCCCCATGACCTTCGGCCGGCCATCCTGCGTGATGACGTTGATGTTGACGCGGTAACTGCGCTCGAGGTCGGTTGTCGCGAACAGGTGCGCCATCAACTGCTCGACGTCGACGCGGTTCGAGCGCGGCGTGATGACGAGTCGCGTCGGGTATTCGTGGTCGCTCTCATCGCGCAGGTCCTCGACCATCGGCAGCTTCCTGGCACGCATCTGCGCCGCGACCTGTTCGAGCACCTTGGCGCCCGACACCTGGTACGGCAGCGCCGTGATCACGATCTCGCCCTCCTCGACCTCGTAGACGGCCCGCGCACGGTAGGTGCCGTTGCCGGACTGGTACATCGCGCGCAGCTCCGACTTCGGCGTGATGATTTCCGCTCCAGTCGGGAAATCCGGGCCTGGCACGTGCTTGCAGAGCTCGCGGACGCCTGTCGCCGGCTCGTCGAGCAGCTGGATGCAGGCCGCGGCAACTTCCTTCAGGTTGTGCGGCGGGATGTCGGTCGCCATGCCGACCGCGATGCCCTGGGTGCCGTTAAGCAGCACATTCGGCAGTCGCGCCGGCAGCAG
>JAHFSF010000114.1 GCA_023265875.1 Gammaproteobacteria bacterium | reverse complement strand
GGCATTCTGCGAGTCACGCGGCTTCGACCCGGCTTGGTTTCCGGGGATCGCGCCGGAAGAGGTGAACCGTCACCACCGTGTGCCGCGACCTTGGCTCTATGAAGGTGCGGTCGCCCTCCTTGGCAGCAGCGCGGAGCGCTTCCTCGCCGATTACAAATTCAACATCGCGCCCGCAACGGACGATCGCCCGTATTTCTTTCATTACTTCCGCTGGGACCTGCTGCCGGAGTTGATCGCGCTTCGCGGCCAGGGCGGACTGACGCTGCTGGACACTGGCTATCTAGTGTTGGTCGGGACGCTGGCGTTCGCGGCGCCGCTGTCCCTGCTGCTGATTCTGGCGCCGCTCGCGTCCCTGCGCCGGCAGCAGGCATATGCGGCGCGCGTACGCTCGGGTGCCTATTTCCTGTGCCTGGGCCTCGCATTCCTGTTCGTCGAGATCGCCAGCATCCAACGCTATGGCCTGTTCGTGGGGCACCCACTCATGGCGACGGTCGCGGTGCTGGCGGGATTCCTGGTATTCGCCGGCGCTGGTAGCCTGGTCGCTGCGCGGGTCCGCCGTCAGGCACGGGTATTGCAGTGGGTGGTCGCCGGTATCGTGTTCCTGTTGCTGCTCCAGGCCATGGCATTGCCGCCACCTCCGGGGATCCTGGCATCGACCGCCGGCCGAATCGGCCTGACGCTCATGCTGATCGCGCCGCTCGCGTTCCTGATGGGCATGCCATTTCCGCTCGGACTGTCGCGGCTCGCAGGCGAAGCACCGGCTTTCATTCCCTGGGCCTGGGGAATCAACGGCTGCGCGTCGGTACTGTCGGCGCTGCTTGCCGCGTTGCTCGCGGTCCATCTTGGCTACCGCGTGGTGCTGCTGATGGCTGCGGGACTATACGCGATGGCAGTGTCGGTCTGGCCCGGGCGCGCGCCGAGCGCTGCCGGCGGTGCAAATCACCTCGACGTCAGCGTGCAGGCTGGACGTGACGGCTGATGTCGCCGTGCGGCGCGCCAGTCATCAGCTTCCGGAAATCGGTCCCGCTGACGTGCACCAGCCCGCGGTGATCGCCGGCTTCGAAATAGACGTCCGATGCCTCCATCAGGCTGTCATCGAGAACGCTGTCGATACCATAGGCCGCGCCCAGTGGAGGCACCGCGCCCGGCTCACAATCGCCGAACAGATTCCTCAGTTCGTCCTCGGTTGCAAGCCCGAGCGGACGTCCGAAGCGCCTGTGCATGGCGCCGAGGTCGACCCTCCGCGTGGCCGGCACGACTGCGATGACGAAGCCCTGGTCGTCCTTCAGGACGGTTCCCTTCGCAAGCTGCGCACCTGGGACACGTGCCGCCTGCGCGGTATGCGTACTGTCCAGGGTGCGTGTATGTTGGACCAGCTCGTAGCTCACGCCCTCGCGGATGAGATGCCTCTGCACGGATGCTGCAATCGTCATGACTGGCCCTCCTGCGCGGCTGCCCTGATCGTTCTACAACTATACGCCCGGGCGGCGGGAGATGAAGCGACCGTCCACCAATGGCGTAGAGAGTTATGCTGGTGTTGCCCTCGGCCGAACGCCGCGCGAGCCATTCAGGCAGGAGGTGGGATCATGGCGAGCATCAAGGTCCGGCACAACGGGCCCTATCTGGTCGACGGTGACGACGTGACACAAGCGGCAGAGGCCGCCGTCCCGGGCAGTCAGGATAGGCCGGCTTGGGCCGACAAGTGAGCGGATTCACGCAGTGCCGGATCGATCGGTCGAAGCCCATGCACAACAAAACTCTTCGCTGGATCGAGGCATCGGATGTGATTCCGATGTTTCCCACGCTGGTATGGAAAATCCAGCTCGAACGGGAGCTGCACGAAGCCATCGACGCGAAAGTTCTCGCTGCCCTCTTGGATCTTCGACGCGAGTTGCCACCGCTCGCGGCCGGCAAGGGCTGGCAATCGGTTCAAACGCTCCACGAGCGCGATGACTTCAGAGACCTCGTCGGCTGTGTGCAGGATGCAGCCAGAGGAATTCTGCGATTCCTCAAGATCAGCTATCAGGCGGTCGAGATCAGCGCTTGCTGGGCAAACGTTCTGGCGGCAGGCGCATCACACAGGATTCACAACCACCCTAACAACTTTCTGAGTTGCGTCTACTACGTGTTGACCCACACGGGTACGGACACCATCAACTTCCATGACCCGCGCAATCAGACCGGGATCATCCGCCCGCCAGTCGCGGAACTCACAGCCGAAAATACGGACCAGGTCGTCGTCAACGTGAAAAACGGCACGCTGATTGTTTTCCCGGCCTGGCTGCAACATTCAGTCGACGCGAACACCAGCGAGCACGAAAGAGTCAGCGTCAGTTTCAACGTCATGTTTTCTGCGTTCACCGAGCATCTCAGCAAGCCGCTGTGGTAGAGCAGGCGCCGGCATCGCGGCCGTGGGCTTTCACTAGCGTGCCAATTGGCGCAACATTGACCGACAGCGACCCAGCGAGCTACCAGGAGGACTGCCGATGGCTAAAATCGTTTGCGTGCTGTATGAGGATCCGGTTACCGGCTACCCGAAATCCTATGCCCGCAAGGGTTTGCCGTATCTCGACCGGTACCCCGGCGGGCAGACGCTGCCGACGCCGGGCGCAATCGACTTCGCGCCCGGCGAGCTCCTTGGGAGTGTCTCCGGCGCACTGGGCCTGAAGAAGTACCTGAAGCGTCTCGGCCATAAGCTCGTGGTCACGTCAGACAAGGACAGGCCAAATTCGGTTTTCGACAAAGAATTGCTCGACGCTGAAATTGTCATCTCGCAGCCATTCTGGCCGGCCTATCTGACCGCCACACGCATCGCCAAGGCGCCAAAGCTCAAGCTTGCCATTACTGCCGGTATCGGCTCGGATCATGTGGATCTGCAGGCTGCGATCGAGCGCCGAATCACGGTCGCCGAAGTCACCTACTGCAACAGCATCAGCGTGTCCGAGCACGTCGTGATGATGATCCTGAGCCTGGTCCGCAACTACATCCCGTCCTGGCAATGGGTCGTCAAGGGTGGCTGGAACATCGCTGACTGCGTGGCGCGATCATATGACGTTGAAGGCATGCACGTGGGCACAGTCGCGGCGGGGCGCATCGGGCTCGCGGTGCTGCGACGGCTCAAGCCGTTCGACGTGCATCTGCACTACACGGACCGGCATCGGTTGCCGGAGAGCGTCGAGCAGGAGTTGAACCTGACCTTTCATCCCGACGCGGAGTCCTTGGTGCGCGTCTGCGATGTCGTCACCATCAACTGCCCGCTGCATCCAGAAACCGAGAACCTGTTCGATGCGCGCATGATCAGCAAGATGAAGCGTGGCGCCTATCTTGTAAATACGGCGCGCGGCAAGATCTGCGACCCGAAGGCCGTCGCGCGCGCCCTGGAGAAGGGCCAGCTCGCCGGTTATGCAGGTGACGTATGGTTTCCGCAACCGGCGCCGAGGAATCACCCCTGGCGTAGCATGCCGCACCACGGCATGACGCCGCATATCTCCGGTTCCTCTCTGTCGGCGCAGGCGCGATATGCCGCCGGCACGCGCGAAATCCTCGAATGCTGGTTCGCGGGCAAGCCGATCCGCAATGAGTACCTGATCGTGGACGGCGGCAAGCTGGCCGGTGCCGGTGCGCATTCCTACAGCGCCGGCAACACGACCGGCGGCTCCGAGGAAGCGGCGCGCTTCAAGGCGGCGGCCAGGGGCGGCAGTAAAGGCAAGCGGAAAAAGAAATAGACTGCGGCCCATCGACAACCAAGGATGGGTTCCGCGATTTCGCTGCCATGAGCCGCTGGTGCGCAGCCTGATTACCGCGCTTGCATCCACGGAGGCAGCGGTAACCCATGGCTCGGCAGAAAATCCTTGCTGAACAATTTCGATTCTTAGGTTCGTGCCGAATTGCAAAGGATCGTAACGATCGTGTGGCCGGGACCAAGCTGGCGGGCCAGCCGGACCGCGCCCGCGACGTTTAGCGCGGTCGAGGCGCCAACGTAGATCCCCTCCTCGCCGATGAGCTCCCACGAAACCGGCAGCATCTCACTGTCGGGAATGTTGAAGGCGTCATCGATCCTGGCGCCCTCGAGATTGCCGGTCACGCGGTTCTGGCCGATGCCCTCGGTAATCGAGCTTCCCTGCGACTTCAGTTCGCCGTGCTTGACCCAATTATGGATCGCCGCGCCATCGGGGTCGGCGACTGCGGTGACGATGCCGGGACGGCGTTGCTTCAGGCATTCAGCTACGCCCGCGAGCGTCCCGCCTGTGCCGAACGAGCAGATGAACGCGTCGACAGTGCCTTCGGTCTGGGCCCAGATTTCGGGTCCGGTACTCGCGACATGTCCCTCCCGGTTCGCGAGGTTGTCCCATTAATTAGCATACAGCACGCCCTCGGGCACCGTGGCGGCCAGTTCCTCGGCCAGACGGCGCGCCCGATGCACGTAATTATCCGGGTTTTTGCAGGGCACGGCCGGCACAAGGCGCAGCTCCGCGCCCATGCCCCTGAGCGCCGACTGCTTCTCGATCGCCTGCGTGTCCGGCATCACGATGACGGTGTGCAGGCCGAGGGCGTTTCCGGCAAGCGTCAGCCCGATGCCGGTGTTCCCGGCGGTGCCTTCGACGACAACGCTGCCGCGACGAATGACGCCGCGCTTGAGGGCGTCGACCAGAATGTACTTAGCGGCGCGGTCCTTGACGGAACCGCCGGGGTTCATGAATTCCGCCTTGCCAAGGATCGTGCAATCGGTACGCTCGGAGGCGCGCCGCAGCCGGATCAGCGGCGTGTTGCCGACGGCATCGAGGAACGGGCAATTGACCTTCATGGTTTCTCCTCAGCGGCCACTCCTGACCAGACTGCGCACTTCCGAAAGTCTACTCTTGGCTGCGGGGCAGCCGTCGATAGCCGCTTTTTGCTGTAATTCCAGGAGTTACGCAGGGCAACGACGTGGGTCCGCTGGCTCAAAATTCTCGAGCCATGTAACGCATCGACTCGAGCACGATTCGTGGTTTGCTCCAGCACGACCACGGACTTGATTGCTGGTGTCCTGGTTGCAGGCGTTGGGCCTTCACGGACCGGGCTGGGCTTGTCTAGGTCGGGTTAGGTAATCGGCGCATACACACCAAAAAAGCCGCGCTGCAGGAAACGCGGCTGCCTAGGGGAATGGCAGCTCAGACCGCCAGTTCCAGCATTCCACAGCACAACGTGAAAGCAATAACAAAAACCGCAGTGCGGAGCCGGGGTCTCAAGAAAGGTTGGTAGCGGGGGCGCGCGTTGCGCTGTTCCTTCAGTGCCGATGAGACAGTGCCTCAAGTAGCCCTCAACCAGAAACCCCGGCGCGGGACCGGGGCACTGTGAAGAAAAATCGGTGTCGCTACCGGACCAGTGACGTTCCCGAAGTCTGCGCCTGTGTCGTCCCCTCGAAAGCCGATCGCCGAAGGTGTGGATCGGCGAATCGGGGGTGAATCTGCGGATGCAACCATTTGCAACAATCTCCAACCGCCCCGACATCCCGACGCAAGGCCGGGGTTCTTCGAAGTGGTAGCGGCCCGTGAATCGCCCTGTTCCTGCGATACGGAAATGCATCCGATCGACTTAGGCGATCTCGGCGCCAGGCCGCGGGCTATCCGTTGCAATGTTGTGGTCATCCTCCGCGGACAGTGCAGTTCGTTGTAAAGGCTTCAGCACAGCGCTAGGATCACCACCGCGCACAATCTTGGGGACTAGTTCAACACTTAACGACAGACGTTCGACCGTCCGATGCAGCCGAGTGACCGCTCATTCAAATTTCGTCGGAGGACACTCACAATGCATATCAAGATGAACGGTTCCAGTGTCATGCCGTTTCTATTCGGCACCTTGCTTCTATTTGTTGGCTGCGACACAACGATGCAATTCTATGAGGGACCGAAACAGCCTCTTGAAAATGTGGCGCACATAAAGGCGCACTTTGGCATGTTCGATCAAATACGCATTCTTGAAATTGATGGCAAAGCGCTTGGGCGCACCGACACCAGTGCGTGGATATTACCCGGCGCGCATACAGTCACGGTCCTCATCGAAAACATCGGCTACCTCGGTTCCTTAGGACCGCAGAATATTGACCGCAAGGCATTATCTTTTCAGGCACTCGCAGGCCACACTTATGTAGTCAATAGCACGATGAAACACTATGAGGACACCTACGCGTGGATCATGGACAAGACAACCAAGGAAGTTGTTGCGGGCGAAAGGCCGTAGCCATTTCGAAAGATCGGTCCGCGCTACCTTTTAATGTCCACCCAATTCGCCGCTCAGTTGCATGTTCGCCGACGCTGAACGGGGGGAGACAATCATGACACTTTCATTTTTCAACAAGGAGCAACCAGGCTCCATCGACAGCTTGAGGGATATTCCTTCGCGTGCATCATTTTTGGCTTTGGCTGCCGGAGCGATGGTCATTTCGCTGCTGATCGCTCCCGCGGCCTACGCCAGGGATCCTCCCTTGCTGGCCGCTGCCAAAGCTGGAGATGCAGACACCATACAAGCCCTGCTGGCCAAGGGTGCAGATATCAATGTGAAAGACAAATATGGTCATACAGCTTTAATGCGAGCGGCTGGGGGGCCTCCGACTGGAAAATGGAAAGCGCAGTCCCAGCAATGTGAACATGGTGTTGCAGCCCTTTCGATGCCGGAGGCGACGGCGAAGAGTCACGAGGCCGCTGTGCAGATCCTGCTGGAGAAGGGCGCCGATGTGAATGCGAAAGCGACAGATGACACCACGGCGCTGATGATGGCAAGTCTGGGCGGCAGCACCAACATCGTGACTAGTTTGGTGGCGAAAGGCGCAGACGTAAACGCGGTAACACAAGATGGTCATACGGCTTTGGGACTTGCGGCATATTGCGGCCCTGATGCCGCTGTACAGATCCTGCTGGATAACGGTGCCAATGTGCACGCGAATGAGTCGAATGGTTTCACGGCGCTCCTGGCAGCAAGTGGGAATGGCAGAATCAAGGTTGTGCGTGCGTTGGTAGCCAAAGGCGCCAACGTGAATGCCAAAACTGAGCGAGGTGGGACACCTTTGCTGGCAGCGGCACAGCATCTGAACTTGGAAATCGTACAGTTCCTGTTAGCCAATGGGGCTGATGCGAAGGCGAGCATGACAACCGATCAGGGTGACTCCGGGTGGACTGCCCTGATGGAACCTTCGTTCGAGGGTGCCACTGAAATCGTGCAAGCATTATTGGCCAACGGCGCTGACGTGAATGCCAGACTGAGCAACGGCGCGACCTCCTTGATATATGCGGCGGCTCATGGCCACGTCGAGACCACACGGGTGCTGCTGGCCGCTGGGGCAGACCTCAACGCCAGAGACATGGGTGGCACGACGGCACTGGCGTATGCGCAAATGCAGGGTTATGGCCAAGTCGCACAGATGCTCAAGGAAGCCGGAGCCAAGGAATAGCTTCAGGTCGTGCTGACGAAGTGCGGGAGCATTGGCGGTAGCAGGTCAGACCGCCAGTGCCATGGTTTCACAGCGCAACGTGAATGCGACAACAGAAACCCCGGCGCGGGGCCGGGACTTGCGATTTGCTGACTACTGCCGCTACCACCAGCCGAAGGGCGACTGGCTGCTCGTAACGTGCCCTTCGTTAGTGAAGAATACCGACCCCTTCCCGGTGCCCGGATAGAAGTAGTACCAGACGTCCCTGCCATCGAGCTTGAACTTCTTCGATGGCTCGCCCAGCAGTTCTGCGACTTCGGAATCCGGCATCTCCGGCTTGATGTTGGACCAGCTCTGCCGCAGGGCCG
>JAHFSF010000113.1 GCA_023265875.1 Gammaproteobacteria bacterium | reverse complement strand
CTTTTCCGCGGATAAACTGGAAGGCCGTGGGCCTGGGACTGCTGGCGAACGGCAGGCCGTCGAGTACCTCGAGCAGCAATTCCTGGACCTCGGGCTGCAACCCGCGGGCGGCGGCAGTTTCCGGCAGGAAGTTGCGCTGGTCGAGATCACGGCCACGGATCCGTACTTGTCCTTCGCCAAGGGCGACGGCGGCATGACGCTCGCCTTCGGCGAGGATATGGTCATCGGTACCCGCCGGGTCCGTCCCGAGTCGTCGATCAGGGACAGCGAGGTCGTATTCGTCGGCTATGGCATCGTTGCGCCTGAATTCGGCTGGGATGACTACGCCGGCGTCGACATGCGCGGCAAGACGGCGCTGATCCTCGTCAACGACCCCGGATTCGTGACCGGCGACCCGGCGCTGTTTGGCGGCAGGGCGATGACCTACCACGGGCGTTGGACCTACAAGTTCGAGGAAGCGGCACGCCACGGCGCGGCGGCGGCGATCATCATCCACGACACGGCGCCGGCTGCGTATGACTGGCAGGTGGTCAGGAACGGTTGGTCCAGGCCACAGTTCTATCTGGATACGGCCGATGGCAATGCAGGGCGTTCGGCGATCGAGGGCTGGATCAGCAACGCTCGTGCCGGGCAGCTGATGGAACTCGCCGGCCAGGATCTCGCGACCCTGGAGGCCGCGGCGGTGCGGCGAGGATTCCGCCCGGTGCCCCTGGGCATCAAGGCAACCGCTGGCGTGCGTAACGCGATACGCCATGCCAGATCGCCCAACATGGCCGCGATCATGCCGGGCAAGGATCACCCCGATGAGTACGTCATCTACGTGGCGCACTGGGATCACCTGGGCAGGTCGCTGGCATTCACCGGCGACACGATCTTCAACGGCGCCGTCGACAATGCGACGGGCATTGCCGGAATCCTGACGATTGCGCGCGCCTATCGGGAACTGGTGCCAGGCTCCTCGCGGTCGGTCATGTTCCTCGCGGTGACGGCCGAGGAGTCCGGCCTGATCGGTTCCGAGCACTATGCGCAGCATCCGCTGGTGCCGCTCGAGAAGACAGCCGCGGTCATCAACATCGATGCGCTGAATCCGCTCGGTCGCGCCAGGGACATCGAGGTCATCGGCTTCGGCGCCTCGCAACTGGAAGACATGCTGGCGAAAGCCGCCAAGCGCCAGGGCCGCACGCTCACGGCCGACCGCCGGTCGGAGGCGGGGTACTTTTACCGTTCCGATCACTTCAACTTCGCGAAGGCGGGGGTTCCCGCGCTCTACGTGAAATCGGGCACGGCGTTACGCGATGCGCCGCCGGAAAAGGGTCTCGCGCTGTATGACGAGTACTACGCCACGCGCTACCACAGGCCGAACGACGAGTACGCTGCGTCCTGGGACGTCAGCGGTTCCATCGAAGACCTGAAACTGCTGTTCGAGGTCGGGGCCAGGGTCGCAAACGGGAAGAGCTGGCCCGAGTGGTACGAGGACAACGAATTCCGCGCGGCACGCGAGGCAAGCGCCGCCAGTCGCGCGGCCAGGCGTTGAACCAGTTCAGCCGCGGCGCCTCAAGGGCCGCGTCAGCAGCCGGATCGCCGTGAACAACAGATAGGGTCCGGCGACCAGCAGCCAGGCAGACGGCCTTGCCGTGAGCACGGCTCCCATCAGCGAGCCCAGGAAGGCAAGCAAGCCGCCCTCGTAGGGCCCCAGCGTCAGCACGCCCGCCAGGTAGATCAGGAACGGCATCAGGAGCAGGCCGAATCCGAGCAGCAGCCCGACGAAACCGAGTTCCCGTCGCCAGAAAGGCGACAGGTTGCGGACAATTTTCGCAAGCGGTCCGCGTACAGCCATCAGCATCAGTCTGACCCGGCCGGCGCCCGGCGGCAAGATCGGGAGGCGCGCGGCTATACTGGCGCCCGTCCCGAAGCCCGCGCCAGAGCTGGAATTGCCGATGCGCAAATTGTGGTTGCCGGAGCCAATTTACGAAATGAAGCCCTACGGCGCGCTGGCAATTGGCCTGCTTGCACTGCTGCTGGGCGCCGCCCGCTCGTGGGCGACCCAGGCCTGGGATCTGAACTTCGCCGCAGCGGCGATCATAGCGGCGATATTCGTTCTCTACGGGGCGGCGATATTGCGCATGCGCCACGTGTACCGGGGCCGCAGCCGCTGGCATCGCGAACGCCGGCCCTGAGATGAACCGACTGCGATGTGCCGTCATCGGCGCCGGCTACCTTGGCCGTTTTCACGCACAGAAATACGCGGCCTTGGCACGGTGCGAGCTCGTCGCTGTCGTCGACCCGGACCCGGCGGCACGTGACCGGATCGCGGCCGAGCTCGGCGTTGCCGTTGCAAGCGACCATCGGGACGTGCTCGGGCGCGTCGACGCGGTCAGCGTCGTGACGCCGACCGCGACGCATCATGCGGTCGCGATGGACTGCCTCCGCTCGGGCGCGCATGTGCTGGTCGAGAAGCCGATCACGGCGACGGCCGCACAGGCGCGCGAGCTGATCGCGCTCGCGGTAACCAACGGCCGCGTGCTGCAGGTCGGGCACCTCGAGCGGTTCAACCCGGTCATCCTTGCGGTGGCAGGCGAGCTTTCGAACCCGCGCTTCATCGAGTCGAACCGCCTCGCGCCATTCAAGCCGCGTGGGACCGATGTCAGCGTCGTGCTCGACCTGATGATTCACGACATCGACCTGATACAGAACGTCGTGCATTCGCCGATCGCATCCATCGATGCGGTCGGCGCGCCGGTGTTCACCGACGAGATCGATATCGCGAATGCCAGGATCCGTTTCGACAACGGTTGCGTCGCGGACGTGACCGCAAGCCGCATCAGCATGAAGTCGGAACGCAAGCTGCGGGTCTTCCAGACCGACGCCTACCTGTCCATCGACCTGCAGCAGAAGCTCCTGACGATCGTGCGGCGGCCGGCCGTGATCGAGGAAGGGGTCATGCCGAAAGTCGCAGTCGAGGAACGCAGCTTCGATCCCGGAGACGCCCTGCAGGCGGAGATCGAGGCGTTTCTCGATGCCATCGAGCAGGGGCGCCCGCCGGTCGTTTCGGGCGAAGACGGCCTGCGCGCGCTCGAGACCGCCACCCGCATTGCGGAGCAGCTCGGTCGCGGCCCGCTATAATCGAGCGCATGCAGCCGACCGACACCAGCAACCCCGACTACTTCCACAAGGTTGTGGACTGCCAGTGGGCATGCCCGTCGCATACGGACGTGCCGGAATACATCCGGCTGATCGCGCTCGGCCGGCATACCGATGCCTACATGGTCAATCGGGAATCCAACGTCTTTCCGGGCATTCTCGGGCGCGTGTGCGACCGTCCGTGCGAGCCCGCCTGCCGGCGCCGCCGGGTCGAGGAGAAACCCGTCGCGATCTGCCGGCTGAAGCGCGTCGCGTCCGACTTGCGCGACGACATCAGTGAACGGCTGCCAAAGGCGCCGGCGCAGAAGAATGGCAGGCGCGTCGCCTGCATCGGCGCCGGGCCCGCGTCGCTGACGGTCGCCAACGACCTGGTGCCGCTCGGTTACGAAGTCGTGATATTCGAGCAGTACCCGACTGCCGGCGGTTTGATGCGCACGAATATTCCCGCGTTCCGGCTGCCGGCCCAGGTGCTCGACGAGGAAATCGGGTACGTCGTCGGCATGGGCGCCAACCTGCGGCTGGGATCGCCCGTCGCGAGCATGCGGCAGCTGCTGGACAAGGGCGGATTCGACGCCGTCTTCGTCGGGACCGGCGCTCCACGGGGCAAGGAACTGAAATTGCACGGGCGCTACGACACCGACCGGATCCATATCGGAATCGCCTGGCTCGAGTCCGTCGCCTTCGAGCACGTGGACAAGATCGGCGACAGGGTATTGATCATCGGGGTCGGCAACACGGCGATGGACTGCTGCCGGACCTCGCTGCGGCTCGGCGCCAGGAGCGTCAAGGTCATGGCGCGCAAGCCACGCGGATTCTTCAAGGCCTCCGAATGGGAACTCGAGGATGCCGAGGAAGAGCAGGTCGAAATCATCGTCAACCACGCGCCGAAATCTTTTGTCGTCGAGGCCGGGAAGCTGAAGGGCATGAACTTCGACCGGCTCGAATACGAGATGGCAGGATCCGGGATCAGGAGCCAGCGGGTCGTCGAGGAAGTATTCGTTCCCTGCGACGACGTGATCCTCGCCATCGGCCAGGAAAATGCGTTCCCCTGGATCGAGCGCGACCTCGGCATCGAGTTCGACCAATGGGAGGTGCCCAGGGTCGATGCGACGACATTTCAGTCGACGCGCGCGGGTGTGTTCTTTGGCGGCGACGCCGCGTTCGGCCCGAAAAACATCATCTGGGCCGTCGAGCACGGCCACCAGGCCGCAATCTCCATCCACAGGCATTGTATCGGCGCGCCGCTTTCCGAGCGCATGCCGCGCGGGCTGAACCTGCAGAGCCGCAAGGTCGGCATGCACGAGTGGTCGTACAAGAACGACTACGACGCGAAAGAGCGCCGGTTGATGCCGCACGTGAGCCTGAAGGAGCGCTTCCAGCGCCTCAACATCGAGGTTGAACTCGGCTTCGACGCTGATCGCGCGGCCGAGGAGGTCGCGCGTTGCATGAACTGCGACATCCAGACCGTGTTCCACGCGAAGCTGTGCATCGAGTGCGATGCCTGCATCGATATCTGCCCGACCGACTGCCTGACGATTACTGCGAACGGCGAGGAGGCGGATGTGCTATCGCGCCTGAAGGCGCCGCGCCGCAACCCGGACCAGCCGCTGTTTGTCTCCGAGCCGCTGCAGCAGACCGGTCGCCTGATGATCAAGGACGAAGACCTGTGCGTGCACTGTGGCCTGTGCGCAGAGCGCTGCCCGACGGATGCCTGGGACATGCAGAAGTCCTGGATCCAGATTCCACATGCCGAGGACGAGGCCCGATGCCAGAGCGAGCAAGCGCGCCGCCGCGCGTAAACGACTTCACGGTCAAGTTTGCCAACGTCAATGGCTCGGGATCCTCCAGCGCCAATTCGCTGGTCATGAAGGCCATCTTCCGCATGGGCGTGCCGGTTGTCGGCAAGAACTTCTTCCCCTCCAATATCCAGGGCCTGCCGACCTGGTACGAGATCCGCGTGACCCGCGACGGCTGGCGCGCGCGCTCCGGAAGCGTGGACGTCATGGTCGCCATGAACGCGGAGACCTACGCGCGCGACGTGCGCGAGGTCGGCGCCGGCGGCAGCCTGATCTATGACTCGACCTGGCCGCGGAGCTCGCTGCTCGTGCGCGACGACATCCGGACATTCGGCGTGCCGCTGGCGCAGCTCTGCAACGAGAATTTCGAGGGTGCGCGGGCGCGGACGCTGATGAAGAACATCATGTATGCGGGTGCGCTCGCGGCGCTGCTCGACCTTGACCTGGAGGTCATCCGCGGGCTGCTGGCCGAGACATTCGCGAAGAAGCCCGCCCTGGTGGAATCCAACATGAAGGCGATCGGGATCGGCTATCGCTATGCGAAGGAGAACTTCGACTGTCCGCTGCCGACGCGGGTCGAGCGGATGAATGCCACGGCCGGCCACGTCATGATCGACGGCAACACGGCCGCCGCGCTTGGCTGCCTGTATGCCGGCGCGACCGTCGGCGCCTGGTACCCGATCACGCCCTCGACGTCGCTGATGGACGCTTTCCGCTCGCTGTGCGCGCGTCACCGTGTCGATCCGGCGACCGGCCGCCGTGACTACGTCGTGGTGCAGGCCGAGGATGAACTGGCGGCCATCGGCGTCGTCATCGGCGCTTCGTGGAATGGCGCGCGGGCGTTCACGCCGACCAGCGGCCCGGGTATCTCGCTGATGCAGGAATTCATCGGGCTTGCCTATTATGCCGAGGTGCCGGCCGTCATCTTCGACGTGCAGCGGGTCGGGCCCTCGACCGGCATGCCGACGCGGACCCAGCAATGCGACCTGCTGGCCTGCGCCTACGCCTCGCACGGCGACACGCGTCACCTGATGTTGTTCCCCGATTCACCCGAGGAATGCTTCCAGATGGCGGTGCAGGCCTTCGACCTCGCCGAGCGCCTGCAGACGCCGGTATTCGTGCTGCTCGACCTCGATATCGGCATGAACGACTGGATGGCGCCCGATTTCAAGTGGGACGACGGCTATCGTCCGGACCGTGGCAAGATGCTTAGTACCGACCAGATCGCCGCGCTCGGAAAATTCGTGCGTTACCTTGACCCGGACGGCGACGGTATCCCGTACCGCACGCTGCCGGGCATCGGCCCGAAAGCCGCATATTTCACGCGTGGATCCGGACACAACCGCTACGGCGCCTACACCGAGGACGCGGCCGAATACCAGGAAGTCATGGACCGCCTGGCGAGGAAGTTCCGGACCGCCGCGCGCCTGGTGCCAACGGCCGTCGCCGACGGGCGCGGGGCCCCGCTCGCGATCGTGAGCCTCGGGTCCTGCGACGCCCCGGTGCGCGAGGCGCTGGCTGCGTTGCGCCGCTCGGGTACGGCGATCGATTACCTGCGAATCCGCGCCTTTCCCTTCGGTCCCGAGGTCGACGAATTCCTCGCTGAGCACCAGACGGTCTTCGTCGTCGAGCAGAATCGCGACGCGCAGCTGCGCTCGCTGCTAGTGCTCGAGAGCTCGGTGGACAAGCAGAAGCTGCGATCCATCCTGCATTACAATGGCCTGCCGATGGCTGCCGCCTGCATCGTCGACGGCATCAACTCGGCGCTCGCCAAGGGAGTGGCTGCATGACCTTCATTGCCAAGCCGAAGGTTGCGAACCCGGGTCTGCGACGCAACGAACTCGGCCTGAACCGGCGCGACTACGAGGGCAGCATGTCCACGCTGTGCGCGGGTTGCGGCCACGACTCGGTGACCGCCGCGATCGTGCAGGCCTGCTTCGAGCTGGCGCTGCCGCCGCAGAGCGTGGTCAAGCTGTCCGGCATCGGGTGTTCGTCGAAGACGACGGCGTACTTCGTTGCCGGTGCGCATGGTTTCAATGCCGTTCACGGCCGCATGCCCGCGATCGCGACCGGCGCCAATGCCGCCAACCGGCACCTGCGCTACATCGGCGTTTCAGGCGACGGTGACTCGCTGTCGATCGGCGTCGGCCAGCTGGCGCACGTGATCCGGCGGAACCTCGATATGATCTACATCCTCGAGAACAACGGCGTCTACGGGCTGACCAAGGGCCAGTTCTCGGCGTCGGCGGACATCGGATCCAGGTCCAAGAAAGGCGAGGCGAACGAGGAGGAGCCGATCGATCCGGTATTGCTCGCGCTCGCGCTCGGCGCATCCTTCGTGGCGCGCAGTTTTTCCGGGGACAAGGAGCAGCTCGTGCCGCTGATCAAGGCGGGACTGTCGCACAGCGGTTTCGCGATCATCGACGTGCTGTCGCCCTGCGTGACCTTCAACGACCACGAAGGCTCGACCAAGAGTTACGCCTACGTGCGCGAGCATTCGGAGGCGGCAGTCGCCACCGATTATGTCGCTCCGCAACGCGAGATCACCATCAATTACAGGCCGGGCGAAGTGCTGCCGGTCACGATGCACGACGGCAGCAGCATCCTGCTGCGCAAGCTGGATCCGGATTACGACCCGACCGATCGCGCGCACGCGGCCGAGTACGTGCAGGAACGCGCGATGCGCAACGAATTCGTGACCGGCCTCATTTACGTTGACCAGAAGCGCCGCGACTTCCATGCACGCCATGGCACCGCGGAAGAAGCGCTCAATAGCGTCGCGTACGGGCGACTGTGCCAGGGCGCGGCGAAACTCGACCGGATCCTGGCGTCATTCCGCTGACGGCCGG
>JAHFSF010000112.1 GCA_023265875.1 Gammaproteobacteria bacterium | reverse complement strand
AGCTGGGGCCCTATGCGCTGGTCGCCTACCTGACGCAGTCGCTGGCAGGCTCTATCATCACCGCCAGGCGGCGCCTGGAAGAGATGGCCGAGCGCGACGGCCTGACCGGCATGCTGAACCTGCGCACGTTCCGCGCGCTGCTGCATCGCGAGCACCTGCTGCGCACGCGTTCGGCGCGCGGCGGTTACGGCATCCTGGTCGTGGACATGGATGACCTCAAGCAGCTGAATGATGCCCACGGGCACCAGACGGGCAATCGCGCGATCACGACCGTGGCAGCCGCGATTCAGCGGGCCATCCGCTCGAGCGACATCGCGGCCCGCTACGGCGGCGACGAATTCGTCGTGTTCCTGCCGGACGCGAGTCCCGAAGTCGCTGAAACGGTGGCACAGCGCGTGCGCAACAACGTCTACAAGAGCCTGTTTCCGGTCGGCGATCGGCTGCGACGCATGACGACCAGCGTTGGTTCGGCGTGCTACCCGGGAGACGGCCAGCAGTATGAGGACATCATCGGCGCGGCGGACGTCCGCATGCAGCGCGACCGCGAACTGCGTCGGCGCAATGCCGCGACGGACGGGCCGGATGTGCCGGCGGCTGGCGAGCCATGAGAATCCTGTGACGGTATGCGGTCGCTGACGCGGGGTTACAACCAGGTGATCGAGACGACGGTGGACGCTGCGACGGTGTGGCGGGCACTGGTCGAGCCTGCGTCACTCGCGCTGTGGTGTGCGCGAGACGCGATCGTGGAACCACGCGTCGGCGGCCGGTATTCCCTGGTATCGCCGTTGTTCGGCCGGCGCGAGGCGCACATCGAGCGTTTCGAGCCGGGCGTCCGGCTGCAGCTGCTGTTCAATGCCAGTCCGGAGTGGCCGCCGCTGCCGGAAGGCGCGCTGGTCGAGGATTTCATCATCGAGGAGCGCAATGGGAAAAGGATCCTGCGAGTGATGGGTTCCGGACTGCCTGCAGGCCAGGAATGGACGCAGGTACTGCAACGCCTGCGCGCCGGCTGGGCCGTGGCCTTCGCGCGGCTCAAGTCGCGCCTGCATTCCGGGCAGATCAACGGGTACCCGCCATGAGGCACGCGCTCATCGTGCTCGCGGCCCAGTGCCTGGCCGCGACGGCGCATGCCGCGACGCTCGTGCTCTCCGGCGGGACGGTGCTCGACGGTTATGGCAATCCGCCGATTGCCAATGGCGTCGTGGTCATCGAAGACGAAAGGATCACGGCAGTCGGCGGGCGCGGGCAGGTCACGCTGCCGGCCGGCGCCGAGATCATTTCGACCGAAGGCATGACCGTATTGCCCGGGCTGTGGGACCTGCAGGTGAATCTGATGCGTCTCGGTCACGCCGATACCGCGCGCTGGAACGAGGTCTATGGGCCGCTGGCGGAACGGGTCGTCATGCCGATCGCTGCGCGGCAACTGCTGCAGGCGGGAGTCACCAGCGCCCGCGACACCGCAGCGCCGCTCGACGCGGCCATCAACGTGCGCAACCGGATCCGTGATCACCTGATCGATGGCCCGACGCTCTATGTGTCCGGGCCGCTGCTGCGCAAGCTCGTGCCGGCGGGGACGGAGGCCTGGCAGTGGGCCGTGAACGGGGCCGAGGATGCAAGGGCGCAGGTCGTGCGGCTCGCGGAGGCAGGCGTCGATTACCTGCTGCTCGCAGAGGTGGACCTGTGGACCGCCGAGGAACTGACCGCCGCCGTCAGCGAAGCCCGCAGTCGCGGCCTGCCGGTGCACGCCTATGCGGACCGGCCCGCCGACGTCGAGCGCGGTGTCGTGCTGCAGTTCGACGGTTTTCTCGGCACCGGCATGGGGCCCGCCGCATTTCCGGACGATGTCGTGCTCGCGCTGCACCAGCGCCTGCTCATGCCCGCCGCGCGGACCCTGGTGTGGACCCCGGCAATCTCGGCCCTGCTGAATCTTGAATCGTTGCGTGTCAACGCGGAACCACTCGACGATCCGCGCGCGAGCGAAGCATTCCCGCCCCTGGTCGCGGCCGACATCCTGGGCTCGCTTGCCGATCTCGATCGCGTGACCTGGTTCGACATGCCGGCCGCGCGTTCGCGCACGGCTTGCACGAAGCTGCGGCAACTCGAGGACGCCAGACTGCAGTTGCTGCTCGGGTCGGACGCGGGCGTACCGGGCCACCTGCACTCGCGCGCGACCTGGCAGGAAGTGGATTTCTGGGTGCGGCAGTGCGGCATTCCGGTCGAGCGCGCCCTGCAGGCCGCGACCCATGATGCCGCGACGGCGATGGGCGTCGGGCATGAAACCGGGACACTGGCGCCTGGCAAGTACGCAGACGTCATCGCGGTGCGCGGCGACCTGTTGCGCCATCCCGCGCTGCTGCAGTCCGTGGACATTGTCATCTTGCATGGTCGTCGCGTACGCTGATACTTGATGACGACCTTCATCCTGCGTGCATTGATCGCGGCACTGGGCCTCTGGCTCGCGACCGAGTGGGTGCACGGAATTTCCGTGAGCAATCCAACCACGCTGCTGCTGGCCGCGCTCCTGCTCGGCGTCGTCAACGCGATCGTGCGGCCGCTCGCGATCCTGCTGACGCTGCCATTCACGCTCATCACGCTTGGACTGTTCCTGCTCGTGGTCAACGCAGCCATGCTGGGCCTCGTCGCAGCCTTCCTGCCCGGCATGTCCATATCCGGTTTCTGGGCGGCGTTCTGGGGCGCAATCCTGATCAGTGTCGTCAGCTGGATCGGGAACGCGCTGTTCAGGCCCGGCCAGAGGCAGCTGCCGCAATAGCGCCAATCCGTGCGCTGCTCCTCAGCCCTGGCACAGGACGCTGCCGTGGGCGAGGTAGTGATTGATGCGCGTCTCCCAGTCCCGCATGAATTGCCGGTAATGATCTGCGGTGAATGATGCAACGAAGTCATCGCCCCGCGGCCCCAGGCTCGTGTGGCGGTAGCTGGTGACCGCCTCCGTTCCGCCGGCGGCCGGGCGCAACTGAATCACCAGCCTGCACGCCGTGACAGATGGCGCGTGACGTACCAGATGGCATGCCCGGGGCTTGCGTCGGTGAGGAAAACGCAATCGCGCTCTGCGACGCCAGAATTGCTCAACACCAGCGGCGGATCCCAGCCCTCGAGCCAGTCCGCTTCGCGGACCGGGCACAGCAGCGGGAACACCCGGGACGGCGGGGCCACCAGGTGTTGGGTGTAAGTCCGCTCGGCGTAATTGGGGCTCGTGACTTTCATGAAACCTCCGGCGTCCTTTCTGCTAGTTTTACCCGCTGAAGCCACCCGGCGCAAAACAAGCACCAGCGCAGCATGAGCATCCAGTTCCGCCTCACCGTGATGAACTTCATGCAGTTCTTCGTGTGGGGCTCGTGGCTCATTTCGCTCGGCGCCTACATGATCGTGACGCTCGGTTTCAGTGGCGGCCAGGTCGGCAGCATCTACGCGACGATGGGCATCGCTTCGCTGTTCATGCCCGGCCTGATGGGCATCGTCGCGGATCGCTGGATCAATACGGAGCGCATATTCGGGATCTGCCACCTCGTCGGCGCAGGCCTGCTGCTGTGGGCCTCGTCCGTACGGGACTTCGACACGCTGTACCTGATCATGCTGCTGAACGCGATGGTCTACATGCCGACCATCGCGCTGAACAATACCGTTTCCTACAAGGTGCTGGAACAGAAGGGACTCAACGTCATCCAGAAATTCCCGCCGATCCGGGTCTGGGGCACGGTCGGCTTCATCGTTGCCATGTGGATGGTGGATTTCGCCGGCTGGACCAAGAGCGAATTGCAGCTCTACATCAGCGCGGGCGCTGCGCTGTTCCTGGGGCTCTATGCATTCACGATGCCCAAGTGCCCGCCGGCGAAGGCGGAAGGCAACAGAAGCCTGGTCTCGGCGCTCGGCCTCGACGCCTTCGTGCTGTTCCGGCGCAGGCAGATACTGGTGTTCTTCATCTTCGCGATGATGCTGGGCGCGGCGCTGCAGATCACCAACGCCTTCGGCGGCGCGTTCCTCGCCGACTTCAAGACTGCCTACCCGGGCAGCTTTGGCGTCGAGCATCCGAACCTGCTGCTGTCCATCTCGCAGATCTCCGAGACGCTGTTCATCCTGACCATCCCGTTCTTCCTGCTGCGCTTCGGCATCAAGAGGGTGATGCTGATCAGCATCTTCGCCTGGGTATTCCGCTTCGGCCTGTTCGCGGTCGGCGATCCCGGCGCAGGGCTGTGGATGCTGGTGCTGTCCATGGTCATCTACGGCATGGCATTTGATTTCTTCAACATTTCCGGCTCGCTGTTCGTGGACCGGGAATCGGAAGCGAACATCCGCGCGAGCGCGCAGGGCCTGTTCATGATCATGACCAACGGGCTCGGCGCCTTCGTCGGCGGAATGAGCAGCGGCTGGGTCGTGGATCACTTCACCGTGGATGGCGTGAAGGACTGGCAGAGCATCTGGCTGACTTTCGCGGGTTACGCGCTTGCGCTCGGGGTCGTGTTCCCGGTGGTCTTCAAGTATCGCCACCAATAAGGGTGGCGCCCCTGCTCCGGTTTCAACCCGCGACTCAGGCGCTGCCCACAGTCCTCGGCAACGGCCGCCAATACCCGGTCACCAGCGCCGTGCCGATCAGTATGACGACCATGCCGGCGACCTGCAGCCAGGACAACTGCTCGCCGAGGATCAGCCAGCCCAAGATGGACGCGATGGCGGGATTGACGTAACCGTAGGAGCCAACCACGACCGGCGTCGTGTGCGTCGTGAGCCATGCATAGGCGGTGTAACCCACGCAGGCGCTCATCAGCATGAGCCAGGCGAATGCCAGAACGCCGCGTGGCGTCCAGTGAATCGCCAATGGCCCCTCGGCTATCCAGGCGACCGCGAGCAGGCCGAGTCCTCCCGCCAGCATCTGCATCGCCGCAAACAGCATCGGCGGATTGGCGGTGCCGGCATTGCGATAATAGATGGTGCCGAGCGACCAGCTGAGACAACCAAGCAGGATCAGCAGCTGCCAGCCCAGCCCGGCCAGGTGCAAGCCGCCTTTCGGCGCCAGCACCAGCACGACGCCGGCGAGGCCGACGAACAGGCCCAGGCGCGCGGCGCCTGAAAGCTGGCTGCGGCGCCGGCCGAAGGTGCCAAGCCAGGCGATCCATAATGACGGCGTTGCATTCAGCAGGGCCGCCGTATTGGACTGCACGTGCCGCATCGCGATCACGTGGCAGGCATTGCTGAAGAGCACTGACAGGAATCCCATTGCGAGCACATGCCACAGTTCGATGCGCGTGATCACTGGCGGTCCGCCGCGCCACCAGGCGAACGCCAGCAACAGCAGGCCGGCGCTCGTGAAGCGCAGGCCCGCGGCGATCAGCGGCGGCTCGTCCGTGACCATGATCTTGGTCGCGAGATAGCTGGATCCCCAGACGAGGTAAACGATCGCCAGCGCGATCGCCAGCTTGATCCGCGGTACCTGGGTCTCGCTCATTGACCGCAAAAGGGTCGCGTCCCCCTATCAGGCGCGCGCTCCGCGCGTGGCGACCCGTTGCAGCCACCAGCCGACCGCGAAGAGGGCGGCAATGCCCGCCCACTGGCCCGGGCGCATCGCCGCTGCAACCGCGAGCGCATCTGCGTTCTCGGTCAGCACGATCGGGATCGCGATCAACACGCCGACAATCGCCTCGCCGGCGATCAGGCCAGCCGAGAACAGCAGTCCGTTCTGCTTCAGGAGTTCGGGGTCGGCACCGGGATTGCGCCTGCGATGCCAGCGCGTCGCGAGTTCCGCGATCAGGCCGCCGGCAAAAATCGGCGTCGACAATTCCAGCGGCAGGTAGATACCGACGGCGACCGCGAGCACCGGCGCCCGCCAGCTGGCGCCCCGCTTGCGCAGCCACTCGTCGAGCGTGATGACGATCGCGCCGACCACCGCGCCGATGGCGACCATGTTCCATGGCAGGCCGTTGCCGAAGATGCCGCTGGCGACGGATGCCATCAGCATGGCCTGCGGCGCGGCGAGTGCGTGGACGCCTTCGCGCACCGGCGTGCCGATGCCGTAGGCCGCGAGCAGCAGGTTCAGGACGGGCGCCATGACGGCGGCGCTCGCGAGTGCGCCGATGCCGAGCATCACCTGCTGGCGCCAGGGCGTGGCGCCAATCAGCTGGCCGGCCTTGAGGTCCTGCAGGTTGTCGCCTGCGACCGCGGCGGCGTTGCAGGTGACCGCGCCGATCATGATCGCCGCCACCGGCCCGACCGTCGAGCCTTTTCCAAGGATGCCGAGCAGTATCAGCGAGGCGAACAGGATGGTCGAAATCGTGATCCCCGACACCGGGTTGTTCGACGAGCCGACGAGACCCGCCATGTAACCGCTGACCGAGGAAAACACGAAGCCGGCGATGACCATGATCACGGCCATGGTCAGCGCGATGCCGAGGCTGCCGACGACGACGTAGTAGAGCGCAAACAGCGGCAGCACGAACACGACAATGCCGGTCAGGATCATGCTCATCGGCAGGTCGCGCTCGGTTTCCGGCACGTCCGCGCGGCCAGCCTGGCGAATGGACAGGCCGGTCTTGACGCCGGACAGCAGCGACTTGCGCAGCGACCATAGCGACCACAGGCCACCGATCAGCATCGCGCCGACGCCGATGAAACGGATCTGCCGGCTCCAGATCAGGGTTGCCGCGTCTGCGGCCGGGAGCCCGACGAGCTGGGCGGCGAGCGCCGGATCGTGACCGGACATGAAGGCGTTGTAGTAAGGGATGAAGATCCACCACGACAGTGCGCCGCCGGAGAGCATCAGCACGCCGATATTGAAGCCGACGATGTAGCCCACGCCGAGCAGCGCGGGCGACAGGCTGATGCCGAAGAATCCGATGGTCCGCTCGCCGAAGAAGCGCGCGGTGATGAAGGACTCCGGCGACAATTTCAGGCCCGACAACGCGAATTTGAACAGCGCAGCGGTTCCCGCTGCGAGTGACAGCGACTTCAGGCCGCGACCGGGATCCACGCTGACCTTCAGCACCTCGGCCGTCGCCACGCCCTCGGGAAATTGCAGCTTCTGGTCGAGGATCAACGTGCGGCGCAGCGGCACCGAGAACAGCACGCCGAGCAGGCCGCCGAGACCCGCGATTGCGAGCACCCACCAGTAATCAAAGCGGCTCCAGTGCCCCATGATCACGAGCGCGGGGATCGTGAAGATCGTGCCTGCCGCAATCGAGGAGCCGGCAGAGGCGCCGGTCGCGACGATATTGTTCTCGAGGATGCTGGAGCGGCCGAGCAGCCTCAACACGCCCATCGAGACGACCGCCGCGGGGATTGCGGTGGCGACCGTCAGCCCGGCGAACAGGCCGAGATAGGCGTTCGCCGCGGCGAGCAGCACCGTCAATATCAGCGACAGGATGATTGCGCGGGCGGTGAGCTGACGCGCGGAACCCTGCGACTCCATCTACTTGCCTTCGGCGCCGTGCATCCACTGCACGATGCGGCCGGAGATGGCCCATAACGCGAGGCTGAACGCGATCAGGAAAACCGCCAGGCCGCCAAACACGCCGAGCAGGCCCGCATGTTCGGCGTGCACGCCGGCACCGGTGGCGAGAGAGATCATCCAGGGATATTCGCCCATGTTTTCAGAGAATGCCCCGATATAGCCCGCGAGCGTGTTGGCGACGAAGTTGATCAGGAACCAGACGCCCATCATCAGCGAGCCAAGGCGCAGCGGCGCGAGCTTGGTGACCATGGAGAGCCCGACCGGGCTGATGCAAAGCTCGCCGGTCGTGTGGAAGAGATAACCGAGGACCAGCCAGATCATGCTGGACTTCATGTCGGCCGTGCGTTGCATCTCGAACACGGCGACGACCAGGAAGATGAAGCCGAGAGCGACCTGCGCCAGGCCGATGTACATCTTGACCGGCGCCGGTGGATTGCGGCCGCCCGCGCCCATCCGGCTCCACAG
>JAHFSF010000111.1 GCA_023265875.1 Gammaproteobacteria bacterium | reverse complement strand
CCTCGCAACGCAGGAACAGGCTCAGGCGCTGGCGCTCGGCGATCAATGCGAGCAATTCGCGGTCCAGCCGGGTCAGCTGGTTTCGCAGTTCCTGAAGTTCCATGCGGGCGGGCGCCTCTATTGCGTCCGTCCTGTCTACCGGCCCGCCTGCGAATCCGCAAGCGGGCCCGTACCCGGTCGCCGCCGGCGATCAGTTGTCGAACCTCAGGCCGAAGAACCAGTCCCCGTAGGGGTCCCGCTGCCAGCGGCCCGGGCGATAGCCGAAGTGGCAGCTGTAGGCCGCGTCGCGCCAGCCGGCTTGATAGCCCGCCCGATAACCCTGATTGCCGCGGTAATAGGCCGGCGGGACATGGCGCCAGTGGCGGTCGTACCGCCGGTTGGGGTAGCGCCGGTCATCGTAGCGATCGCTGAAGTGCTGGTCGCGGAAGCGTTCGTAGCCTTCCCGGCGGTCCGCGCCATCCGCGCCCGCTGCGCCCGCCAGCAGCGTGGCCATCGTGGCCGCCAACAGGATCTGCCTGGTCTTCATGGCTCCTCCTCGGGGTGCGTGGAGCCAGTCTGCGTCCCGCGACCTGAATCGCAGCTTAATCAGCGTTGCAGGGAATTCAGGAAACCGAGGACCTCGCGATTGAAGCGTTCCGGGGAATCCAGCTCCGTCAGGTGGCGGCTGCCCGGAATCATGAGGAACCGGGCGTGCGGGATACGCGCAACCCAGCGCTTTTTTTCCGCGCTTGACGTGTAATCGTGCTCGGCGCCGAGAACCAATGTCGGTGCGCGGATCGCGGCGAGCCGCGACTCGGCGTTCCAGCGTGTCAGCGCGCGCAGCGTCGCCAGATAGACCCAGCGGCTGGTCTGGCTCGCGCGCCGGATGGAACGCTTGCGCAGCCGGCTCTGGTTGCGGGCCGGGAATACGCCCTTGCCGAAGATTCGCGCCACGCCACCGACACCCAGCGCGAGCGCGATCAGCACCCGCAACCACGCCATCCGGCGACGTTGCCAGTTCGTCAGCGTGAAACCGGGCGCGGTATTGACGAGCACCAGGGACGCGACGATGGCCGGCGCGCGCAGTGCCAGTTCAATCGCGATGGCACCGCCCATCGACAGGCCGATGACATGCGCCCGCTCGATCGCCAGCGCCGATAACAAGCCGATCATGTCACGGGCGTGCTGCTGGATGGTGAAGGGCTCGCGCCGCTCACTCGCACCGAAGCCGCGCAGGTCCGGCACGATCACGCGATGACGTGCCGCGAAGTCGCGCAGTTGCAGGCGCCAGTCGTCGTGGCTGCCGCCGAGGCCGTGAATGAGCAACAGGGGCGCTCCCGTGCCCGTGTCGAGACAGGCGATGCGCGTGGAATTGACGCCGATCATTCGCATGCTGCTCACAAGCTACACCGGGACGGTGCCACCGCGTTAACATCGCCGCATGCACCCGCCGCCACAGACGCTGCCGGACCCATTGCCCTCGGACCCGATGCCGCTGGCCTCGACCTGGCTGCGCCAGGCCTGGGACGAGCAGGTCCAGCGCAACCCGAATTCGATGGTGCTCGCGACCGTCGGCGCCGACGGCCGGCCGTCGGCGCGGGTCATGCTGTGCAAGGACATCGTCGCCGAACCCGGGTACGTGGTTTTCTACACGAATTACGAATCCCGCAAGGGACGGGAGCTGCGTGAACGGCCTTGGGCCGCGGTCACCTTTCACTGGGATTCGCTGCGCCGGCAATTGCGCATCGATGGACCGGTCGTCACCTCACCGGCGAGTGAAAGCGACGACTATTTCGCGAGCCGCCCCTGGCGCAGCCGGCTGGCGGCGATCACGAGCCAGCAGAGCGCGCCGGTCGGTTCGCGCCATGCGCTGCTCGAGCGGCTGCGCGACATGGCGGCGCATTTCGGCACGCCGGATCCGCTGGCGGCACCCGAGGACGACGAGGAGCCCGGCCTGCATCTGCCGCGACCGCCGGGCTGGGGCGGATTCCGGCTGTGGGCCGCAGCGGTGGAGCTCTGGGTCGAAGGCGAGCACCGCCTGCACGATCGCGCGCGCTGGGCGCGGGAACTGACGCCCTCGGGCAGTGGGCATTTCCACGCCCAGCCATGGCATTGCCAGCGCCTGCAGCCCTGAGCCGCGACGCCGGCCCGTGGCTCACGAGCCGCGCACTCGACGTCACGGTCGCGGGCCGCAGCCTGGTCCGCGCGCTCGACCTCGAGGCACGCGGCGGCGAGTTCATTGCAGTCCTCGGCCGCAACGGCGTCGGCAAGACGCTGACGCTGCACACGCTCGCGGGGCTTCGCGCGCCCACCGCGGGCCGGGTCGAACTCGACGGCCTGGGCCTCGCCGCGTGGCCCGGCCGTGAGCGGGCGCGCCGTCTTTCGCTGCTGCCACAGACGACCGAAGACCCGTTCCCCTCCACGGTATTCGACACCGCGCTGATCGGCCGGCATCCCCACCTGCCGTTCTGGCAGTGGGAAGGCGCCGAGGACTTCGCCCAGGCGCGCGCGGCACTTGCCGCCGTCGGGCTCGCCGGGCTCGAGGCGCGTGCCGTAGAGTCGCTGTCGGGCGGCGAACGCCGGCGGCTCGCGGTTGCGACGCTGCTCGCACAGGACGCGGCCGTATGCCTGCTCGACGAACCGACCAACCATCTCGACCCACAGCACCGCAATGAAGTGCTGGCATTGTTCCGTGCTCGCGCCACGGCGGGCCTCCTCGTCATCGCGACGCTGCACGATGCGACACTCGCCGCGCGCTATGCGGACCGCGTGCTGCTGCTGCACGGCGACGGGCGCTGGGATTTCGGCGACGCCGCCACGACGCTGACGGCTTCGCAGCTGTCGGAACTCTATCGCGTGCCGGTCGAGGAACTCGCTGCGCGCGGCGGGCGCGTATTCGTCAGCGGTTGAGTCCCGAACGCGCTACCGGCGCGCCAGTTCCTCCAGGATCGGCTGGTGCAGCCGGCCATTGCTCGCCAGCATGCTTTTCGAGTCCAGTGACAGTGGCGCGCCGTCGAGGTCGGTCACCCGCCCACCCGCCTCCTCGACGATGACCGCTAGAGCAGCGATGTCCAGGATGTCGATGTTCGACTCGAGCACGGCATCGATCTTGCCGGCCGCGAGCAGGTGGTAGTGCAGGAAGTCGCCATAGCCGCGGATGCGGTCCAGGCGCGCGATGATCCGACCGAGCGCCGCCCAGCGGGGACCGGCCGCGAGCGCCTTCAGGTTTCCGGTCGAGAGCGCCGCCTCTTCGAGGCGCCCGATCGTGCTGACGGCCAGCCGCGTGCCGTCGAGCCAGGCGCCGCTGCCGCGCTCGGCCCAGGCCGTTTCGCCATATACCGGCGCACAGGAGACGCCGAGTTCGAGGTGCCCACGATGCATCAGCGCGATCTGGGTCGAGAACATCGGGTATTCGCGCACGAAAGCCTTGGTGCCGTCGATCGGATCCACCAGCCACAGCCATTCGGCGTCGAGACGCACGGCGCCCGATTCTTCGCCGTAGAAGCCGTCGGCGGGGAAACGCCCTTGCAGGATCTCGCGAATGGCCTGTTCCGCGGCGACATCGGCCTCGGTCACCGGCGAACGATCGGCCTTGAGGCGCACGCCGATATTGCGCCGATAGGCGCTGCGGATGAGCTCCGCCGCCGCCGCGGCGGCGGCCAATGCCGCCTCCAGTCGTGCCGAATTCGCCATGCGCCCACACTGCGACGCGCCGGCGTTACCGTCAACGGCCGCTTGACCGCGACGGTTGGGCTCCCTACATTGATCCCCGATGACAGGTGTCCCGGGCCAGTGCCCGGGCTAATCGGGAAGCCGGTACGCGAGTCGCTCGCAATTCCGGCACTGCCCCCGCAACGGTAGACGGCGCAAGCCGCATCACGCAGGTCCTCCTGCAGCCACTGCCGGAAATTCCGGTGGGAAGGCGATGCGACCGGCCTAGTAAGGCCCGCCGTGAGTCCGGAGACCGGCCTGTTCGCCCGCTCGGGAGGAGCACGAATGAGCACGTTGTTATTGCTTGCCGCCATGGCCGGCGCCGAAGCCCTGGCACCCGTCGTCGTCACCGCAACCCGCACCGAGATTCCCGCGGATCGGGTGCTTGCGAGCGTCGATGTCATCAGCCGCGAGGAACTGTCGCGGCAGCCCGCCGCTGACCTTGGCGAGCTGCTGCGCACGCGCGCTGGCGTCGAGGTCGCGCGCCTCGGCGGGCCGGGCCAGCAGACCTCGCTGTTCCTGCGCGGCGCCGAATCGAACCACGTGCTCGTGCTCGTGGACGGCGTGCGCATCAATCCCGGCACGATCGGCAGTGCCGCCATCCAGAACATCGCGCCGGAGCTGATCGAGCGGGTCGAAATCGTCAAGGGCCCGCGCTCGACGCTGTATGGCTCCGATGCGCTGGGCGGCGTCATCAATGTCATCCTGCGCCGCAGCGCCGCGAGTGGCGCCAGCGTCCAGGCCGGTGCCGGCAGCTACGATACGAGGAGCGCGAGTCTCGATGCCGGCATCGGCGGTGCACGCAGTGATGCCTCGCTCGGGCTCTCCTGGCTCGACAGCGCCGGCTTTCCGACCCGCAGCGGCGACGCGACGGATCGCGGTTACCGCAATCTGTCGCTGACGGCGGCCGCGCGCACCGAGCTTGCCGGCGTCGAACTGGGCCTGCGTGCCTGGCACGCTGCGGGCACCTCGGAGTACTCGGACTTCTTCGTGACGCCGGTGGATCAGGACTTCAGGAATTCGGTCGTGGCGCTGACCGCCGGATTCGCGCCCATGGATTCCTGGAGTTCCCGGTTCATGCTCGCGCATGCGCTCGATGAGATCGAGCAGAACCAGGCGCCCGACTTCCTGCGCACGAGACGCTGGCAGTTCGACTGGCAGAACGACATCACGCTGTCGGGAACACAGCAGCTGACGGCGGGCGTCATCCTGCAACACGAAGAAGCCGCTGCCGAGTCCTTCGGCCTGCCCTACTCGGCGGCTATCAGGACGCAGCAGTTCTATGTCCAGGACCAGCTCTCGTTCGGCGCACACCGGCTGTTGCTGGCCGGTGGCTACACCGATCACGAGACTTTCGGCGGCCACCTGACCTGGAATGCGGAGGCCGGCTTCGCAGTGGGCGATGCTACGACGCTGACGCTCGCAGCCGGCAGCGCGTTCCGCGCGCCGGACGCCACCGATCTCTACGGTTTCGGCGGCAATGCCGCGCTGGATCCCGAAAGCTCGACGAGCTACGAAGCGAGCCTGCGCCGCGACAGCGCTGGTGGCCATCACCTGTCGCTGACCCTGTTCCGCAACGAGATCAACGACCTGATCCAGTTCGTGGTCACCGATTTCAACACCTTCGAGGGCGAGAACCGCAATGTGGATCGGGCGCGCATCGATGGCCTCGAGGCCGCCTGGCGCTACGAGGGGGATCGCTGGGCGGCCCGCGTCTGTGCGACCCTGCAGGACCCGCGCGATCGGATCACCGACGCGCGCCTGCTGCGGCGCGCGCGGGAAAACGCGACGTTCGGTCTCCTGCGCCGCCTCGGCGCCCATGAGATCGGCGTGGACCTGCTGTATGCGGGGGATCGCAAGGATTTTGGCTTCCCGAGCGCCGTCACGCTGCCGGCCTACTGGCTGGCAAACCTCTCGGCGCGCGTGGCCGTCAACCCGCGCTGGACATTGCTCGCGCGAATGGAGAACCTGCTGGACGAGGATTACGAGCTCGCACGCGGCTACAACACCATGGGCCGCAGCCTGTTCGTCGCCCTGCGGCACGAGTTCCGCTGAGGAGTCCCATGGGCAACCGGCTGTCGAAGATCTACACGCGCACCGGCGATGACGGAACGACCGGACTCGGTGACGGCAGTCGCGTGCTGAAGGACGATCCGCGCGTCGAGGCCTTTGGCAGCGTGGACGAATGCAATAGCACGATTGGCGTCGTGCTCGCGGTGCCGGGACTGCCACCCGGCGTCTTCGAGATCCTGACCACGATCCAGCACGAGCTCTTCGATCTCGGCGGGGAACTTTGCATTCCGGGACATCGCGCGATCCAGCCGGATCAGGTGCTGCGCCTCGAACAAGCGCTCGATGGCTTCAACGAGGGCCTGCCGCCACTGAAGGAATTCATCCTGCCGGGCGGCGGCACGGCGGCTGCCGCCTGCCATGTCGCGCGCGCGACCTGCCGCCGGGCCGAGCGGCGCTGCTGGACGCTGGCGCGCTCACAGACCGTCGCCGCCGAACCGCTGCAGTACCTGAACCGGCTGTCGGACCTGTTGTTCGTCATCGCGCGCGTGCTCGCGCGTCACGAGTCCGGCAGCGAAGTGCTGTGGCAGCACGAGCGGCGCTGAGCGCCGCGGCCTGATTCACGGTTGCTGCGTCAACCCGGCGCGCCGGCGCGCCTCATCGAGTCGCGCACAGACTTCTGCGGCGCCCTCGCTGAGGCGCGGGCTCGGCCGTGCGAGCAGGTCCGCCGGCGCACGATAGATGCCGCCGGTCGCGAAGCTCGCGACGCCGGCAAAGCGCGCCCAGTACTCCGCCGGGTCGCCGTCGTCAGTGGACAGGATCACTTGCGGTGCGCGCGCCAGCACCGATTCCAGGTCCACCGGCAACGCGAGCGCCGCGGCATCGGCGAAGATATTGCCGCCGCCGCACAACTCCACGATTTCGCTGATCAGGTGGCCGCCACCGACCGTGAAGAGCGGCGCATCGTCGATCTGGACGAACACCCTCAGCCGGGGACGTTCGCGGTATTCCGCCCGCAGCCTCGCGATCTCTGCGCGAAATCCGGCTGCTGCCGCCTTGGCAACCTCCTGGGATCCGGCCAGCTCTCCCAGGACCTCGAGACCTGCCGCGATGTCGTCGAGCCGGCGGGTCGGAATGCTGATCACGCGGATGCCGAGCGCCTCAAGTCGCTTCGCCACCTCCGGTGGCGTGCCGGTTTCCCAGACCACTGCCACGGTCGGCGCCAGCGCGACGATGCGCTCGTAATCGAGACGGAAGGCGTCGCCGATCCGCGGCAATGATCTGGCGGCTTCGGGATAGTCGCTGTATTCGCTGACGGCGACGATTTGCCGCGCGGCACCGGCGGCAAACAGCAATTCCGTCAGGTTTGGCGCGACGCTGATGATGCGCTGGCCCGGCGGCGGGGCCGTCGCGTCTGCGCTGGCCGCGAGGCAGCCAGCGATCAGCGCCAGAACGACGGCAATCCGGTTCAAGACTTTCACTTGCGCCGCAGCCGACCGCCGGCCGCGGTGACTTCACGCTTCAGGCGCCGCCAGTCGAAGGCCGGACCGGGATCTGTCTTTCGACCCGGCGCGATGTCGCTGTGTCCCACGACCGCGCCCGAGGCCAGCGACGGATAGGCCCGCTGCAACGCCGTGATCAGCGCCGCCAGCACCGGGTATTGCCGGTCGTCATAGGGCTCTTCATCCGTGCCCTCGAGCTCGATGCCGATCGAGAAATCGTTGCAGGCCTCGCGCCCGCACCAGCTGGAAGTGCCGGCATGCCAGGCACGCTTGTTGAACGGAACGTACTGCGTGACCCTGCCGTCGCGCACGATCAGCGCATGCGACGAGACGCGCAGGTCCTGGATCGTCGCGAAGTAGGGATCGGCCTCCGGCGGAAGTGTGTTCGTGAACAACCGGTCGATCCACGGCCCGCCATAGCGGCCCGGCGGCAGGCTGATGCCGTGGATGATGATCAGTTCGGGCTCACAGCTCCGGGGCCGCGCATCACAATTCGGCGATGACTGTGCGCGAGCGCCGGCCAGCAGACAAGTGTCAGGATCAATGATCAGCGAATCGGCTGAAATAGATCCTTCGGTGCACATGTCGACAGCTTAACGCGCATCTCCCGCCAGCGAAATGGACACAAATGCAGGTCGGATCCGCTCCCACCTCGCTAGAATCGCCACATCTGCAAGAGCGCCTTTCGATGAATACCCCTTACCGCAACGCCTCCATCGCCG
>JAHFSF010000110.1 GCA_023265875.1 Gammaproteobacteria bacterium | reverse complement strand
GACGGCCCGCACGGCGGGCAGGCCGGCGATCGGCGCGGAAAGCACACCGTCCGCCGTGACGTAGCGCAGGCGACCAGGCCGCTCCGTGACGAGCATGCGTCCGTCGGGCAGGAAGGCCAGGCTCCAGGGATGCTCGAGACCGCTCGCGAATGTCGACAGCTCCACGCGCACCAGTTCGGTGTCGATCACGCCGGACTGTCCCTCGCAGGCAGCGGCTGCAGCAGCGAGCGCGACGAATGCCAGCGCCTGTTGCCTGGCCATCTCAGCCCGCGGCAACGCGCGTGATGATGTAGCCGCCCGATTTGGGGTCGAACTCGAGGTCGATCAGCTTGCGGTCGCGTGCCTCCTCCAGCAGCTTGCCGAAGGTCTTGAACCCGTGATAGCTCTCGTTGAAGCCTGGCTTGCGCCGCTTGATGGCCTGCTTGACCATCGAGCCCCAGACCTTTTCCTCGGCATCCCGCTCGGCGAACAGGTCTTCGATGGTCGCGACGGCAAGGTCAATGCCTTCCTGGCTGCGATCCTCGGGGCCTGACGGCGATTTCGACTCGGTCTTCGCAACCTTCTCGCGGCGCGCGCCGCGCGTGCGAACCTCGCCGCGGACCAGGTCATCGTAATAGATGAACTCGTCGCAGCCGCTGATCAGCAGGTCTGAGGTCGAGTTCTTGACCCCGACGCCGATGACGGTCTTGTTGTTCTCGCGCAGCTTGCTGACCAGCGGCGAGAAGTCGGAATCGCCGCTGATGATCACGAACGTGTCCACGTGCGACTTCGTGTAGCAAAGGTCGAGTGCATCGACGACCATGCGGATGTCAGCCGAATTCTTGCCCGCCATCCGCAGGTGTGGAATCTCGATCAACTCGAAGGCCGCCTCGTGCATGGCGCCCTTGAATTCCTTGTACCTCTCCCAGTTGCAGTAGGCCTTCTTGACGACGATGTTGCCCTTCAGCAGCAGGCGCTCGAGCACCTTGCCGATATCGAAGGACGGTATCTGCGCATCGCGGACGCCGAGCGCGACATTCTCGAAGTCGCAGAACACGGCCATGATGCGGGTATCGGAGCGTGTGTTCATCTGCATCTCATTCCTCGCCGGCGACGGGCTTCCAGGCTGCGGCCAGTTCCTGCTGCTTGCGTGGCGGCACCGGGTCATAGTGGCTCATGCGCAGCGTGAAGCTGCCCTCGCCCCCGGTCAGCGCCTTGAGCCGGTTCTGGTAGTCGGTCACCTCCGCAAATGGCACGTAGGCGGAGACCACGATGCGTCCGCGGGCGCGCGCCTCATTGCCGTCGATGCGCGCGCGCCGGGTCGCAAGGTCGGCCGTGATGTCCCCCATCACGACTCCCGGCGCCGTGATCTCGACATGCACGATCGGTTCGAGCACCGTCGGTCCCGCCTTGTTCACGGCGTTCAGGAAGGCCTTGCGGCCCGCGGAGACGAACGCGACTTCCTTTGAGTCCACCGCATGATACTTGCCGTCGTAGACCGACACGCGGATGTCCTGCAACGGAAAGCCCGCGACCGCGCCCTCGGCCAGCGCATGGCGAATGCCCTTCTCAACCGCCGGGATGAACTGGTTGGGGATCGCGCCGCCAACCACGTCGTCGACGAACTCGAAACCTGCGCCCCGCGCCAGCGGCTCGATCCGCAGGTAGACCTCGCCGAACTGGCCGGCGCCGCCGGTCTGCTTCTTGTGGCGATGGTGGCCCTCGGCCGGCCGCAGGATCGTCTCCCGGTACGCAATGCTTGGCGGGTGCGTCTTGACTGACACACCGTAGCGCTCGCCCATACGCTCGATCATGACCCGCAGATGCAGGTCGCCCATGCCATAAAGCACGGTCTCGTTCAGTGAACCCGTGTGCTCGACGCGCACGCAGGGATCCTCGGCCGCCAGCTTGTGCAGCGCCTCGGCCAGCTTGTGCTCGTCACCACGGCGCTCGGGCTCGATGGCGACCCCGAGCATCGCCGGCGGAAATGCAATCGACTTCAGGTGAAAGTTGTCCTCATCGTGGGAATCGTGCAGCACCGCGTCGAAGTGCAGTTCGTCGAGCTTCGCCACGGCGCAGATGTCGCCTGGCACCGCCGCCGGAATCTCGGTGTGCTCCTTGCCCTGCATCCGGAACAGGTGCGCGATCTTGACCGGCTTTCGCGCATCGCCGACCAGGAGCTGCGCGCCGGTCCGGATCGTGCCCTGATGGACGCGGAACAGGCCGAGCTTGCCGACAAAAGGGTCCATGTTCACCTTGAAGACATGCGCGATCGCGTGGCGCGACGGATCGACCGCCACCTCGACACGCTCCGCGTCACCGGCCGCGCCTTTCAGGAACTGCGGCGGATTTCCCTCGGCAGGATTCGGCATCAGTCGCGCGAAGATCTCCAGCAATTCGGGGACACCCGTGCCGGTCTCGGCGGAGACGAAACACACGGGGATCAGGTGACCCTCGCGCAGTGCCTTCTCGAAGGCATCGTGCAGCTGCCCGGGCTGCAGTTCCTCGCCCTGTTCGAGATACAGCGCCATCAGGTCGTCGTCCACCTCGACGACCTGGTCGATGATCGCGGTGTGCGCGGCCTTGGCCGACCAGAAATCCGTCGTCTCGCCGGCATTGCGGAAGAAGCAATCGACGACCTGCTTGCCGCCCCCAGCCGGCAGGTTGAGCGGCAGGCATTCCCTGCCGAACTGATCGCGGATTTCCTCGAGGGTGGCCTCGGCATTCGCGTCGCGCGCATCGATCTTGTTGACGATCACGATCCGGCACAGGCCGCGCTCGCGCGCAAAATCCATCATGCGCTGCGCCATCGGCTCGACGCCCGCCGCGGCGCTGATCACGACCGCGGCCGTTTCGACGGCTTCCAGCATCGGCAAGGTGCGACCGATGAAGTCCGGGTAGCCGGGGGTGTCCACCAGGTTGACGTGCGCGCCGCCGGTTTCGAGCCAGCAAAGCGTGGCATCGACGGAATGGAGCAACCTGCGCGCCTGCGGATCGTGATCGCAGACGGTGGTGCCGCGCACCAGGCTGCCCTTGGCACGAATCGCACCGGCGGCCAGCAGGAGCGCCTCGGCCAGCAGGGTTTTGCCCGCCCCTGCATGGCCGAAAAGGGCAATATTTCGGATGTCGCCGGTGGCTTTGGTCATCGTTTCCGCCGCCCAACCGCCATCGAGGCGGGTTTTGGAAAAAGGATATCACCGATGCCGCCCTTTGCCGCCCCCATCCGGGTCTCCGCGACTCCTAATTCGGGCCCCGGCCGCCCGTCCGGGCCGGCCGGGACGAAGCTCCCGGGAGCCGGAGATGCCGATTGGTTGCGCCCTGCCGGGATGACGGGCAAACTCCACTGCAGCGGGCCACGAATCAATGGTACAAGGCCTCGCGGGGGAGTTTCATGGCGGTATCGGTCAAAGGCGACAGCGCGGATCCGATGGTCGAGCCGAATGTCATTCCGCTCGTCGACATCATGCTCGTGCTGCTGATCATATTCATCATCACAATTCCGGTGATGACGCACGCAGTCAAGATCGACCTGCCACGCGACAACCCGAATCCGCCGGCCGAGCCGCCACCAGTCGTCAGGATCTACATCGAGTTCGACGGGACCCTGCTGTGGAATGGCACGCCGATCGATTTCGATACCTTCCGGAATTACGTCGCGGTGGAAAATGCGAAAGACCCGCAGCCGGAAATCCACGTGGATGCCCACCGCCGCGCGCAATACGTTTACGTGGCCAAGGTGCTGTTCACGCTGCAGCGCGGCGGTCTGCAGAAAGTCGGATTCGTTTCCGAGGGTCCGCCGACCTAGGGCGCTAACGCAGCACCGCGAGCGACCCTGCGTCGACGCGAAACACCGGGTATAGGTTCAACTGGTCATCCCGGGCCGGGTGCCGGCGGCTGAAGAACTCCAGCCGTTGCGCCGGGCTCGCGGCGAAAGCCGGGTCTTCGCGCAGCCTGCGCTCGAACTCGGCGGCGAGTGCAGCGTCCTTTGCGAGCATCTCGCGCGCCACCTCCTCGATCGCGTAGTTTTCCATGTACTCCTTGGCCTCGAAGGCATTCGCAAAGTAGTCCCAGGCGACGAAGGAATCCGGCGCCTGCGGCTCCAGCAGGCCCATGATGACGGTTGCGCGCGGCTGCGCGATCGGCACGAACAGCGTTCCGGCCGGAATATCCCTCGATTCCTCCCTCCATTCGCCCGCCACGCTGACAAGGAAGCGGCCCTCGAGGCTCGCAGCCGCCCGCGACACGCTCGCCGCACGAAAGGCCTGCACCTTCATGCCGGGCCGCGCGCCAGGCAGCGCCTCGTAATGGATGCCGTGAAGGGCGAGCTTGGGCGCCATCCACAACGCGTGTTCAGGCGGCACGAGGTAGCCACCACGCGGTGCCGGCGCCGTGAAATCCGGTCGCACGGCGTATTGCAGCGGCACCCGCGAGATCTCGGGTTTCGACTCGTCGTAGCGGATCCAGTCGGTGCCGGAGACTGCGGAAGGCGCCCGCGTGTATGCGTAGCCGGCGAAGTCGGTCACCCTGACGTCGCCGGTGTTGGCCCAGGCCAGTGCCAGGGTGTGCCCACCGATGGATGCACTCCGCGCATCGGCCTGCCGGGCCAGTTCGAGCCATCGCTTGCCGTCCCGTGCCGCGATCCCGGTCATCGCGAGCAGGGTCGCGCGCGTCGCCTGCACGCGACGCACGTAGGGTTTCCAGGAATGCGTCTCGACGAGCACGCCGAAGCGGTTGCGGCTCGCCCAGTACCCGGTTGAAAAGCGCGGCGATGAGACGGCGACCTGGAATCCGGATTCCGGCCGATCCGCAGTCACGAAACTTGGATAAAACGGCAGCGCCAGGAAACCGGACTCCTCGAGCCGCCTGATGACGTCCGCCTGCAGCGCGAGCCCGGTGCGAGCGAGTCCGGGATCCCAGCCCAGGCCCGGCTCCGCCTGGATCGAAATGTCCGGGCGGAATTTCGCACCGTCGGTCACGTGCAGGTCGGCGTAGAGAATCGGGTCCCAGTCGCCAAGCAGCCGCAACATGGCCTGCATTTCGGGCGCCTCGGCCTTCATGTAGTCGCGATTCAGGTTCAAGCGCTGCGCGGTCGTGCGCCAGCCCGTCTCCTCGGGACCGCGCTGGTTTGGCCGTTGCCACGGACCGAAACGTTCGTGCCCGTCCACATTGAATACCGGGACGAAGAGCCAGGTCACGCGGGCCAGCGCCCCCGGCTCCGCGCGGCCTTCGAGCAATTCGCGCAGCACCAGGAAACCCGCGTCCTTGCCGTCGATTTCGCCCGCGTGGATGCCGCCCTGGAATAGCAGCACCGGCCGCTTCGCGGACCGCGCGGCCGCCGGTGTCAGGATCCGGTCCGCGGACGCCACCAGCGCGAGCATCGGCCGCCCTTGCGGCGTGCGGCCGAACTCGAAGCAGCGTGCCTGTTTCGGCCATCGTTTCGCGAAGGCCGTGCACAGCCGCTGCACTTCGTCATAGCGGCCGGTCTCGCGAAAGCCGGTGCGCTCCGCCAGCGTGCGAAGGTCCTGCGCATCGGCTTGCGGCATGGCCAGCAGGCACAGACCCGCCAGCAGCAGCGCGCAGGGCCTGCCCCCGGGCCGCCAGGTCACAGGACCCATCGCGGCAGGGCCAGTGTCAGCTGCGGGAATGCGGTGATCAGCGCGACACCGACGGCCAGCACGAAGAGCATCGGCAGGCTCGCGCGGGCGACTTCGAGCATCGGCCGGCGGAATCGCGACGCCGACATCAGCAGATTCAGGCCGATGGGCGGCATCAGGTAACCGAGCTCGAGACTGGCCAGCATGATCACGCCCAGGTGCACTGGATCGACATCGAATGCGAGCGCCACCGGCACGATCAGCGGCGCGACCACGATGATGGCCGAGAAGATCTCGATCAGGCAACCGAGCACGACCATGACGAGGTTCAGCATCAGCAGGAAGACCCAGCGCGCATCGATCGCGCCCGCAATCCATACCGTGAGCCGGTCCGGCACGTGATCCGTGATCAGCAGGTTGGTCAGGCCCATCGCCGTGCCCAGGATCAGCAGCACGCCGCCCACCAGCAACCCGCATTCGCACATCACTTCGATGAGTCTCTCGCCTCGTGGCAGGTCGCGATTCACCAGGGCGGCGATCAGGAACGCATAGGCGGCCGTCAGTGCAGCCGCAGTCACCGGCAGTGCGAAGCCGCCGAAGATCAGGACCAGGGGGACGACCGGCAGCAACAGGTCCCACCTGGCGCGCCAGGTCGTTACCGCGACGCGCCGCCAGCTGAAGCGCGGGCGAAATTTCCGCTGGGGCGACATCGCGATGCCCCAGCCGCAGGCCAGGGCGACCATCAATATCCCCGGCAAGGCGCCACCCAGGAACATCGCCTCGATCGAAACCTGCGCGACAATCGAATACAGGATCAGCGGCAGGCAAGGCGCGAACAGCACACCCAGCGATCCCGCGCCGGTCACGAGCCCCAGGGCCATGCGATCGTCGTAACGGGAATGCATCAGGATCGGCATCAGCAGGCCGCCAAGCGCCAGGATCGTGATGCCCGATCCGCCGGTGAACGCCGTGAAGAATGCGCAGGCAAATACTGTCACCACGGCCGGGCCGCCGCGCAGGTGGCCCGACCACGCCTGCAGCAGGCGCACCAGGCGCCGCGCCGCACCGCTCGCCGTGACGATGTAGCCGGCGAGCGTGAACAGCGGCAGCGTGGCCAGTAACGGGTTGGTGACCTGGTCGTAATGGTCGAGCGGTATCGACGCGATCGGATCTCCCGCGCTGATGAAGAAGATCAGCGCAATGCCCGCGAGACCGACAAATAGCGGAGCGCCAAACAGGATCGCAGCGGCGAGTGCGATCAGCAGTGGCGTCTGCAGCGCCGCGAACCCGCCTTCGAGCTGCGCCACGGCGAACGTCAGGCCGATGGCGACGGCGAGCACCACGATCCGGGCCGCAATGCCCGCGGCCGCGTGGCGAGCCAGCCGCAGCGTGATGAAGGCAAATCCGAGCGGCATCGCGGCCTGCAGCACGATGCGCGGCACACCGAAGGCGAGCGTGCTTCCCGACCCGGCCTCGTCCGCTACGAATTGCCAGGCCGCGAATGTGAGGAGCGCGGATACCGTCGTGCCAACCAGGCCCGTGTAGGCCTCAATCGCAGGTTTCCACGAGCCCGGCAGGGCCTGCGCGAAGGTCCCCATCGACAGCAGCCTGCCATCGCGGGCGGCTGCCATACCGCCCAGCATGCCGACCAGCAGTGTCAGGTGGCGGATCAGTTCATCAGTGTTGGGGAATGCCGTGGTGACGCTCGCCACGCCGAGCAGAACGAGCAGGGCGAGCACTGCCGCAAGCAACAGGTTCTCTGCGCGATGTACGAACGCTATCACGAGCCGGTTGCAGGCCGTGCCTTGAGCGCTTCGACCGTCGCGTCGAACATCGGTGCCGGCACCAGGGTGCCGCGGATTCGGGGGTACATGCGCGCGACTTCCGCGCGAAATTCGCGCTCGGCATCCGCCGACAGCGACACGATCTTCAGGCCCTGCTTGTCCTGCATCGCCTGCACCGCCTGTTCGTCCTCGACGCGGCTCGCACGGCGCATTTCGTAGCCTGCCCGCTCCGATGATTCACGCAGCCAGGCCTGCGTGGCAGGATCGAGCTTGTTCCAGGCGCGCTCGGTGACGACAAATGCGCCGGTGATCGGCGCCCAGCGCAGGTCCAGCATGTACGGCGCATAGGTCGGGACCTGGCTGAAATTGGCCAGGAACGCCGGCACCGGCAATGCGTCGATCATGCCGTTGCGCAGCCCGAGCAGGATCTGGTCCGGCTCGAGCACGACCGGCGTGTAGTAATCCTTCAGCATGTCCACGCTCTCGGGGTCGCCGGAACTCGCGTAGACGCGCATTGACTTCAAGTCCTGCAGGCGCTGGATCGGCTTCTTCGAAAAATACCTCACCCAACCGGCGTCGCCCCAGAACAGCACGATATAGCCCGCCTCGCGCAAGCGGCGCTCGAGA
>JAHFSF010000109.1 GCA_023265875.1 Gammaproteobacteria bacterium | reverse complement strand
GGGTCATCAAGTCCATCGCGATGACGTCGGTGCTGATCGGCGCGCCGTCCTAGGCGTTAAGATCGGGCGCCGGGAAATGCGAGGTCCCGTACATGAGCAGTGAATCGTCCGCCATCCGCGCGACCGGCCGCTGCCTTTGCGGCGCGGTGAGGTTCGCGATCCGTGGTCCGCTGCGCCCGCAGGGAGCATGTCCATATCGAGCGCGGCGACACCTGCGGCTCGAGCCTGTTCTGGGAAGGCGACGACGAGCCACTGTGGTCCATCGCGGCGGGCTCGCTGGACGAGCCGACGGGTCTCAGGCTCGCCGTGCATTCCTGGACATCCGAGAGCGCCGATTACTGGAGTTTCGATCCCGGCATACCGTTGAAGCCGGGTCCATCGGGCCTGAGAGAGCCCTGACATTCCTGACCAAAGGGGATTCGTCATGAACAGGAAGTTCCTCATCGCCTGGCTCGGACAAGGCCTGCGATTCGGCTTCAACGGTATGCCGGGCATGCTGGCCGTCAAGCAGATCGCGTTCGACACGATCATGACACTCGTGCTCGGTGCGCTCGTCGCTTTCCTGTATCGCGGCCAGGGTCGCACCTAGGCTCTGCGAAGGAGTTGCAATGACCGGGGGAAACTGGATTGACGTCGGCTCGAGCGATGAACTGGCGGGAAAGTCGGTTCAGGAACTGCGGGTCGGTACAAAGCGCATTGCACTGACCTTCAGGGACGGCCGGTTCGGCGCGATTTCCGGCGTCTGCAATCATGTCGGCGGGCCGCTCGGCAACGGGCGGCTCGACGGCGATTACATCGTCTGTCCCTGGCACTACTACAAGTTCCACTGGCAGACCGGCGAGGGCGAGCCGGGCTATGAGGCCGACCGCGTGCCGTCTCATGACGTCAAAGTCGAAAACGGCAGGGTGCTGGTCAACGAAGCGCAGAAGACGAAGCGTGGGCGCCTGCCGCACGCGCCGCATCCGCTGGCGCGCGATCCGCGCCGCGAGCCGGGCCCGATCCGCGTCCTCGGCATCTCGACGACGTCGATGACGGCCGGGCAGCCGCGATACAGCACATCGGAGGACCTGCTGGAACATGCGCTCGCAGCAGTGCGCGGCCGCAAGGATCGTGAATGCGATGCGCAGCTGCTCAGGATCCGCGACCTGTCATTCCGCGCCTGCGAAGGCTTCTATTCCAAGTCGGCACGCGCCTGCACCTGGCCCTGCTCGATCACGCAGATGGACCCCAACGACCAGATGGACCGCGTATACGAGGGCGTCGTTCATTGGGCCGACGTGATCGTCATCGCCACGCCGATCCGCTGGGGCGGCGCAAGCAGTCTTTATTACAGGATGATCGAGCGCATGAACTGCATCCAGAACCAGGAAACCGTCGCCAACCGGCACCTGATGCGCAACAAGGTCGCGGCTTTCATCATCACCGGCGGGCAGGACAACGTGCAGGCCGTTGCGGGCCAGTTGCTCGGTTTCTTCGCGGAGCTCGGCTGCCAGTTCCCGCAGTTCCCGTACGTCGCCCACACGCGCGGCTGGAGCGCGGAAGACATGGAAAACAACGAGCAGTACGTGCGCGATTCGAAGGTGTTGCACGACGGCGCCGCGGCCCTTGCGCATCGATCCGTGGATACAGCGCGGGTCATGATCGAGAGCACCCTCGGCCAGGGCGCCCTGGTCCGCGGCGGGCGCAAGGGTCACGAGCTGGATACCCGGGCCCAGCTTTCGGGGCTATGATCGTCACCATCTGTCCGCGCCGCATGTTCACGAGGAGATACAAATGATCAGCATTGCCGCGCTCTGGATGCCGATACTGCTGTCCGCAGTGATCGTCTTCGTCGCCAGCTCCATCATTCATATGGGTCCATTCTGGCATCGCAGCGAATGCCCGAAGGTGCCAAACGAGGACAAGGTCCAGGATGCGCTGCGTCCCTTCGCGATCCCGCCGGGCGACTACATGCTGCCGCGCGCCGCGGACATGAAAGCCATGAAGTCGCCGGAGTTCAACGAGAAGATGAAGCGCGGCCCGGTGATGCTCCTGACCGTGCTGCCGAATGGCCCCTTCTCGATCAACAAGAGCCTGGCGCAGTGGTTCATCTACGTGGTGATCGTCGGGATCCTCACCGCCTATGTCACCGGGCACACGTTGCCGCCCGGCACGGAATACCTGGTCGTTTTCCGCTTCGCCTGTACTACGGCTTTCATCGCTTACACCGCCGCGCTGTGGCAGATGTCCATCTGGTACCACCGCTCATGGTCAACGACCCTCAGGGCGACGCTGGATGGATTGATTTACGGCTTGCTGACGGGCGGCGCATTCGGCTGGCTCTGGCCGGCGCTGGCCTGAGACCAGGCGCGAATGGCCGCGTGGAATTTCGAGGGAGACTATTTCACAGCCTGCAATTGTGACTGGGGCTGCCCCTGCAACTTCAATGCACCGCCCAATGGCGGAAGTTGCCGGGGCTGGGGCCTCTGGCAGATCCGGAAGGGCCGCTTCGGCAGCACGGACCTCGCCGACACGCGCTTTGCCGTGTACTACGACTTCCCCGGCCTGATCGAGCACGGCCATGGCGCTGCATGCGCCTACATCGACAGCAGTGCATCCCCCGAGCAGCGCAAGGCGTTAGATACCATCGCCTGCGGCAAGGCTGGCGGGGGAATCTTTCAGTTGTTCGGTGAGCAACTCGTCACGACGTGGTTGCCGACCCGCTTCGTGCCGATCGAGTTCGCAATTGAGGACGGCGTCGGCCACGTCCGTATCGGCGACATCGGCGAGGCCGACAGCGAGCTTCTCGGTTACCCGGACGGCAGCACCATCCGGCCGACGCTCGAGCTGCCGCACGGCCTCGAATACAAGACCGCATTGATGACGAACGCGCGGCATTGGCGCTGGCGCGACGGCAGCCTGTCGGCCGAATACGAAAACCGGTATGGCGCCGTCGCCAGCGTCAAATTCAACGCCAGCGGTTGCGTCGGCTGAACCGGCCTTCCCAAGCCCGAAGGGTTGTGCGAGACTCTCGCCCGAGTGAATCCCTGCGCGTCGCGATATTTCCAATAAAGACAAGAACTTACTGACGTGCCCACGATCTTACGGGGGGAGTGATGAAGTGCCTGTATTACGTCGCGCCCGAGCTTGAAAGCACCTCGCGGGTGTCCGACGATCTGCACGATGTGGGCATCGATGACTTCTTCGTGCACGTGATCGCCAGGGACGAGTCCGGGCTCAAGAAGCGCCATATCCACTCCGGCAATTACCTCGAGACGCTGGATGTCGTCCGCGAAGGCTTCGTCGGCGCGGCGATCGGCCTGTTCGCCGGCGTGGTCGGTTGCGTGATGCTGGACAACTTCGGGCCGTTCGCGAACATCCCGTGGTTCGTATTCGTCGCGCTCTGCGGCGTCGCTACCCTGTTCGGCGCCTGGGAAGGCGGATTGATCGGCGTCGAGAAGGAAAACAGGAAGCTCGAGCGCTTTCACGAGGACATCGAGGCCGGCAAGTACCTGATCCTGATCTATGCCCGCAAGGACCAGGAAGCCGCCGTGCGCCACATGATGAAGACGCGTCACACCGAGGCCGAGTTTGCGGGCGTCGACAGCCATTTCGTCAATCCGTTCAGCGCCGTACAGCGCCGCCGCCGGGCCACCGGCGACCGGGTCCGCGCCGTACAGGGGGACTAGCCGATGTTGATCGCAGTCGTTCTGGTCCTGTTGGTCGTCGGCTCGGTCATCTTCCATTTCATGAGTCCCTGGTGGTTCACGCCGATCGCGTCGAACTGGTCAACCATGGACGACACTGTGCTCCTGACTTTCTGGGTCACGGGCACCGTGTTCGTCGCGGTCAACCTGTTCCTCGCCTGGGTGGTGTACCGGTACCGGCACAAGCAGGGCCAGAAAGCCGACTACGAGCCCGAGAACAAGAAGCTCGAGTGGTGGTTGACGATTATCACCGCCATCGGTGTTGCGGCGATGCTTGCGCCGGGCCTGTTCGTCTGGGCCAAGTTCGTCATCGTCCCGAAGAACGTCTCCATCGTCGAGGCGGTTGGCCAGCAATGGCACTGGAGCTTCCGCTTCCCGGGCAAGGACAGGACGCTCGGCAAGACCAACGTGAAACTCATTTCGCCGGAGAATCCGTTCGGCATCGATCCCGAGGATCCGGACGGCCAGGACGACGTACTGATCGCGCGGCCGGAACTGACGCTGCCGGTGGACCAGCCGGTCAAGGTGCTGCTGCGCTCAAAGGACGTGTTGCATAACTTCACGGTCCCGCAGTTCCGGGTCAAGATGGACCTCGTCCCCGGCATGATCAGCTACCTCTGGCTGACACCGACGAAGACCGGCGAGTACGAAGTACTCTGCGAGGAACTCTGCGGGGTGGCGCATTTCGCGATGCGCGGGCGCGTCGTCGTGGTGCCACGGAATGAATTCGACACCTGGCTGGCCGCCCAGCCGACCTTCCGCGAAACGCAGGCGCTTGCTGCCGCGGATCCCGCAGCCGGCGCCACCCAATATGCGGTCTGCATGGCCTGCCACGGTCCTGGTGGCGAGGGCAATCCGGCGCTGAATGCACCGCGGCTGGCTGGCCAGAATGCGCTGTACATCCGGCGGCAGTTGCACAACTTCCGCAACGGCCTGCGTGGTACGCATGAGAAGGACAGCTATGGCGCCCAGATGCGGGCATTTGCCGCGATGCTGCCGGATGACACCGCGATCCGGGATGTCGCAGCTTACGTCGAGTCGCTGCCAGGACATGCGCCCCAGGCGACCGTCACCGGCGACGTCAAGCGCGGCAAATCGCTGTATACGACCTGCGCGGCCTGCCATGGCGTCAATGGCCAGGGCATCTGGGCGCTCAATGCGCCGCGCCTCGCGGGAGCCTATGACTGGTACCTGGTCCGGCAACTGCAGAATTTCCAGCAACGCATACGCGGCGCCCATCGCCAGGACTTCTATGGCTGGCAGATGGGCGTCATGGCGGACATCCTGGCTGACGACCGGGCGATCAACGACCTCGTCTCCTACATCAACACGCTGCGCGCCGAGGATACGAGGACTGCGATGACGGCCGGGAGGGGTAACTGATGGCATACGTGGCAATCGCGGACCGTGACGCTCCGATTCACGATCCTCACACATTCATCGAAAAGTACGTCTGGAGCCAGGACCACAAGGTCATCGCAATCCAGTATGCCCTCGTCGCGATCTTCGTCGGCCTCGTCGCGCTCGTGCTGTCCGGGTTGATGCGCCTGCAGCTCGGCTTCCCTGAAAGCTTCCACTTCGTGGACCCGAGCCATTACCTCCAGTTCGTCACCATGCACGGGATGATCATGGTGATCTACCTGCTGACGGCGCTGTTCCTCGGCGGTTTCGGCAACTACCTGATCCCGCTGATGTGCGGCGCGCGGGACATGGTGTTCCCGTACATGAACATGCTGAGTTTCTGGGTGTACCTGCTGGCCGTGCTGGTACTGCTCTCGAGCTTCTTCGTGCCCGGCGGACCGACCGGCGCAGGCTGGACGCTCTATCCGCCGCAGTCCGTGTTTGCGGGAACGCCAGGCGCAGGCCTCGGCATCATCCTGATGCTGGTCTCGCTCGCATTCTTCATCGTCGCCTTCACGATGGGCGGCCTGAATTACGTGACCACGGTGCTGCAGGCGCGCTGCCGCGGCATGACGCTGATGCGGATGCCGCTCTCCGTCTGGGGCATCTTCATGGCGACGATCCTGGGCCTGCTGGCCTTCCCGGCGCTGCTCGTCTCCGCGGTCATGATGACGCTCGACGGCACTCTCGGCACCAGCTTCTTCCTGCCGGCCACCACGTCGATGGGCCAGCCGCTCGATCACCACGGCGGCAGCCCGCTGCTGTTCCAGCACCTGTTCTGGTTCTTCGGCCACCCCGAGGTCTATATCGTCGCGCTGCCCGCCTTCGGCATCGTCTCCGACCTGCTGTCCACGCACGCGCGCAAGAACATCTTCGGCTACCGGATGATGGTCTGGGCGATCCTCGCGATCGGCGGCCTCTCCTTCGTCGTGTGGGCGCACCACATGTATGTCAGCGGCATGAACCCCTACTTCGGGTTCTTCTTCGCGACGACGACGCTGATCATCGCCGTGCCGACAGCCATCAAGGTCTACAACTGGGTGCTGACGCTGTGGAAGGGCGACATCCACCTGACCGTGCCGATGATGTTCGCAATCGGCTTCATCTTCACCTTCGTGCACGGCGGGCTGACCGGCCTGTTCCTCGGCAATGTGACCGTCGACCTGCCGCTTTCGGATACCTATTTCGTGGTCGGCCACTTCCACATGGTCATGGGCGTCTCGCCGATCCTGGTGGTGTTTGGCGCGATCTATCACTGGTACCCGAAGATCACCGGGCGCATGTGGAACGTGAAGCTCGGCAAGCTGCACTTCTGGTTCACGTTCCTCGGCACCTACGCCATTTACCTGCCGATGCATTACCTCGGCATCCTCGGCGTGCCGCGCCGCTATTTCGCGCTTGGCAACACCGTGTTCATTCCGGACTCGGTACATACGATCAACAAGGTGATCACGATTGCGGCGCTCATCGTCGCCGCTGCCCAGATCGTGTTCCTGTACAACCTGATCGTCAGCCTCAGGCGTGGCGAAAAGGCGCCGGTGAATCCGTGGCGCGCCACGACGCTCGAATGGCAGACGCCGGACACGCCGCCGAAGCACGGCAACTGGGGCCCGAGGCTCCCCGAGGTGCATCGCTGGGCTTATGACTACAGCGTGCCCGGCGCGAAGGAAGATTTCATTCCGCAGAACGAGCCGGTGGACCCGCGCCTCGGCTCCGGCCGCGATCACGGGATCAGGCATTGAGCCCGGTCACCGTCACGGTTGCGCTGCTGGTCGGCGTCGTGATCTGGGTGCTCGTGGCCCGGCGCCTGACGGCACGCTCCTGGGAAACCGGCAGCGAGGCAGGAGACATCGCTGCGGTGCGCATGGCACCCGCGCGGCTCGGCCTCTGGATATTCCTGGCGGTCGTGACCTCGCTGTTCAGCCTGTTCCTGTCGGCGTACTCGATGCGCTCGCATCACGGCGACTGGTCGCACGTGATGCTGCCGGACGTGCTGTGGATCAACACGGCGCTGCTGGTGATCGGCAGCATTGCGATGCAGTTCGCGCGTCATGCCGTCGGCAGGGGCCTGTTGCAGCGCCTGAAGCTCGGGTTGATCGCGGGCGGCCTGTTTGCGATCGCGTTCCTTGCGGGCCAGCTGGTCGCCTGGGGCCAGTTGCGTGATTCCGGCCAGTTCGTGCAGGGCGATCCCGCCACCGCATTCTTCTATCTGCTGACGGCGGTGCATGGCCTGCACCTGCTTGGCGGCCTGTGGGTCTGGGGGCGGACCATGAAGCGCCTGCTGCAGGGCGTCGAGGTCGTCGACCTGCGCCTGTCGGTCGAGCTCTGCACTATCTACTGGCATTACCTGATGCTGGTCTGGTTCGCGCTGTTCGGCGCGCTGCTGTACCTCTAGGGAGATCGATTCCAATGGCCCACGACGCCCAGGTCGCGACCCTCGCCCCCCTGCAGCAGGTCGCAGCCGATTTCGCCTCGGACAAGCAGGCGTTTTCGGTGCCGTGGGGCAAGGCGATGATGTGGATCTTCCTGCTGTCCGACACCTTTATCTTCACCTGTTTCCTGACGTCCTACATGAACGTCCGGATTTCGACGACCGCGACCTGGCCGAATCCGAGCCACGTGTTCTCGCTGAACATCGGCGGCCAGGACATCCCGCTGATCCTGATCGCGATCATGACCTTCGTGCTGATCACGAGCAGCGGCACCATGGCGCTCGCAGTCAACTACGGCTACCGCCGCAATCGCCGCAATACCGTGCTGCTGATGGTGGCGACCGCCGCCCTCGGCGTGACCTTCGTCAGCATGCAGGCCTTCGAGTGGACCAAGCTGATCCTGGAAGGCGTGCGTCCCTGGCACAATCCCTGGGGCGCGCCGCAGTTCGGCTCGTCCTTCTTCATGATCACGGGCTTCCATGGGTTGCACGTGTCCGCCGGCGTGATCTACCTGCTGACCGTCGCCAGGCGCGTGCACA
>JAHFSF010000108.1 GCA_023265875.1 Gammaproteobacteria bacterium | reverse complement strand
CGGATATTCGCCTCGATATTCAGCGGTGGACACAAGGCCTTGGCTTCCGCGGCCGTGAGCCATTCATTGTCGACGCCGTTGCAGCGGTTGGCATGCACGTGGCGCTTCAGCACCTGCACGTCGTGAACGGTGTGCGCCAGCATCATCACGCCGCGCGGCGAGAACATCACGTTGTAGTTGAGCTGCTGTGACAGGTGCTCCCACAGCTTCACGGCATGGTCATACAGCCTGACGCTTTCATCGAACAGATAGTTGGAGCGGATGATGGTGGTGTTGCGGCCGGTGTTGCCGCCGCCGATCCAGCCCTTTTCGAGCACCGCGATATTGCTGAGGCCGTGCTCGGCCGCGAGGTAATACGCCGTACCCAGGCCGTGCCCGCCACCACCGACGATGACGGCATCGTAGGCTGGCTTCGGCTCCGCACGCCGCCATTGCTCACGCCACCCGCGGTGCTGCGAGAGGCCCCGCCAGAGCAGCGCCAGGCCCGAGTAGGATTGCCGTTTCATGCCAGGCGCGGCGCTCAGGCCTTCAGATCGTTGTTGGCGGGATCATATGGCGAGTCGACCAGCACCGTTGCCGCTTTCCGCTCGCCGAGAATCTCGATCTGCAGTGGCGTGCCGGCCGCCGCGAACGCGGACTTCACATAGCCGATGGCGAGGCTCTTCTTCAGCACGTGGCCGTAATAGCCGGCGGTCGCGCGACCGATCATCGTGCCCTGCGCATCGAACAGCGGCTCGTTGCCGAGCGGGTCTGCGTCGGTGACGCCATGGACCTCGAGTGTCACGAAGCGGTTTGGCACACCCGCCGCCAGTTGCTTCTCCAGCGCCTCCCGGCCGATGAACGCGCCCTTGTTCATGCGCACGAACCGGTCCAAGCCGGCCTCGAACGGCGTGTAGTCGCGCGTCAGGTCGCTGCCCCACATGCGGTAGGACTTTTCCAGGCGCAGCGATTCCATCGCGCGCATGCCGGCCATGCCGATGCCGGCGTCCCTGCCTGCGGTAAACAGCGCGTCGAACAGGTGGTGCGCGTACTCGATCGGGAAATGCAGTTCCCAGCCGAGTGCGCCGATGAAATTCACGCGCAGCAGGTGCACGTCCGTCGCCAGCCCGACCTCGGCCGTTTTCCCCGTGAGCCAGGGGAACGCCGTGTTGTCGAGCGGCAGGTCGGTAAGTTTCGCCAGCACCTCGCGCGATCGCGGTCCGGCCAGCACGAAACAACCGCGGCTCGTCGTGATATTGCGCAGCTCGACGGAGCCATCCTGCGGCAGCATCTTCTGCAGGTAATCGCTGTCGTAGCGTTCGGCCGCGCCGGCACTGACCAGGTAGTACTGGTGCTCAGCGAGTTTCGTGATCGTGAACTCCGAGCGGATGCCGCCGCGCTGCGTCAGCGCATGGCACAGGGCCATGCGCCCGACCTTGCCGGGGACCTTGTTGGCCACCAGGCCGTCCAGCCAGGCCTCGGCGCCCGGGCCTGAAACCTCGTGCTTGGTGAACGGCGTGAGGTCGATGACGCCGACGCCGTGGCGGATCCGGCGGCATTCGTTGCCGACGTGCTCGAAATAATTCGAGCGGCGGAAGCTCCATCGATCCTTCGCGTCCACGCCGGGCGGCGCGAACCAGTTGGCGCGTTCCCAGCCATAGCGCTGGCCGAATACCGCGCCCATGGATCTGAGCCGGTCATAGACAGGGCTCGTCTTGGCGGGCCTGGCGTCCGGTCGTTCCTCGTCCGGGAAATGAATGACGAAGACGTTGCGGTAGGTCTCTTCGTTCTTCTGCACCAGGTAGCGCTTGCTGGTGTACGGCCCGAAACGGCGCGGATCGACGGCCAGCATGTCGATCCCCGGCTCGCCTTCGATGATCCACTCGGCCAGCTGGCAGCCTGCGCCGCCGGCGGCGGTGATGCCAAAACTGTGGCCCTCGTTGATCCAGAGGTTGCGGACGCCCCAGGCGGGGCCGACCAGCGGGCTGCCGTCGGGCGTGTAGGAGATCGGGCCGTTGACGATATCCTTGATGCCGCAACTCGCGAGCGCCGGCACCCGTCTTTGCGCGGCTTCGATGTGTGGCAGCAGCCGTTCCAGGTCGCCCTCAAACAGGCTCTTGCCAAACCACTCCGGCACGCCGTCGGCAAAGCGCGCCGGCGCGCCTGCTTCATAGGGCCCGAGAATCCAGCCCATGCGTTCTTCGCGCAGGTAATACGATTGGTCCGGTTCCCGCAGCACCGCCAGCTCGCGCCCGCCAGCCTGGCGGTAGGCCTTCAGCTCCGGCGATTCATCGTAGACGACGTACTGGTGCTCAACCGGGATCGCCGGCACGTTGAGTCCGAACATGCGCCCGGTCTGGCGGGCGTGGTTCCCGGTCGCGCAGACGACGTGCTCGGCCACGATGTCGCCCTTGCTGGTCCGCACCAGCCATTCACCTCCACGCGTGCGCGAGACCGCGGTGGCTTCGGTCTGCTCGTAGATCTCCGCACCGCGCGCGCGCGCGCCCTTGCGCAGCGCCATCGTGAGGTCGGCGGGGGCGATATGCCCGTCCTGCGGATGATAGAGGGCGCCGATGATGGCCGGCGTATCGGTCCCATTGCCGAGTTCAACCAGGGGCCACAGGCTCTTGACTTCGCGCGGTCCGATCACCTGGAACGGCACGCCGATGGTATTCGCCGTGCCACAGTACTTCTGATACTCGTCCATGCGCTCCCGGCAGGTGGCCAGGCGCAGGTTGCCGGTCACGTGAAAGCTGACTTCCTGGCCGGTTTCCGCCGGCAGGCGCTTGTACAGGTCGACCGAGTACTTGTGCAGCTGGCCGACCGTGTAACTCATGTTGAAGAGCGGCAGCAGGCCGGCGGCATGCCAGGTCGAACCAGCAGTCAGTTCCGCCCGTTCGACCAGCACCACGTCCGACCAGCCCTTCTGTGCCAGGTGATAAAGGGTGCTGACGCCAACGATACCGCCGCCGATCACGACCACCCGCGCCTGAGATTTCATCTGCCGCCAGCCCCTGCATTCCGTTGCCGGAAGTGTAGCCGCTGGCGCGCTGCGGGCAGCCCCAAATGCGACAGATCGATGTCGGAATTGGACAACCCCGACGGTGCCGGTGGCATACTGCAGCCGGCATGCCGACTCCAAGTGACAGCAAGGCATCCGGCACCGCCCTGCCCAGGAGCAAGTTCGCTTTTCTGACCTTGCCGAATTACTCGCTGATCGCGGTATCGAACGCGGTCGAGCCATTGCGCATGGCGAATCGGCTCGCGGGTCAGGACGTCTACGAGTGGTCGATCGTCAGCCTCGATGGCCGCGCGGTCATCGCGAGCTGTGGCCTCGACCTCACGCCGACCATTGCGCTGGACAAGCTGGGAAAGACCGAAATCCTGTTTGTCTGCGGCGGCATCAACATCCGCGAAACGGTGACGCCGCGGCTGCTTGCGGCCCTGCGCCGGCTGGCGGAGCACGGCAATGCACTTGGAGCACTGTGCACCGGCGGCTACGCGCTTGCCCGCGCCGGGCTGCTGGACAATTTTCGCGCCACCATCCACTGGGAGAACCTCTCCGCGCTCCGCGAGGAGTTCCCGCGCGTGCAGATCACAGACCAGTTGTTCAGCATCGACCGGGGGCGCTATACCTGCTCGGGAGGGACGGCGCCGCTGGACCTGATGCTCAACCTGATCCAGCAGAAGCTTGGCCCGGGCATTTCGCAGCTCGTATCCGAGCAGTTCGTGCTCGAACGCGTGCGCAGCGACCAGGATCTTCAGTACATCCCGTTGCGCGCGCAGGTCGGAGTGTCACATCGCAACCTGATCAGGGTGGCACAGCTGATGGAGGAGCACATCGAAAAGCCCCTGTCGCTCGACACGATCGCACGCGATACCGGCTTGTCGAGAAGGCAGATCGAGCGGCTCTTCAGGCGCCACCTCGATTGCGTGCCGAAGCAGTATTACCTGAAGATGCGACTGCGCCGGGCCCGTGAGCTGCTGCTGCAGACCGCGATGCCGATCATGGACATCACCACGTCCTGCGGTTTCCAGTCGCCGCCGCATTTTTCCAGGTGTTACCGCAGGCAGTTCGGCCATCCGCCGATCGCTGAGCGTCAGATCCGGAGATCCGCCGCAACCGCAAAGCCGGACAGCCTGCGCCAGCGATCCAGGCGTCTCGCGCAATGAGCACGCAGGCCACTGCGCCCGCATGTCGTCCATGGGCACGCAGTCGTCGCGAAGCGGCCAGTCGACATGTTGCCCGCCGCTTAACATGCTGCCATTCGGTACGACCGGAGCTGGGGCGGAATGACTGAGTCGGCAGAGAGCGATTTCGACCTGCGCACGCTGAATGACGCGGAACTCGCCGCACAGGTGCATGACGACCTGTACAACGGCCTGCAGGTGGAGGTCGAGGAAGCGACCCGCATATTCCTCGAGCGCGGCTGGTCCCCGGAACGGGTGCTCAACGACGCGCTGGTGGAAGGCATGCGTATCGTCGGCATCGATTTTCGCGATGGCATCCTGTTCGTGCCGGAGGTCCTGCTCGCCGCCAATGCCATGAAGGGCGGCATGGAAATCCTGCGTCCGCTGCTCGCCGAGACCGGCGTTGAACCGATCGGCAAGGTCGTGATCGGCACGGTCAAGGGGGACATCCACGACATCGGCAAGAACCTGGTGTCGATGATGCTCGAAGGCGCCGGCTTCGAGGTCATCGACCTTGGCATCAACAATGCGGTTGAAAAGTACCTCGCCGCACTCGAAAAGCACCAGCCGGACATCCTGGGCATGTCGGCGCTGCTGACGACGACGATGCCCTACATGAAGCTGGTGATCGACACGCTGAAGCAGAACAACCTGCGCGACAAGTACATCGTGCTGGTCGGCGGGGCGCCGCTCAACGAGGAATTCGGCAGGGCGGTCGGCGCTGATGCCTATTGCCGGGATGCGGCGATGGCGGTCGAAACGGCCAAGGCATTCATCGCAGCGCGCCGGACTGCCGCGCTCGCGAATTGAACGCGTCTCTGGCGCGCATTCGCACGGGCCAGCCTGCTAGACGTTCGAGTCCGGGAACGCTGCCTTGCGCCGGTTGATGAAATCGAGCAGCGCTTCATCCACTGACGGGTCGAGCGGCGGCGCGACGTACCCGGCGAGCTGTTTCTTCCACAGGGCGTTCGCTCGCGTCGCCATGTCGCTGCTGCCCTCCGCCTGCCACTGCTCGAAGCTGTTGTTGTCGGCAAGCGGTGACCGATAGAACGCGGACTCGAAGTTTGCCAGCGTGTGCGCACAGCCCAGGAAGTGCTTGCCGGGCCCGACCTCGCGGATGGCAGCCATCGCCTGGCCGTTGTCCGACAGGTCGACGCCCTCGAGCAGCGTGTGCATCATCCCCGCCTGGTCCGCATCGATGACGAATTTCTCGTAGCCCATCGCCAGCCCGCTTTCCAGCCAGCCGGCAACGTGCAGGACGAAATTCACGCCGGCCAGGCAGGTGGGCAGCAGCGTCTGGGCTGACTCGAAGGCCGCCTGGGCATCGGGGATCTTCGACGCGCACAGGCTGCCGCCGGAGCGGAACGGCACGCCCAGCCGCCGCGCGATCGCCGCCATGATGTAAAGCACCAGTGCGGGTTCCGGCGTGCCGAAGGTCGGCGCGCCGGACTGCATGGACAAGGACGACGCAAAGCTGCCGAAGACCATCGGCGCGCCCGGATTCAGCAACTGGATAAACGCCATTCCGGCGAGCGCTTCGGCCAGGGTCTGTGTCGCGGTGCCGGCCACAGTGACCGGGGACATGGCGCCCGCCAGGATGAATGGCGTCACGATGCAGGCCTGGTTGGCGCGCGCGTACACCTTCAGCGCGCCCACCATCGTGGCGTCGTAAGTCATCGGGGAATTGACGTTGATCAGGCTGACGATCACCGTGTTCGGCCTGCCGGTGAGCGGATCGACATAGCCCTCACCAAACAGGATCTTCGCCATCTCGACCGTGTCCGCGGCCCGCTCCGGGTGCGTCACCGAACCCATGAATGGCTTGTCGCTGTACTTGATATGGCTGTACACCATGTCGAGATGGCGCTTGTTGACCGGCAGGTCCACCGGTTCGCAGATGGTTCCGCCGGAATGGTGCAGCGAGTTCGCGAGGTATGCGAGCTTGACAAAGTTGCGGAAGTCGTCGATGCGCGCGTAGCGGCGGCCTTCGTCGAGGCTGCGGATGAAGGGCGAGCCATAGGCGGGCGCAAACACGGTGTGGTTGCCCCCAATCGGGACGTCGCGCGACGGGTTACGCGCGTGCTGCACGAATTCGCGGGGCGCGGTCGCCTGGATCAGCTGGCGGCACATTCCCCGGGGCATGCGTACTCTTTCGCCCTGGATGTCGGCGCCCGCGGCCTTCCAGATGGACAGCGCTTCGGGGTCGTCGCGAAAATCGATGCCGATTTCCTCGAGGATCGTGTCGGCATTGTGTTCGATCGTCGCCAGCCCCTCCTCGCCGAGCACTTCATAGCAGGGAATCTTGCGGGTGATGTAAGGCACCGATATGCCGGCGCGCGCGGCGCGCGCCGCCCGCTTGGCCTCGCGGGCACTGGGTCGCCGGCCATGTGAAGGCTGTGCCTGCTGTTCATCCATGGTCGCTCTCCTGTCGCTGCCGGCCCGGGCGCGCCTCGGCCAGTATGGTGACTGAGAATGCTCCTCGCTGCTCCGTATGCGGCGGTGGATTGCTCATGTGCGCCATCAGGCATCATACTGGCGCGCGGCAAACACTACGGATCCATCGGACCATGAGCCAAAAAGAGCACGATCCCGCACGGCGAGCCTTGCTCCGCCAGTCCATCGCATTGGCCGGCGCGGCGGCGCTGGGCAGCGCGTCAGGCCCCGCGGCCGCTGGCAATTATTCCAGCACGAGCACTGACACGCCCTCGTCGGATCCGCATCCGGCCCTCGGGCGCACGCTGACGCGCATCGGATTCGGGTCCTGCTCGAAGGAATCGAAGCCCCAGCCGATCTGGGACGCGATACTCGCGGAACCGTTCGACCTGTTCATGTTCCTTGGCGACAATATCTACGGGGACACCCGCGACATGGCGGTGCTGAGCGAGAAGTACGCCAAGTTCGGCAGGGAACCCGGATTCGTCCGGCTGCGCAACACGACGCCGATCGTCGCGGTCTGGGACGATCACGATTTCGGCGAGAACGACGCGGGCGGCGATTATCCGTTCAAGGAAGAGTCGCGGCAGCGATTCTTCGAGTTCTGGGGCGAGCCCGCCGATTCGCCGCGCCGCGGTCGCGATGGCGTCTACGCATCCTATGTTTTCGGCCCGCCGGGCAAGCGCGTGCAGGTGATCCTGCCGGACCTGCGCTATAACCGCACGCCGATCATGACGCTCGACCTGGCCGGCGCTAACTACGACGACTGGGCCAAGGCCAAGGAAAACGCGGGACTACTGGTGCCGGGACCGTATGCGCGCAACCCGGATCATGCGGCCACGATGCTTGGCGAACGGCAGTGGCAATGGCTCGAGCGGCAACTCGAGGTGCCCGCCGAGGTGCGGCTGTTCGCGTCCAGCCTGCAGGTACTCGCCGATTTCCCGGGCTGGGAGGGATGGATCAATTTTGCACGCGACCAGCAGCGGCTGATCGACCTGATCCGCCGCAAGGGCGCGAACGGCGTCGTGTTCCTGAGCGGCGACACCCACTACGCCGAGATGTCGAAGCTCGACGTCAATGTGCCGTACACGCTGTGGGACCTGACTTCCAGCGGCATCACGGAAGTGTGGCCGGTCACGCCGCCCAATGCGAATCGCGTCAGCGAGGTGCTGCGCGAGGTCAATTTCGGCGTGATTGACATCGACTGGCAGGGACCACGGACACGGCTGACGCTCAGCATCCGGGACGTCGCCGGCAGGACGCGGATGTCCTTCGAGATCGAGCTGGCGAGCCTCGCCTAGGCAGGGAACCTAGGCCTTGATGCGATTCATGCCGGGATCGTAGAGCGGCGTCAGGAACACGGAGGCCCGCACGCGTTCCGTCGCGACTTCGAGCTCATAGCTGCCCGACAGCACGCTGTCGGCATCGACGCCGTTTTCCGGATCGCGCACATAGCCGTAGCCGATGGA
>JAHFSF010000107.1 GCA_023265875.1 Gammaproteobacteria bacterium | reverse complement strand
TGCTGAAGGCGGTCCACAGCGGGTGGCAGAGTGCCAGGCTTGCGGAAGGAGCGGAGCAGATACGCAAGCTGGCGGAAGAGCTGTATTCACGCCTGGGCACCTTCCGCAATCACCTGGCAAAGCTTGGCAGCGCGCTCGAGTCCAGTGTCAATGCGTTCAACGCGTCGGTCGGTTCGCTCGAGCGCAATGTCCTGCCCGGCGCCCGCAAGTTCACGGAACTCGGCGTGCGCGGCGAGAAGCCCATCGAGGAACTCGACGAGATCGAGATCGCGATCCGCGTGAACGATGGCAACGTGCCCGAGCTGCCTGCACCTGAAGACCGCTGAAATGCCGGCCACCACCGCGGATGCGGCGGCCCCTCCGTTGGCGGGCTCGATGCAATGGTACGCATGGCTGTACACGCCGCCACCGGCAAGGGATGTGCTGCGTGCGCTGTTGGCCCTCGAGCCGGAATTGCGGTCGATCGCCAGCGCGCACATCGATCACGGCGTCGCGCACCTCAAGTTGCAGTGGTGGCGCGAGGAAATCCAGCGCCTGGCGGAAGGCGCGCCGAGGCATCCGTTGACCAGGGCCATCCAGCAGGCAGCCCCGGAGGCCCGCAGTGTCTCGCTTCCGCTGCAAGACCTGCTGGCGGCCATCGAGCTCGATCTTGCCCGTGCGAGTTTCGCATCCGCAGCCGAACTGGATCGCTACTTCGACCTTGCCGACGGGCTGCAGCGGGCCCTGGTCGCGGCCATTCACGCGCCGCATCCGCCCGACTGCGTCACGCAGTTCGCCAGCGCCATTGGCCAGGCCGTGCGCGGCGTGGAAATCATCCGCGACCGGCGTCAGGACGTTCTGCCGGGCCGGACCGGCCTGCAGCCCGAATCGCTTGCGGCAAGGTCACGCGACCAGTGGCGGCGCGCGCAGGCAGCAATTGCCGGTGGCGACTTCGCGGCATTGCGAGGCCAGCGCGTGTACGGCGCCTTGCACATCGCGCTGCTGGACGAAATTGAGCGCGGGCAATTCCATGATGGCGGCAGTCCTGCCGAACTGGGTTCGGTGAAATGCCTGTGGACGGCCTGGCGCACGGCCCGGCAGCATTGAGGACGCACCGTGACTGAACGGCAGGAACTACGAAACTACGACCCGGCGCCGGATTCGCACCGGGGGCGCGTCATCGTCGTCACCGGAGCCGGCAGCGGCATCGGCCAGGCGGTCGCTATCGCCCTGGCCAGGCAGGGCGCTACGGTTGCGCTGCTGGGCCGGACCTTGCGCAAGCTCGAGAATGTCTATGACGGCATCGTGCAGGCCGGCGGTCCGCAGCCGGCATTGCTGCCGATCGACCTCGAGACGGCAGGCGCGCCGGAGTACGACGCATTGCACGACGCGCTTGACCGTGAATTTCGCCGCATTGACGGGCTCGCCCATGTCGCCGGCATCCTCGGCATGCTGAGCCCCATCGATCACTATGATGTGCCGACCTGGTGCAGGGTCCTGCACGTCAATCTCACGGCGCCATTCATCCTGACCCGGACGCTGCTGCCGCTGTTGCGTCGCTCGACGGGCGCCAGCATCGTGTTCACGTCGAGTGGCGCCGGGCGTCGTGGCTACGCCTACTGGGGAGCCTACGCGGCATCGAAATTCGGCACTGAAGGCCTGATGCAGGTGCTGGCACAGGAACTGGAGCAGACCCCGATACGGGTCAACAGCCTGAACCCGGGGCCGGTGGCGACTGCGCTGCGGCTCCAGGCATTTCCTGCCGAGGATCGCAGCCGGCTGGTCGAGCCCGCAGCGGTCACTGCGCCGTACTTGTTCCTGCTTGGACCCGCGGGCGCCGGAACGAATGGGATGAGTTTCGACTGCCAGTAGCGCAGCGCGACGAGTTCAGCGCGGCCCGCTCCCGGCGCACAGCTTCCGCAGCGCATTCAGTTCCGCATCGGTCATCGCCCGGCTGCGCCCACGCGCGAGCGCACGATCCATCGCGATCGGGCCGACCCGGATACGGATCACCCGGTTCACTTCCAGGCCGCTGCGTTCAAGGATTTTCTTCAGGTCCCGTGGACGCAGGCCGATGCAACTCACGTGGAACCAGCGATTGCTCCCCTCGCCTCCGGCCGGCTCGATGAACTTCAGGCGACCCTCGGTTTCCGGCCCGGCTGCTGCACCCGCCAGGATGCCGGCGATGCGCGACTCATCGAGATCGCCGCGAATACGCACGCTGTATTCGCACGGTATTTCATGGCCGCGGCGCATCAGGGCAGCCGCCAGCCGGCCGTCGGTGACGAACATTTCCAGCCCGCCATCGTTCGCGGCCAACGGGCTGATCGGGATCCAGCGCCTTCCGGCCGCCTTCGGCAGGCGCTCCAGTGAACTGCGCCGGTAACCGTCCGCGGTTCCGCGTACCTCCTCCCGGGGAGGCCGGTGGTACAGCAGGCCGCAGTGCTCGCCACTCGCCAGGTCGCCAAGCCGCAGCTTGCGGCCATCGAGCCGGACATCGTCCTGCGCGCCAACCGGCTGGCCCGGGCTTGCGAGCTTGCCATTCACCGTGATGCGGCCGGACGCAATCCAGGCTTCGACCTGGCGGCGTGAACCGACACCGCGGCCGGCCAGCACTTTCTGGATGCGATCGCGCATCGCATCCGGCGCTCGTGCTGCGGTGCGCCGCTTCAACCCGCGGCTTCGGCGTCGTTGGCAGCCGGTTCGCCGGCCGCCACCGCCTGCACCGACTCGGCGAACTCGAGCTGGATGCCGACGTCATCCATGTCCTTCAGCGCCGCGAGCGATGGCAGTTCGTCCAGGCTTCGGAGCCCGAAATAGTCGAGGAATTCACGCGTCGTGCCGAGAAGTTCCGGGTGCCCCGGCACCTCGCGATGCCCGACGACCCGTATCCAGCCGCGCTCGGTCAGCGTGCGTACGATGTTCGGATTGACCGTGACCCCGCGGACATTCTCGATCTCGCCACGCGTGATCGGCTGCCGATAGGCGATCAGCGCGAGTGTCTCGAGCAGTGCGCGCGAATAGCGGCCCGGCCGTTCCTGCCAGAGCCGTGACAACCGGGCGGCGTACTCACCGCGAACCTGCAGTCGCCAGCCACTCGCGACTTCGACCAGTTCCAGCGGCCGCTCGGCGCAATCTCGGGCCAGTGCCTGCAATGCCTCGCGCACCGCGTCCGGATCTGGCCGCTCGAACTCGTCGAACAGGCCGCGCAACTGCTCCATGTTCAGCGGCTGGCCATGGGCCAGCAGCGCAGCTTCCACAAGTTTCCCGAGGTCGTTTCGATCCATGATGGCCTGGCAGTCAGGACGCGGTGGTGATTTCGATGTCATCGAGCTCCGGCGCATCGGGCGCGCGCTCGGCGCGACGCACGTGCAGCGGGGCATACGGCTCGGCCTGAACGATATCGATCAGGCCCTCGCGCAGCAACTCGAGCAACGCCGCAAACGTCACGCAGACGCCCAGCCTTCCCTCCTCCAGTCGAAACAGCATCGCGAATTCGACCAGCCCGCCCCCGGCCAGCATGGCCAGCACGTCCGACATCCGCTGGCGCACGGACAGCGTTTCACGCTGCACGTGCAGGTGGGCAAATGACGAAGCGCGCTGCACGACGTCCTTGAACGCAACCAGCATTTCCTGCAACGCGATTTCCGGCAGCAGGCGCACGACCTGCCGGTCGGCGAGCTCGACACTTGCCTGGTATACGTCGCGATCGAGGCGGGTCAGGCGGTCGATGTCCTCGGCGGCAAGCTTGAACCGCTCGTATTCCTGCAGGCGGCGCACGAGCTCGGCTCGCGGATCATCCTCGTCCTGGCTGCCGTCCTGGCTGCGCGGCAACAGCATGCGGGACTTGATTTCCGCCAGCATTGCAGCCATCAGCAGGTACTCGCCGGCCAGTTCGAGGTCCAGTTCCTGCATCAACTGGATGTATTCCATGTACTGGCGGGTGATGGCCGCGATCGGGATGTCCAGCACGTCGAGGTTCTGGCGACGGATCAGGTACAGCAACAGGTCCAGCGGACCCTCGAAGGCCTCCAGGAAGACCTCGAGCGCCTGTGGCGGGATGTACAGGTCGCGCGGCATCACCGTGATCGGCTCGCCATCGACGATCGCGAACGGCATTTCGTCCTGCTGCGGGAGCGGCTCGATGGCGCCGGTTTCGCCGCCGGCCGGAATCACGTTGTCAGCGGATTCGCTCACCGGTTCTCCAGGCCAACTGCCAAACGTACGTCGTCCATGGTCGCGCGCGCCGCCGTGCGTGCGCGCTCGCAGCCCTCGGCCACGATGTTGCCGACGACTTCCGGGCTTTCCTCGAACTCGCGGGCACGCTTGCGGATGGTATCGATTTCGGTGACCACCGAATCAATCAATGGCTTTTTGCATTCCAGGCAGCCGATCCCGGCGCTGCGGCAGCCGGTCTGCACCCACGACTTTGTCGTTTCGCTCGAGTAAATCTGGTGCAGGTCCCACACCGGGCATTTTTCCGGATCACCCGGATCACTGCGGCGCACTCGCGCCGGATCGGTCTGCATCGCGCGCAGCTTCTTCGAGACGCTGTCGGGGTCTTCGCGCAGGCCGATCGTATTGTCATAGGACTTCGACATCTTGCGGCCGTCGAGACCCGGGACTTTCGGCGACCGGGTCAGCAGGGCCGCGGGCTCCGTCAGGATCGAGCGCCCGCCGCCCTCGAGGTGCCCCAGCAGACGCTCGCGATCCGCGACCGTCAGTCTTGCGCCGGATTCGATCAGGGTGCGGGCCCTCGCCAGGGCTTCGGCGTTGCCCTGCTCCTGGTACTGGTGGCGCAGGTCGGCATACAGCGCGGCATTGCGCGAACCGAGGCGACGAATGGCGCGTTCGCAGCGCGCTTCGAAATCGGGTTCACGGCCGTAGATGTTGTTGAAGCGGCGCGCGATCTCGCGCGTGATCTCCACGTGCGCAACCTGGTCTTCACCAACCGGCACGAACTCCGGCCGGTACATCAGGATGTCCGCGGCCTGCAGCAGCGGATAGCCGAGAAAGCCGTAAGTACCGAGGTCCTTGTCCTTCAGCTGCTCGATCTGGTCCTTGTAGGTGGGCACCCGCTCGAGCCACGCGACCGGCGTGACCATCGACAGGATCAGGTGCAATTCCGCGTGCTCGGGGATGCGCGACTGGACAAAGATCGTGCAGGCGTCCGGATTCAGGCCCGCGCCCAGCCAGTCGATGATCACCTCGCGGGTATTCGACTTCAGCGCCGTAGTGTCCTCGTAGTCCGTCGTCAGCGCATGCCAGTCCGCCACGAAGAAGAAGCACTCGTAGCGGTATTGCAGATCGATCCAGTTTGCCAGCGCACCATGGTAATTGCCGAGGTGCAGCGGGCCGGTCGGCCGCATGCCTGAGACGACGCGACGATTCTGGGTGGTGTTCGCGGCCAAGTGCCTGCTCCTAGGACAGCTGCAGCCCGAAGGCGGCCGCCAGCAGTCCCTCCAGAAAACGGATCGGCCCACCGATAATCGAGGCAAGCAGTCCAGTCGCGACCATGGCCAGGACGATGAACAGTCCCCAGGGCCGGATTGCCTCCAGCAAAGATGCGACCGGCCCGCGCGGCAGCAGGTTCGTCAGCAATTGCCCCCCGTCGAGTGGCGGGATCGGCAGCATGTTGAACACCGCCAGCAGCAGATTGATCGTCACACCGACGGATGCCATGGACTCCAGCCACTGGCCCGCGATGCCGAGATCCCGCATCTGGCTCAGCATCATCAGGAAGGCCCAGACAACCGCCATGACGATGTTCGCTGCCGGACCCGCCGCGGAAACCCAGACCATGTTTCGCCGCGGATCGCGCAGGTTACGGGGATCCACCGGCACCGGCCGCGCCCAGCCGAACAGGAATCCGCCGAGCCACAACAGCAGTGCGGGCACCAGCACCGTGCCCACCGGGTCGATGTGGCGAAGCGGGTTCAGGCTCAATCGCCCCTGCGCTTCCGCAGTGCGGTCGCCGAAGAATCGTGCGACCCAGCCATGCGCCACTTCGTGCAAGGTGATTGCGAAAACGATTGGGATGGCGGCGATCGAGATGACGGTCAGGAACGAAGCCAGGTCCATGCAGTGTCCACGTCGCGCCGAGTGAATTCCCGGGAATTGGCGGCGATTATACGACGTGGGCAGCGGTGCTGCCGGTCATTGAAACGGGCGCGGATCGCCCTTGCCAGACCGCAGCACCTTTGGTGCCTCGCCCGAGAGGTCCACGATCGTGCTGGGCTCGAGGCCGCAATTTCCGCCATCCAGAATCAGGTCCACTGCGTAGCCGATGCGGCTCTCGATGTCGCGCGCGTCCGTTAGCGCAACATCGTCGCCTGGCAGCAGCAGGGTCGTGCTCATCAATGGCTCGTCGTATTCGGTCAGCAACTGCCTGACGACCGGATGATCCGGCACCCGGATGCCGATAGTCTTGCGGCGTTCCTCCAGGAGGCGGCGCGGGACCTCGCGGGTCGCGCGCAGGACAAAGGTATAGGGTCCCGGCGTGAATGCCTTCAATAACCGGTACTGCCAGTTGTCCACGCGGGCGAAGTGCGCGATTTCCGAAAGGTCGCGGCAGATGACCGTGAAGAAGTGGCGCTTGCTGGTCTGCCGGATGCGCTGGATTCGTTCCATTGCATCCTTGGCGCCAATCGCGCAACCGAGGGCATAGCAGGAATCCGTCGGGTAGACGATCACGCCGCCGTCCCGCAAGCAGTCCGCGGCAGTACGCAGGGCCCGCACTTGTGGCGTCGTCGGGTGCAATTCCAGGCGTTCGGCCATGCTCCATTATGTACCCGCGGCAGGCCCCGGCCTGTTCCGTTATCATGGCGCCCTTTCGCAACGGTCCCAGGCATGCAACTGCTCTTCGACTTCCTGCCGGTCATCGCGTTCTTCGTCGCGTACAAGCTGGCGGATATCTACGTCGCGACGCTCGTCATCATCGTCGCAACCGTCGTGCAGCTGTCGGTCAACTGGATCCGGACACGAAGCTTCAATCCGATGCACGTCGTGTCGGCCGGACTGGTGCTCGTGTTCGGCGGACTGACGCTCCTGATACACGACACCGCGTTCATCATGTGGAAGCCGACAGTCGTGAACTGGCTGTTCGCAGCCGCATTCTTCGCCAGCCAGTGGCGGACGTTCGGGGGCCGGCCGCTGGTGCAGAGGCTCATGACTTCGACGGATGCACGACTGAACCTGGCGCCTGCCCGGTGGCGCCGTCTCAACCAGATGTGGATCGGGTTCTTCCTGGTGATGGGAGCCGCCAACCTGGCTGTATTCCGGTACTTCGATGAGGCGACCTGGGTGAACTTCAAGCTGTTTGGCATGTTTGGCCTGACGCTCGTATTCATCGTTGCACAGGGATTCTGGATTGCCACGCACGCGACCGACGATGGCATGCCTGCCGGTTGACCAGATGGACGAGGCCCGAGTCAATACGATCCGAACTCGACTAGAATCGGCCTTTGCGCCGGCACGGGTTACGGTGCACGACGACAGCGCCAGGCACGCGGGTCATGCGGGAGCGCGCAGTGGAGCCGGCCACTTTGCCGTGCGGATCGAGTCCCAGGCTTTCACGGGCCGGAGCCGGTTGCAGCGGCATCGCATGGTTTACGAGACGCTTGCCGACCTGATGCCGGGCGAGATTCATGCCCTGAACATTGAAGCGATATCACCTGAAGATGAGAGGAAACCGAGGACACCATGAGACACACGCAGATATTTGCCTTTACGCTCGCCGCCCTGTTGCTCGCTGCTGGCTGCACCAAGCCAGGTGATGCCGCTGCCGGCGCGACCGGCCCGGCCGCCCGGCCAGTCGCCGTCGTGAACGGAAACGCCATTTCGCGCGACGTCTGGAATCTCTATGTCAAGACGCGCCACAACGGCAAGTCGCCTGAAGATCTCAGCCCCGAGCAGCGCAATGAGTCGCTGGAGGAACTGATCAACATGTACGTTGGCGCAGCGGAAGCCGAGAAACAGAATCTCGCGTCCGGCGAGCCGGCCGCCCGCGTTGAGCTGATGCGCAGCAGTTCGATGGCCGACCTGTTGTTCAAGAAGCTGTTTGAGGGCAAGGACCCGACCGAAGAAGAAATGAAGGCGGAGT
>JAHFSF010000106.1 GCA_023265875.1 Gammaproteobacteria bacterium | reverse complement strand
ACCTGGGCCGGCCGGATGTCACCAAGCCCGTCGATGGTCCCGAGTTCGAGCTGTTCGAGCGGCTCATGCGTGAGCGCGCAGATATCTGGTGCAAAGCGACCTGCCCTGAACGCCTGTCGGTGCAGGGCCCGCCCGGTTTCGACGATGTCGTGCCCTTCGCGCGGCGCATCATCGAGCAGTTTCCCGACCGCGTGCTGTGGGGCACCGACTGGCCCCACCCCAACCTGAAGGGCTTCATGCCCGATGATGGCGCCCTGGTGGATTTCATTCCCCGGATCGCACCGACAGCCGACTTGCAGCGCAGGCTGCTGGTCGACAATCCGCTGCGTCTTTACTGGACACGTCAGGAGTAAACGATGGCGCTGGCCAAGCCATATCTGGATATTCCGGGCACGACCATTTTCGACGCCGATCTCGCCCGTCGGGGGTATCACCTGAACATGTTCTGCATGTCGCTGATGAAGGCGGACCATCGTGCGCGCTTCAAGGCCGGGGAACGCAAATACCTCGACGAATGGCCCATGAGCGAGGACCAGAAGCAGGCCGTACTGGCGCGCGACTACAACCGCATGATCTCGCTCGGCGGAAACATCTATTTTCTGGCCAAGATCTTTTCGACAGACGGCCTGAGTTTCCAGTACGCGGCGGCGACGATGACCGGGATGAGCCAGGAGGCCTACGCCAGCATGATGCTCGATGGTGGGCGCCCGCCCGAAGGCAACCGCTACATCGGGGAGAAGGCGTAATGGCCCGTATCACGGCCGGCATTGCCACTTCGCACGTGCCCGCCATCGGTGCTGCCATCGATCTCGGCAAGACGCAGGAACCCTACTGGGCGCCGGTGTTTGCGGGCTACGAGTTTTCCAAGCGATGGATTGCCGCCCATGAACCCGACGTCGTATTCCTGGCGTACAACGACCATGCCTCGGCGTTCAGCCTCGATGTGGTGCCCACATTCGCCATCGGCTGTGCCGAACAATTTGCGCCGGCCGACGAAGGCTGGGGTCCGCGGCCCGTGCCAACCGTTCCAGGTCACCCGGAACTTGCCGCGCATGTGGCCCAATCGCTGATCCAGTCTGACTTTGACCTGACCGTGATCAACAAAATGGACGTCGATCACGGGCTCACCGTTCCGCTGTCGTTGATGTTCGGTCAGCCGCAATCCTGGCCCTGCCGGGTGATTCCCTTCGCAGTCAATGTCGTCCTGTATCCGCCGCCGTCCGGTCTGCGCTGTTTCCGTCTCGGTCAGGCGCTGCGCCAGGCCGTTGAATCGTTTGATGCCGATCTCGATGTGCAGGTCTGGGGCACGGGCGGCATGAGTCACCAGCTGCAGGGCCCACGCGCCGGCCTGATCAACAAGGCATTCGACCAGAGTTTTCTCGACCGGCTCATTGCCGAGCCGGAGGCACAGGCGCGAATGCCGCACATCGACTACATGCGTGAGGCGGGCTCCGAGGGCATCGAGCTGGTGATGTGGTTGATCATGCGCGGTGCGCTGAATGCCCGCGTGAAAACCACCCATCGCTTCTATCACGTACCCGCATCGAACACTGCTGTGGGTCACCTCATCCTGGAGAATCAGCCTTGAAGATCGTCCTGGCGGGTGCCGGCGCCTTCGGCCAGAAGCATCTCGATGCGTTGCAGCAAATTGGCGGCATCGAGGTGGTGTCGGTGGTTGGCCGCGAACCCGGGGCTACGCGGGCCGTCGCCGCCAGATATGGCATCCCGCATGCCACGACCAGCCTCACCGAGGCGCTGGCGCAGCCCGGCGTCGCGGCGGCAATCCTCTGCACGCCGACGCAGTTGCACGCAGTGCAGGCAATCGAGTGCCTGCAGGCCGGCAAGCACGTGCAGGTCGAAATTCCGCTCGCCGACAGCTGGGCAGATTCTGTGGCCGTCGCCGGATTGCAAAAGGAAACGGGGCTCGTATGCATGGTCGGGCACACCCGACGCTTCAATCCTTCCCATCAGTGGATTCATCAGCGCATCGCCAGCGGCGAAATCAGGATCCAGCAGATGGATGTGCAGACCTATTTCTTCCGCCGCACCAACATGAACGCACTGGGCCAGCCGCGTTCCTGGACCGATCACCTGCTGTGGCATCACGCGGCGCATACCGTGGACTTGTTTCAATATCAGACAGGTGAACCCATCGTGAAGGCCAATGCCTTGCAGGGTCCGCGTCACCCGACGCTCGGCATCGCCATGGACATGTCGATCCAGTTGAAAAGCGTTGCGGGCGCCATTTGCACGCTGTCACTCTCGTTCAATAACGAAGGCCCGCTGGGGACGTTTTTTCGATACATCTGCGATAACGGCACGTACATCGCCCGCTACGACGATCTGGTGAATGGCAAGGAGGAAAAGATCGACGTCTCCAGGGTTGATGTCTCGATCAACGGCATCGAGCTGCAGGATCGGGAGTTTTTCGCCGCGATCCGCGAGCGCCGCGAGCCAAACGCCAGCGTTGCCCAGGTGCTGCCTTGCTACCGGACGTTGCATGATCTCGAGCAGCAGCTGAATGTGGGCAACTGAGCGACTGCGAGCAGGCGCCGCATCGGCGATGCCGGTCAAACGCCTGCGGGCGATTTCGAATCCGACCCGCTGAACCATTTCCTTCCGCCCAGCGCCAGCGCATTGCCTGCGATCAGCACGCCGAGCCCGATGAAGGCCGGCACACTCCACCGATAGCCTTCATAAATCGTCGAGACCACAAGTGCTATGACCGGAAACAGCACGCTGGTGTACGCCGCGCGCGCCGGACCGATCTTCTTGATCAATGCCAGGTAAAGACCAAAGGCCAAAGAGGTGCCGGCAAACGACAGATAGAGCAGCGAAATCACGTACGGCCAGGAGGCTTCGAAGGTGACCGGCGCGCCGCGCACCGCGGCGATCAGCGACAGTCCAAGGGTGCCGTAGAGCATTCCATACGCATTGACGGTAACGACAGGCAGGCCGCTGCCCGTGTTGCGCATCGCGGCCATGTTGCCGAGTGATGCAACATAGGTCGCGCCGAGCGCGAGCGTGGCGCCCAGCACGATCGTCCTGCTTTGCATCGCCGAACGTAGTTCCGGCAGGAAAAGGAGTGCAACTCCCAGCATTCCCGCTGCCGCCGCGATCAGGACGCGCGCCTCGACCGGCGTACCGTAGATCATCCGCGCATTGACCAGGTTCATGAAGATGATGCTGGTGAACAGCACTGCAACCAGGCCGCTGGTCAGGTACTGCGTGCCCAGATAAGTGAGCCAGTAGTTGCAGCAGAAGAGCGTCATTCCCTGCAGCGCGACGTAACCGTGGTCCCGCCGCGACAGCCGCATCGGGCTGCCGACCATGCGCGCGTAAATGAACAGGCAGACCGCGGCGATCGCGAATCGATAGACCAGGGAAATCTCGGGTGGCACGACGCCGAGCTGGAACTTGATCGCGTACCAGGTCGTGCCCCAGATCAGCACGACCATCCCGTAGATGGCAAAACTCGGCATCGGCGCGAGTCTCGCATCCGGCCATTGCTTTGCACAGCACCGCATGGCCGGCCTGCCCAGCCGGGCTGGACAATTCCCGCCGGAGAGTTTTTGTCATGCTAATCAATATGTCACGTCGATGTTCTGAGAAAACTTCGCGCGTGATGGATCGCCCGAAACTCGCTATGATGAACTGCGCTCTGGGCCGGCCGCATGAGGGGATTGGCGCATGAGTCTGACCGTCGCGCTGTTCGTCACGCTGGTGCTCGCTACACCAGTCGATGAGCCGCGCGACATTTCGGGCTGGCGCGAGCGCTCGGCCGCGCTGTTCTCTCAGGGCGATTACCGCAACGCCCTGGATGCCGCCACGCGGGCGCGTGAATTCGACCGATCGGATCCCTGGGCGCGTTATGCCTGGATCCGGGCCCTCGCAGCGATCGATGCCGACGCCGCGCGTACTGCGATTCCCGGATTGCAGGATCCGGCAGCCATGCAGGCGCTCCCGGACGACGATCGCGCCAGGCTCAACTCGGCAATGGGTTACGTCTGCCTCGAGCTCGGCCTCGAAGCGTTGGCCGCCCTGCATTTCAACGACGTATCCGCTGGAACGCCCAGCTATCCCGACGCGCAGGCCGGCCTGGCAATGCTCGCCGTGCGGCGCGGTTACTCGCGCCAGGCACTGGTCCACTTCGAGGCGGCACGCGTTGCAGGCAAGCTCGACCCTCCGCTCGCCGAGCTGGAGCACGAGACCCGCTTCCAGGTCGTGCTGCAGGACTTTGCGACCGCACGCGACCTGCGCGATGCCAACGCTGCGGGCCGCGCCTATGCAGTGCTCGACGAGCTTCGCCCCAATCATCCCGCGACGCTCCGCGCACGCGCGGACCTGGCGCGCCTGCGTGGGGACGCCCCGGCGCGGGAGCGTGCGCTGCGCGACCTGCTGGCCGTGGACCGGGCCGCGCCGGGGGCTGCGAGCGAGCTGGTCGACACGCTCCTCGAGTTGAACCGACCTTCCGAGGCCCTGTTCATCGCCCGCGACCTCGCTCCTGAGCGCCTCGCCAGCGACAGGATGCTGCAGGCGATCGAGCGCAACTGGGTTTCGCACATGGATGCCGCGCTCGCCTGGCGCAGGCGCGAGGGTGCAGTGGGCCACGACCGGCTCGAATTGCCGCAACTGCAGCTGGCATGGGTCGGCAGTCATCCGCAATGGGGCCGGTTCCGCTTTGCGGTCGATGCGCTGGCGCCGGGATCCGAAAGCGTCGAGGCAGGCGAGCCCTACGGCGACGCCGCGTCGCTGCCGGCAGCCATTCTTTCACCGGATGATTCCGGCGCCGGACTGCTGGTCCAGTGGGCGCCCAAGTCCGGCCTGATCTTTGAGTTGGGCAATACTCCAACGTCCTTTGTCGTCAGCAATCTCGTCGGTGCCCTGCGCTTTCGCGTCGGCGGCGAAGAAGGTCCGATCGAAGTCGGGCTGGAGCGGGCCCCGGTGACCGACTCGCTGCTTTCCCTTGCCGGCGCAAGAGACCCGGTGACCGGCCGCGAATGGGGTGGGGTCACGCGCAATCGTGCCTACTTCGAGGGCGACTTCGGGGACGATCAGCGGAATATCTACGGCAATGTCGCCGGGGCGCTGGTCGAGGGGAAGTCGGTCGAGGAAAACGCGCACTGGCAGGCCGGCTTCGGTTTCTGGCAGCGCGTCGCCTCGGGTAATGGCTGGCTGGCGCGCCTCGGCGCCAACGCCACGGCCATGGGCTACGCCGATAATCAGTCGCACTTCACGACGGGGCACGGCGGCTACTTCAGCCCGGATCATTTCCTGTCGGTCGGACCGACATTTGACTTGCGCGGCCACCGGGACTCGACGACCTTCCGCATCGAGGGCGGCCTGAACTGGCAGGAGTTGCACGAGGAATCCAGCGACTACTTCCCGGCGGATCCGGTGCTGCAGGCCACGAGTGGTGATCTGCACTACCAGGGATCGACGCGCGAGGGCCTCGGCGCGCACCTGTCCGCCACGGTCGAGTGGCGCGTTTCCAGCCGGACCGTTGCCGGCCTGCGCCTCGAGGGAATGCGCGGTGAGGACTTCGACGAGGTCCGGCTGCAGGTTTACACGCGACGGTGGGACCATGCCGTAACCGCACCCGCGCGCGAACCGCCGGTCGCGGTGTTGCCCCCGGTCTTCCACGACCTGGATTGAGCCGGCGGCCGTTCAGGCCTTCGGCTTGCGATTGCCGATGAAGTCCGCGAGATATTTCCCGAACCGGTCACCGAGTTCGGGGTGGCGAAGCCCGTATTCGACGGTCGCCTCCAGGTAACCGAGCTTGCTGCCGCAGTCATAGCGCTTGCCGTCGAAGCGGTAGGCATACACCGCCTCATCGGCGAGCAACGCAGCGATGCCGTCAGTCAGCTGGATTTCGCCGCCGGCACCGCTGCCGATGATCCGCAACTTTTCGAAAATCGCGGGACTCAGCAGGTAGCGGCCCACGACAGCCAGTTCCGACGGCGCCTCGGCCGGTTTCGGTTTCTCGACGATGCGCCGGATCCGCGACATGACGGCCGCCGTGTCTTCGACCGCCACGATGCCGTAGCGGCCGGTTTCGCTGCGCGCGACCTGCTGCACGCCGATCAGGCTGCTGCCGGTCTCCTGGTAACGGTCGCGCATCTGTGCGAGCACGGGTTGCGCGGCGTCGATCAGGTCGTCCGCGAGGTGCACGAAGAATGGTTCATCGCCGACCACCGGCTGAGCGCACAGCACGGCGTGCCCGAGGCCGAGCGGCGCCGGCTGGCGGATATAGATGCACGCCGCATCGGCCGGCAGGATGTTGCGCAGGGAATCGGCAAGGTCCTGCTTGCCCTGTGCGGCGAGTGCCGTTTCGAGCTCCAGGTCGGTATCGAAATGGTCCTCGATGGCGCGCTTGGAACTGCCGGTGATGAACACCAGACTGCGCGCGCCCGCTGCGAGCGCTTCTTCGACCGCGTACTGGATCAGCGGCTTGTCGACGATCGGCAGCATTTCCTTCGGGCTCGCCTTGGTCGCGGGCAGGAAACGGGTGCCGCGCCCGGCGACGGGAAACACGGCAAAACGAATCGGTGCGGGACGGCTCACAGGCGCTCCTTCGAATCCGGGTGCACGCAACCGGCATGATACCGGAGGCGCCCGTGGCCGGCTCGCACCGATGGCGGAAGTTCAGCCCGATGACTTCTCCGCCTCGAAGCGCAGATGAGCCTTGTTCTGCTCGATCAGCTTCTTGCCGAGGCCCTTCACCTTGATGAGATCGTCGGCGGTCTTGTACGGGCCGTTCTTCTCGCGGTATGCAACGATGGCCTCCGCCTTGGCCATGCCGACCCCCTGCAGTTCACGAGCGAGCGTCTTGGCGTCGGCGGTGTTGACGTTGACGGGCCCGGCGATGGCGATCGGCGCGAGCAGCATGGCGGCCAGGATGGCCGCACCCATTCCCTTGGTGATCATTTGCGTAACTCCCTTGTCGTCGCGCGCGGCGCCCATCGCCGCGCCCGTATACGAGACTAGCCGCGCGCGCGGCGACGCGCCGCGCGCCTATCGCGCGTCTTTCGGGAGATTCATGCGGGTTGGTGCCCGCGCTCGAGACCGGCGACCAGGTCGAACCGGAGCAACGGGCGCTGGCTGTCCCAGCTCTTGCAACCGGGACACTGCCAGAAATGGCTGATGCTCGAGTAGCCGCAACTCGAGCAACGGTAGCGCGGCGTGGTCGCGGCCAGCCGGCGCAGGACCGACGCGATCTCGCGCACTGCGCCCGCATCGAGCGTCGCCGGGTCGCGCCCGATCGCACGCACCAGGCCCGAAACGGTCTCATCCTGCGCCAGGAATCCGCGCACCAGCTCTTCCAGCGGCGCAAAATCCATCACGTCAGTCATGATCGCCGCGAAGGCAACCTCGTTGCCCGCATCGCGTCGCGCCATCAGCACGCGCGCAACCATCGCGTCACCATCCGCGCCGGCCGCGCGCGCCAGCCGCGCAAGGCGCGGCATCACTTCGATCGCAAGTGCGCCATCCTGCTTGATGATGGAAACCAGCAGGGCCTCGGCGAGCGCGACATCCGACAGCTCGATGGCGATGTCGGTACGCAGCAGCGCACCGCGCGCGAAGCGCCGGCGCGCGCCATGTGCGGCACGCAGGTGCTGGCGCGCCTCATCTACGGCACCGCGCTCCCGTGCCGCCTCGGCAAGCTCGCAGAAGTAGTGGGCAATGGCGCTCTCCGCGGGCGCCCTGCCCGCCTTGTCCAGCTCGCGAAACACCTCGATTGCACGCTCCCAGTCATGCTGCTGCTCATAGATCCGCATCAGCTTGCGCAGCGCCGCCATCCGATGGGCGCCAGAAGCTGCCAGCGGCTCGAGGATCTTCTCGGCGCGGTCGAGCAGTCCCGCCTTCAGGTAATCCTGGGCCAGCGCGAAACTTGCCTGTTCGCGTTGCTCGGGCTCGAGCGTCTCGCGCGCGACGATGTTCTGGTGGATCCGGATCGCGCGGTCGACTTCGCCGCGCCGCCGGTAGAGGCTGCCCAAGGCAAAGTGCGTCTCTACCGTGTCGGCGTCAAGCTCCGCCGCGCGCAGGAACGCCTCGAGTGCCCGGTCCGGCTGTTCGTTGACGAGGAAATTGACGCCGGCGAGATA
>JAHFSF010000105.1 GCA_023265875.1 Gammaproteobacteria bacterium | reverse complement strand
ACCCGCTGCCGACGCTTGTGCTGCGCCGCCAGCCAGCTGATGTCTCCGGCTACGAATACCAGGACTTCGAGGTCGTCGGCTATCAGCATGAGCCGGCAATCCACGCGCCCATCGCGGTCTGAGTCTCGTAGCCAGATGATTCGCGTCCGGCGGAGTCGATCATGATGCCTGCAGCCGCAGCAATCATCGCGATGGCGGACAATGGCGTCATCGGCCGCGGCAATGCGCTGCCATGGCGTCTGCCTGACGACCTCAGGCGCTTCAAGACACTGACGATCGGGCATACGGTGCTGATGGGCCGGCGCACCTTCGAGTCGATCGGGCAGGCGCTGCCCGGGCGTCGCAACCTGGTGCTGACGCATGACCGGGCCTTTCGCGCCGCGGGTTGTATCGCGGTGCCGACGCCCGCGGCGGCGCTCGCAAGCGTTGACGAATCGGGGCGCCTGTTCGTGATCGGCGGGGCGCAGGTCTATCTTGCCTGCTGGCCGCTGGTGCAGCAGGTCGAACTGACCGAGGTGCATGCAGGTATCGAAGGCGATACGCGCCTGCTGGGCTTCGACCGCGATGCCTGGCAGGAGATCTTCCGCGAGGACCATGCCGCCGACGAGCGGCACGCGTCGCCCTTCAGCTTCGTGACCCTGGTGCGGCGCTGAGCAATTCCGCGATCAGCATCACTGCCCGCCAGCAGTCCTCGAAGGAATTGTAGAGCGGTGCCGGCGCGAGCCGGATCACGTCGGGCTCGCGCCAGTCGCAGATCAGGCCGTTTCCGACCATCGCATCGAACAGTGCCTTGCCGGTGCCGCGCGCATCGCGCAGGCGGATCGAAAGCTGGGCACCGCGTGCATCCGGATCGCGCGGCGTGAGGATCTCGATCCGGTCGCCCAGGCGCTCATCGAGCAGGCGTTCGAGCCAGCCCGTCAATTCGCGCGATTTTGCACACAGCGCGGCGAATCCCGCGGCCTCGAACTGCGCAAGCGATGCCCGCAACGGGATCATGCCGAGCAGCGGTGTATTGCTGACCTGCCAGCCGGCGGCACCGGGGCAGGGCCGGAACTCCTGGCCGAACTCGAAACGGCTGGTAAGATCATTGCCCCACCAGCCCGCGAGGCGCGGCAGCCCGGCGTCAAAATGCCGCTCGTGCACGAACGCGCCCGCGGTCGCGCCCGGACCGCCGTTCAGGTACTTGTAGGAGCACCAGACCGCGAAGTCGGCACCCCAGTCGTGGAGTGCCAGCGGCACGTTGCCGATGGCATGCGCCAGGTCGAAGCCGATGTGCGCGCCCGCGGCGTGCGCGGCACGCGTGAGCGCGCCGAGGTCGAGCAGCTGCCCGGTCAGGTACTGGATTCCCGGCAGCATCACCAGGGCAAGCTGCGGACCAAGCCGCTGGATCGCGGCGATCAGGTCCTCGCTGCGGAGCAGGTGTTCGCCGGGACGCGGCGCAACCTGGACCAGTGACTGAGCCCGGTCCCGGCCATGCCAGTCGAGCTGGGACAGCACGGCATAGCGATCAGATGGAAATGCATCGCGCTCGATCAGCACGACGTGGCGCCCGCTTGTCGGGCGGTAAAAACTGGCCATCAGGAAATGCAGGTTGATTGTCAGCGACTGCATTGCGACGACTTCGGCGTGCCTTGCGCCAGCAAGCGTGGCGAGTGCCGGCGCCAGCCGTTCATGCAGGTTCAGCCAGTCGGCGCCGGCATCGTGATAACCAAGCACGCCAAGGCGCCGCCATTCGGCCATGAATCCTTCCACTTCGGCAGCCGCCGTGCGCGGCTGCAGGCCGAGAGAATTTCCGCACAGGTAGATCGCCGGCCCGCCCTGCCTGCTTGCCGGAAAGTGGAATTCGCCGCGCCAGCGTGAAAGCGGATCGGCTGCGTCCCGCGCGCGCGCGCCATCCAGCGTCAGCGCATCGCTCATTCGAAATGGACCGGGTACAGCAACGGGCGGCTGGGTGCTGCGTCGGCAAGGAACGCCGGAATCTGGAGGTCGAGCAGATACCAGCCATCGTGGATCGTCGGCGCAACCCAGGCGAGTTCCGTGATGCTGGCCTGCGGGCGCTGCGCATCACGCGCATGCCGACCGCCAGCCGGCAGGCCGAAGAACAGCCGGTGCGCCAGCAGTCGGCCAGCGTCATCCGCCCGGTCGGCGGAAGGCAGGTCCAGCACCAGGTGGTCGATCGCGCGTTCCACCAGCCAGGCGGCGGCCTGGCGCGACAGATATGGAGCCGGTGCGCTGCCGCGGTAGGCATGGGTCAGCCGGTCGGCATGGCAGGGAAGTGTGCGGATGACCAGTGCTCGCGGTGCCAGGCCGGGATGCGCGGCTGCCGCCGTGGCCAGGGCGCGGGCGGTCACGAGCAGGTCGGAAGCCGCGGGTCGCGGATCGCTGTCCTCGCTCGTTGAACTCGCGGCTACCGGCTGGATCGAAATGAGCAGCGCAAGCACGATACCGCCGCGCAACCGGTCCGTGATGGCGACCCGGTCGTCAGTGACATGACCGACGCATTCGGTATGCGTGCCGTTGCAATGGGGCACGAGCGTCAGTTGCTCGCAGTTACAGCTGCCGCCGGCGCGCGTGTCACCGACGAAGCCGGCATAAGCCAGCGGCCGCGCGGTCGCCGGCGGGGCCTCGTAGAAGGATGGCTGGGGCCCATTGAAGTCGAGCGGGATCGCGATCGAGAGCGGCTGGGCAAGATCGGCATTGAGCCGGCGGCCCTCCACCTCAAAACGCATGATCGTCATCATGCCATTATAGACATTGCAGGGAACCCGCCCGGGGCGGGCCGGTCTGATACGCGGGGCTGATGAATGAGGAGCGTTTGAGATGCCGTGGCGCGCGGGATTCGCTTTCTGGTTCCTGCTGGCCGGCCTTCCGGCGGTTGCAGGCGAGCAGGAACCGGACGAGGTGGCTGCGGTGTGGAAGCAGCACGAAATCGATCTCGTCTACATGGGATTCACGACCAGCTATTCCTGCGGTGGCCTCAAGAGCAAGGTGAAGTTGCTGCTCAAGCATGTTGGCGTGCGACCCGACATGAAGATCGTCGAACGCGGTTGCGAGTACGGTTACCAGAAGGTCGCGGATTTCCCGCACCTGAAGATCGTGTTTTATGCGCCGGAAATCCCGGCAGTGGACAGCAAGGAAATCGGCGAACCGGTGCTCGGCGTCTGGAAGGCCGTGTCGATCAGGCGCAACCTGCCGCGAGGCCTCGAATCGGGCGACTGTGAACTGGTTGAACAGTTCCGTGACCGGATCTTGTCGACGCTGACGACGCGCGCCATGAACGGGGACGTCAATTGCATTCCGCATCAGCTGATCGGCAACCGCATCGACCTCCGTTTCGAATTACTCACCGGCATACCGACAGCGGATCTTGCGGAACGGCCCGGCCGCTGAGCTAGGGTGCTGGCCGCAGGCTGCCACGACAGGGCAGCAACAGCGGCTCTTCCTCGACATCGAGCCGCATGGCGCACAGGGTGCCACCCCAGACACAGCCGGTGTCGAGGCAGCGCAGGCCGGGTTCATCCAGGTAACCCAGTGCCGACCAGTGGCCAAACAGAATCCGGTCACTCTGCGTTGCGCGCGCCGGGTGCCTGAACCAGGGCAATGCACCTGGCGGGGCGTCGCTGACCGGGCCCTTCAGGCCGAGCAGCAGGCGGCCTTCCGCATCCACGAAACGAAGCCGGGTCAGGCAGTTCACCGCGAAACGCAGGCGGTCGATGCCCGCGAGCGCCGGCGACCAGCGATCCGGCAGGTTTCCATACATTTCCGCCAGCAGCCGCGCCGGGCTGTCGCGCAGCGCCGATTCCACTTCCCGGGCGCAGGACTCGGCCTGCGCCAGCGACCACTGGGGTGGCAGGCCGGCATGGATCAGCGTCCAGCCGGTGGTGTCGTCGCGATGCAGCAATGGTCTGGCCGCGAGCCACGCCAGCAGCTCGCCCGCGTCGGGCGCCCCGAGCACGGCCAGCAGTTCCGGTTCACGCCGGCGCACGGTTTCGGGAGCCCAGGCCATGGCCAGCAGGTGCAGGTCGTGGTTGCCGAGCACGACGGTCGCCGATTCGCCGAACGAACGAACGGTACGGAGGACAGCCAGTGAGTCCGGCCCGCGATTGACGAGATCGCCGGTGAGCCAGATCCGGTCGCGTCCCGGGTGGAAGCGCAGCCGCGCGAGCAGCGCGAGGAACTCGGTGTGGCAACCCTGAAGGTCGCCGATGGCATACAGGGCCATCGCGACTAGTGAATCGTCCCCGGCATCGCGAGCGTGAAGGGCGGGATCGGGGCGTCGAAATGCACGCCGTCGTCAGTCAGCATCTGGTAGCTGCCCTGCATCGCGCCGACCGGCGTTTCCAGGACCGCGCCGCTCGTGTAGCGGAATCCCTGGCCCGGTTTCAGGTGCGGCTGTTCGCCGACGACTCCTTCGCCGCGCACTTCCTGCACCTTGCCATTCGCATCGGTGATGACCCAGTGCCGGGTCAACAGGCGTGCCGGCACTTCGCCGCGGTTACGGATCGTGATCGTATAGGCGAACACGAATCGCCCTTCGCCGGGATCGGACTGGTCCTCCAGGTACCGCGTATCCACATCCACGGTGATCATCTGCTGCGTCACCTCGCCCATGCGTATTTCCCTACCGTAGCCGCACGGCCAGCACGTCGCAGGGCGCGGCGTGCAGCACGGTGTCTTCGGTCAGGTTCACGAGGATCGAGGGACCGCGCCGTTCACGGCTGCCGATCACGATCAGGTCGGCGTGCTGCTCCTGCGCCGCGCGCACGATCTCGGCTTTGACGTTGCCGGCAGTCACCTCGCGCCTGGCGGATCCGACGCCGAGCGCCTTCGCCAGCTCTTCAAGCCGCAGCTTCGCGCGTTGCACCAGCTCCTCCTCGATCTGCACGGCCGGCAGCAATGTCTCTCCCATTGGCTCGACCGGCACGTACTCCACGACATGCAGCAGCGAAAGCTCGGCGGCGAAGGCCGCGGCCAGGTCGCGCGCGCGCGCCCCGATCTGCTCGCTGTGCTTGTCCAGATCGACGACCACCAAGATCCTGCCATAGATGCTCATGACCCGGACATTATAGGCTGTCGGCGCCCCCGGCAGGTTGCGCCGCAAGTTTCGCGAATTCCTCCGGTGACAGGGTCTCCGGGCGGCGATCCGGGGCAATGCCGGCGGCCGCAAAGGCGGCGGCGCCGGCGAGGCCGCGCAGCGAGTTCCGCAGTGTCTTGCGTCGCATCGAGAATGCGGCGCGGACGAGCTGCTCATAACGCTCTGGATGCGGCAGCGGAAACGGCGCGCCACCGTGGGGCACGAGCCGGACGACCGCGGAATCGACGGCCGGTGGCGGGTTGAACGCACCGCGACCGACGCGGAACAGCAACTCGACCCGGCAGGCTGCGGCCAGCATCACGGTCAGGCGGCCATATTCCTTGCCGCCAGGCCTGGCCGCCATCCGTTCGACGACTTCCTTCTGCAACATGAAGTGCATGTCGGCGATGACCGTGTCCGACTCGAGCAGGTGGAACAGGAGCGGCGTCGAAATGTTGTAGGGCAGGTTGCCGCAGACGCGGAGCGGCGCGCCGCCGCCGTGGAGCGTGGTCAGGTCGAACGCAAGCGCGTCGGTCTCATGCACCAGGAGTTCGCCGGCGCCCGCGCAGTGACGGCGCAACGCGGGAATCACGTCGCGGTCGATCTCGATGACGTCGATGCGCCCGCACCTCTCGAGCAGTGGCCGGGTCAGCGCGCCACGACCGGGGCCGATCTCGACCAGCCGGTCGCCTGGCTTCGGGTCGATGGCGGCGACGATGCGTGAGATGACGCCCGGGTCGTGCAGGAAATGCTGGCCGAAGCGCTTTCGCGCCCGGATCATCCTGGGGAACTCAGGCGCAGCGCGAGTTCGATCGCCGCGTACAGGCTGCCGGGATCGACGCGTCCGGTTGCCGCAAGCTCAAGCGCCGTGCCATGGTCCACCGAGGTGCGGTGGAATGGCAGGCCGAGCGTGACGTTGACCGCGCGACCGAAGCCCGCATGCTTGATCACCGGCAGGCCCTGGTCGTGGTACATCGCGAGCACGGCGTCGGTTGCTGCGAGCGAGGCAGGCGTGAATGCCGTGTCGGCCGCCACCGGACCGCGTGCCGCGATGCCGCGCGCGCGCGCGGCGGCGACCGCCGGGCCGATGACCTCGATCTCCTCCCGCCCGAGGTGGCCGCCTTCGCCCGCGTGAGGATTCAGGCCGCAGACGAGGATGCGTGGGGCGGGCAGCCGGAATGCGGCCTGCAGCCCGCGATCCAGCACATCGAGGATCTCATCCAGCAGTCCGGGCTGGATGTGCCCCGGCACCTCCGCCAGCGGCAGGTGCGTGGTGGCGAGAGCGACACGCAGCGTGCCTGCCACCAGCAGCATGACCGGACGCGGCGCGCCACTCCTGGCCGCCAGGTATTCCGTGTGCCCGGTGAAGGGCATGCCGGCATCGTTGATCACCGATTTCTGCACCGGGGCGGTGACCATGGCGGCGAAGCGGCCGCTGGCGCAGCCTTCGATCGCGGCGTCGAGGGTTTCAAGGACATAGCGGGCATTCGCCGGATCGGGCCGGCCGGCATGGACTGGTGCCTGGAGCCGGACCGGAAGCACCGGCAACGTGCCTGCGCGATGCGGTGCGGGTTCCGACTGCCGCCAGTCGACCACATCGACACTCGCCCCCAGTTGGCTCGCGCGCGTGGCGAGCAGGCCAGGGTCGCCTGCAAACACGAGTTCACAAGGCCAGTCGCGTGACGCCGCGGCGACCGCCAGGTCCGGCCCGATGCCGGCCGGCTCACCGGTCGTCAGCACGAGGCGCGGATGCGGATTCAGGGGTTGCGCATCTCGACGTAGGCTTCGTCGCGCATTCGTCGCAGCCACAGCTCGGTCTCCTCGTCGACCTTGCTTTCGCGCAGCGCAGTCAACACGCGCTGCCGGCGGACCTCGTCGCTCTGATCGTGCGTCCGTCGGCCAAGATTCTGGACGATATGCCACCCGAACTGGCTCCGGAATGGCTCGCTGATCTGATCCGGCTCGAGCGCAGCCAGTACCCTCTCGAATTCCGGGTCGAAGACTCCCGGCGCGTTCCAGCCGAGATCGCCGCCGCGGCTCGCCGAGCCAGGGTCCTCCGAGGTCACACTGGCCAGCGCACCGAAGTCCTCGCCTGCCAGGATGCGATCGCGAAGTGCGGTGAGCCGCTGGCGGGTGGTGGCGTCGTCCTGGACTTCGTTCGGGCGCAGCAGGATATGACGGGAATGGATCTGCTCGACCAGCATCGGGCCGCCGGCGCCGCGCACTTCATCGAGGCGCAGGATGTGGAAACCCGTGGGCGTCCGCACCGGGCCCGTAATCTCGCCCGGTTGCATCTTGGCGACCAGGTCAGCGATGAATTGCGGAAGCTGGTCCATCTTGCGCCAGCCGAGCTTGCCGCGCTCGAGCGCGGACTGGGCCTGCGAATAGGTCAGCGCCAGCTGGCCGAAGTCCTCGCCTCCCTGCGCGCGCGTGCGGATGTCCCCGGCAAGCCGTTCAACCTGTGCCGCCTGTTCGGCCGTCGCGGATTCGGGCAACGACAGGAGGATGTGCGACACGTCGTATTCGGCATTCTCGTCCGCCTGCCCGGACTGGCGCTGCAGCGCCTGTTCCAGCTCGCGTGGAGACACGTAGATGCGCGGCAGGACATCACGCTGGCGCAGCATCGACATCGTGATCTCGCGTCGCAGGTCGTCCCGGTAGCCAGCATAGTCTACGCCCTGCGCTGCGAGTGCCATGGGCATCTGCTCGAATGGAATGCTGTTGCGCTTCGCGACGTCACGCAGGGCTTCGTTCAACACTTCGTCCGACACGCGCACGCCGAGGCGCTCCGCCCGCTGCATCTGGATTTCCTGGAGCACCAGGCGTTCGATCACCTGCTGCCGGACGACTTCGGACGGCGGCATCTGGGCCTTCTGGTCGCGCAGGCGGCTGGTGATCACCTGGATCTGGTTGTCCACCTGGCTCTGCAGCACGACGCCATCGTTGACGATGGCCACGATGCGATCGAGCAAATCGCCGCTAGCCGACAACTCGCGCGTCTGGGCGAAGGCGATCCCCGAAAGCAGGAGCGGCGCAAGCAGGCTGGTCAATACTCGGCTCATGG
>JAHFSF010000213.1:396-2672 GCA_023265875.1 Gammaproteobacteria bacterium | reverse complement strand
ATCGGACAATAACTGGAGAATCGCCATGCAAGATTCCCGATCCAAAGTTATTCCGCGTTGCCTTTCGCGGACGCCTATCGCGGCGGCAATCCTGCTGGCATGCCCGACAGTCATGGCGCAGGAGAGAACGGCGCTCGAAGAGGTCATCGTCACCTCGCAAAAGCGCGAGGAACACCTGCAGGACGTTCCGATCAGCATCCAGGCGCTGGGCAATCAGGCACTGGCAGAGCTGAACGTGAAGGATTTTAACGGCTACGTGCGCATGCTGCCCACCGTGGCCACGGCACCGGGCGCAGGCGCCGGCCCAGGCGCCGGCGCTGGTTTCTCGCAGGTGTACATGCGCGGCATCGCCAGCGGCGGCGATGGCCAGGCAACCACCTCGCGGCCGAGCGTCGGCATGTACCTGGACGAGCTACCGATCACCACGATCCAGGGCAATCTCGACATTCACATGTACGACATCGCTCGTGTCGAGGCGCTCGCAGGACCGCAAGGCACACTGTACGGCGCGAGTTCACAGGCTGGCACGATTCGCGTTATCACGAACAAGCCGGACCCGTCGGGATTTTCCGCAAGCTATTCCCTGGAAGGGAACATGGTCGATGGCGATGACACCGGTTATGTGGCCGAGGGATTTGTTAATCTGCCGATCGGTGACAAAGCGGCGGTTCGGCTCGTCGGCTGGTCACGCTCAGCCGCGGGCTGGATCGACAACAAGCCTGGCACCCGTACCTACCCGGGCGTCCTCAGCACGACCGACGATGACATCACCATCGATAACGCGGCTTTCGTCAAGGACAACTACAACACGCTGGATACGGTTGGTGGCCGCGCCGCCCTGCGTGTCGAACTGAACGACAACTGGACTGTGATGCCGATCGTCATGGCACAGAGACAGGAGACCGAGGGGTTCTTTGCCGATGATCTCAGCGATTTCCAAACCGGAAACCAACCCGTACGCGGAAACCAGGCCGTCAGTCACTTCCAGCCGGAATTTACCAACGATGAGTGGTACCAGGTCGGGCTGACGATCGAAGGGAAAGTCGGCAACTTCGACCTGACATACTCGGGTAACTACCTCGATCGCAACGTAGATGGATCATTCGATTATTCGGATTACTCCTTCTTTTATGACTCGTATTACACGACCGGCTATTTCGCCGACTTGCATTTTGCCGACTCGGGCCCGCGAACTGTGCCGAATCAGTTCGTCCCCGACTATTTTGATGCGGCGGACGTTGGCACGCGCATCATGAATGGCGATATTTTCACCAATGATGACGGCTACACCAAGGCCAGCCACGAATTGCGCATCAGCACGCCGCAGGACAAACGAGTTCGCGGCATGCTCGGATTGTTCTGGCAGGAGCAGAAGCACGACTTCCAGCAGCATTTCATATCGCCGGGTCTGGGGACCGTCGTGCTGATGAACGGCGGCACCGACCCGCGGTTCAAGGACACGGTCTACCTGAACAGCATGGATCGGGATGACACGGACAAGGCCGTGTTCGGCAGTGTCAGTTTCGATATCACGGACAAGCTGGAGCTGACCCTGGGCGCGCGCTTTTTCAAAGCCGAAAGCTCGATCAAGGGATTCTTCGGATTCGGCCTCGGTTTCACGCCGATCTGGTCGTCAAACGGCGAGAACCGATGCAATCTGTTCCCGGAGGGGCAGGCAGACTTCCGGGATGCCCCGTGCAAGAACGTCGACAAGGGAATCTCTGAAAGCGACCATGTCGGTCGCGTGAACCTGACCTGGAAGCCCGCCGACGAAATCATGCTTTATGCGACCTGGTCGGAAGGCTACCGTCCCGGCGGCATCAACCGAAATCCATTCGTCGGCAATTATGTTTCGGACTTCCTGACCAACTGGGAGGCAGGGTGGAAAACCCAGTGGCTGAATAACACGCTGCAGTTGAATGGCGCGGTGTTCCTGGAGCAATGGGACAATTTCCAGGTGGCCTTCCAGGGAGCCAACGGCATCACGCAGGTTAACAATGGTCATTCGGCTGAAGTCACTGGAACGGAACTGCAGTTACTCTGGTCCGCAACCGAAAACTTGACGCTGTCGGCGGCGGCGGCGTATTACGACAGCAAATTGACGGCCGATTACCTCGCATTTAACGGTGTGGATGTTCTGGCGCCGAAAGGGACCAGATTGCCCCTGACCCCCGAATTCAAGGGTGATGCGGTAGCCCGCTACAGCTTCGGACTGGGCAGCTTCGATGCGTATTTGCAGGGCGCGCTGGTCTACCAGGGCAGCCGCTCGATCCTTC
>JAHFSF010000213.1:0-386 GCA_023265875.1 Gammaproteobacteria bacterium | reverse complement strand
TACACAAAGCGGCGGCGATGTCCCATCGAATACGACTATCGATCTCAGCACAGGGATTCACAAGGAGTCCTACTCCGTGGAACTGTTCATCACCAATGTCACGGATGAGGACGCCCCGCTCTACAAGCTCTCCGAGTGCGCCCCGGGAACCTGCGGTGCTCAGCCCTACGGCCAACGCCCCCGGCCTCGCACCATCGGTATCAAGTTCACGCAGGACTTCTGATACTGGCGCGGTCCACGGGCATAAGAACAGCGAAAGGGGCGTGGACGAGAAACGCCCCTCGTCTCCTTCGGCTGTCCGGCGGTCACTCGAGCGACGGCCTCGCGCGCAGGCGCTTGGCGTCCTTGCGCCGCCGCTTGCCCTCGAGCCTGCGTGCCCGCGCGGC
>JAHFSF010000104.1 GCA_023265875.1 Gammaproteobacteria bacterium | reverse complement strand
CGAAAGCCGGCTTTCCATCGGCGCAAGCGATGGCATGCGGCTGGAGGTAACAAGACCACTTGACGAGCTCCATCCGCTCCCCGGTACGCGGCAATTCGTTCTGGTCGTGACCGAGCGCGGCAAAGTTGTCGGTTCGATCGCGATTCCGGCCAACACCACATCGCTGAAGCCAAAGGCGATTGCGGACGCCATTGCGGAGCGACTTGCCTGGCCGCTGATGAGACATCACCTGGGATTGCAGCTTGCTCCCGCATCCCGTCTGTCATTCGAGCTACATGGGCTACTGCAGGCATCGAACCCCGTTTCTCTGATGCGAAGCCTTATCGGATTCAGCTATCTGCTGCTGAAGGACCGGAAGCAGCATGGATTGTCCAGAAGACGCGTCATGCTCAAGGACCTGATGAGTATGCTGCGCGAATTGAGGCCGCTGTCGTTGGCGTGGAGACTCTGCCGGATACCGGCTGATGGGCGGATCGCGCTCGGCAAGGCCGCGTTGGCAGAAGCATCGAGAAAGCGCCTGCCGAGTCAATTCAGCGCGCTGGCGGTCCGATCGTGACAGGCAGTCCCCTGGTTTCGATTCTAGTCGGCTTTCTCGATGCCGAGCGATTCATCGAGGAGACCATCGCAAGCGTATTCGACCAGACGCTCGGCGACTGGGAATTGATCCTGGTGGATGATGGATCGTCGGACCGCAGCAGTTCGGTTGCGCAACGATATGCGGCCGAAAACCCGGAACGGGTCCACTACCTCACGCATGAGGGTCACCGTAATCGGGGCGTGTGCGCATCCCGAAATCTGGCGTTGAGCCGGGCACGAGGACGCTTCGTCGCCATTCTCGATGCCGACGATGTCTGGCTGCCGCAGAAGCTCGCGCAACAAGTCGAAATACTGAATGGCCACCCACGCGCAGGGATGGTTTTCGGTGCAGCACGGTACTGGCGGAGCTGGGACAAATCCGCGGCAGGCATGCGTCGCGACTATACCCCCCGGCTTGGCATCGAGGCCGAGACGATTCACGAGCCGCCGACGTTACTGCGCAGCTGCCACCCGCTTGGACGCGCAGCCGCCCCCTGCCCCTCCGATCTCCTGTTGCGCAAGGAAGTCCTGCTGTCGGTACGCGGATTCGAGGAGGCGTTCACCGGCATCTATCAGATGTACGAGGATCAGGCTTTTCTCGCAAAGATCTATCTATCGACCCCGGTGTTCGCGTCCGCAGGAACCTGGACGCTGTATCGCCTGCATGAGGGCTCGTGTTGTCACCGGGTCGGGACCTCAGGCCAGGAACTGCATGTACGCAATTTCTACCTGGACTGGCTGGATCATTATCTTCGCGACCACGGAAATCGGGACCTCAGGATCCGACGGGCCCTCCGCCGTGCACAACTTCTGGGTCGACATCCGTGGGCCGACAGACTCTTGAGCTGGCCGCGCCAGATCAAGGAGATGGCGAAGAACCTCGCGCGGCCGTCATAGTCGTGGTCTGTGTGCACGAGGGACGGGAATTTCCCGTTTCCTGAGCTCCCAGTTCACGGCTGTCTGCACGATCTCGGTGATACCGGCGATCGTGGGTCGCCAACCCAGGACGGTAGCGGCGAGGCCCGGGTCCGCGACCAGGATCGGAGCATCGCCTGGGCGGCGCGGCGCCTTGCGCAGCTTCACCTTGTGTTTGGTCGTGGCCTCAACAGCCTTGACGACCTCCAGTACGGAATGGCCGCGGCCCATACCCAGATTCAAAGCAACGCTGGCGCGCCCTTCGATCAGATACTGCAGCGAGCGGACGTGAGCACTGGCCAGGTCCGAGACGTGGACGTAATCTCGAACGGCCGTGCCGTCGGGTGTCGGATAGTCGGTGCCGAAAACGTCGAATACCGGGTGCTTGCCGAGGGCGGTCTGGATTGCGAGCGGAATCGCGTGAGTCTCGGGGTCGTGGCATTCGCCAATTTCCCCGCCAGGGTCTGCGCCAGCGGCATTGAAGTACCGCAGAGCGACATGCCGGATTCCGAAAGCGGCCTCGGAATCCACCAGGATCCGTTCGACCATCTGCTTGCCGGCCCCATAGGGATTGATGGGAGCCAGCGGATGGCCCTCGACCACGGGACAGGCGATGGGCGTCCCGTAGACGGCACACGTGCTCGAAAAGATGAACTTGTCGATTCCAGCATCCTTGAGTGCCGAAAGGAGCGTAATGCTTCCACCGACGATGTTCCGGTAGTACATATCCGGGGCCGTGACCGACTCGCCGACATACGCATACGCGGCGAAATGCATTGCAGCCCCGGGCCGATACTTGCTCAGCACCCGGTCCAGCGCGGGACGATCGCAAATATCGGCGACCTCGATGGGGCCCCAGGGCAAGCTTTCGACGCCGGATCGCTCCATGTTGTCGAGCCCGATCGGCTCGAAGCCGGCCTGCGCCAAAGCCTTGCAGGCATGACTTCCGACGTAGCCCGCCGCGCCCGTGACGAGAATTCTCACAGCTTGTAGGTGCCGGTCTGATGGCTCATGAGATTCTCGAAATAGTCGATTGTCAGCCGCAGGCCCTCGTCAAGTGAAACCTTTGGCTCCCAGCCGAGCCCTGATTTCGCCATGGAGATGTCCGGCTGGCGTTGCGTCGGGTCATCTGCCGGCAGCGCGAGTTGCTTTATCGGTGAGCGAGAACCCGTCAGCTCGATTATCTTGTCGGCAAGCTCCCGGATCGAGAATTCGCCGGGATTGCCAAGGTTGACGGGCCCGGTGAACTGATCGGGGCTCGACATCAGAGCCACGAGGCCATCTATCAGGTCGCTCACGTAGCAGAAAGATCGTGTCTGGCTGCCGTCTCCGTAGATGGTGATGGGCTCGTTGCGCAGCGCTTGCCGGATGAAGTTGGAAACGACCCGCCCATCGTCCGGATGCATGCGCGGACCGTAAGTATTGAAGATGCGCGCGACTTTGATGCGTAGTTGGTACTGGCGGTAATAGTCAAAGAACAGGGTCTCTGCACAGCGCTTGCCCTCGTCGTAGCAGGCGCGGGGCCCGATCGGATTGACGCGCCCCCAGTAGCCCTCGTGCTGGGGCTTCACCTCGGGGTCGCCGTAGACCTCGCTGGTGGAAGCCTGCAATATCTTGGCCTGGGTCCGCTTGGCAAGACCAAGCATGTTGATCGCCCCGTGAACGCTGGATTTGGTCGTCTGCACGGGATCGAACTGGTAATGGACCGGCGAGGCGGCGCAGGCAAGATTGTAGATCTCGCCAACTTCCAGATAGACCGGGACGGTGACGTCGTGGCGGATCAGTTCAAATCTCTTGTCGTCGATCAGGTGGGCGACGTTTCGCCGGTTGCCCGTGAAGAAATTGTCGAGGCAGATGACGTCGAACCCGAGCCCCATCAGGCGGTCGCAAAGATGCGAGCCCAGAAAGCCGGCGCCGCCAGTGACCAGGATCTGGTCCGAATTCAGGGAGCGAGCCATATTCGAGTCCTTTGATCGCCTCGGCAGACAAAGCTTCAGGTTAGATACGATAACCCGGAATCCCTGCAGGAAACTGCCTGGAGCCTCATCAGATCGGCTCTTCGATCGACTTGGCCAACGGCGTGAACAGCTTCGGGCCCGCCCCGGTCATATACCAGCAATCCTCCATCCGGATGCCGAACTCTCCCGGGATGTAGATTCCGGGCTCGTCGGAGAAACACATGCCGGCTTCGAGCGGCGTCGTATCGGCGCGCATGAGATAAGGTGCCTCATGCCCGTCCATTCCGATCCCGTGTCCGGTCCGGTGCGAAGTCCCCGGCAAGCCGTAGTTTTTGCTCCATCCCCTGCCCTCATAGAATGCGCGCACGGCCTTGTCGACTGCGCCGACGGGGACGCCGATTTTCGCCGTTTCGAGGGCAATCTCCTGGCCGCGCTTCACCGTGTCCCACACCTCGCGCTGGCGGGAACTCGGTTCGCCGAAGACCCAGGTTCTGGAGATGTCGGACTGGTAGCCGTGCACGGAACAGCCGGTGTCAATCAGCACAACCGATGTCTGTCGTACCGTCTGTGGTCGCTCCGTGCCATGCGGATAGGCGCTCGCTTCGTTTAGCAGCACCAGCGAAAAGAGATGCTCACCGCCCAGCGACTCGGTCGCCGCAACCATCATTTTCATGATGTCCAAACCGCTCTGGCCCGTCTCGATTTTTGCGTGCACGTGTTTCAATGCCCCGATCGTGACGTCGTTGGCGGCTTGCATCAATGCCAGTTCTGCCGGTGACTTGACCATGCGGCAGGCGTTGACAAGATCCTCTCCTGAAACGACTGGGCCTGCGCCCCAGGCCCTGGTTACTCGATCGATGATGAAGTAGCGCGTGGTGCCTTCGACGGCGAGCGGGCCTGGCGCCGCAGGGCGGTCGCGCAGGGCATTGGCGATCAGATCGAACGGACTCTCATCCTCGTTCCAGGTCCGAACGTCGGCGGATATCTTCAGCGTTTCGCGGACGGAAGGCTCTTCGAAAAAAGGAGTGACGACAACGGCTCCACCCTCGGCCCGTATCAGCGCCGCCGTCGTGCGCTCGGACCGCCGCCAGCGGATGCCGGTGAAATATTCGAGCGAAGATCCTGACTCGACCAGAAGTGCAGCAACCTTTCGTTGCTGCATCAGGGATTGCAGCCTAGCGACCCGCGCAGCGTGCTCTCGCGCGGTGATCGGCTCGGCGCGCTCGGTCAGCGAGGTCAAGGCCTGTGCTGACGGGCCGGCCGCGAGGACTCTTGCGCTCGAGGCCAGCGCGGCGGCCGCGCCGCCGATGACAAAGGAACGGCGTGTCAGGCTCGGCATCGTTACGACTCCGCAAAGTGCCACGTCTCGAAGTATGCTCTGACTCTAGTTCGTCCGTCACGCATGAGCGCAGCACATGAGCAACAAAGCGGCGTTGGTCACAGGAGCCAGTTCTGGAATCGGCAAGGCCATTGCTCTCCGTCTTGCAAGTGGCGGCTATTCAGTCATGGCGGCTGGCAGAGATGCCGGCCGCACCGCGGATCTCGCTTCCGAATCGCCATCGGTACGCATCTGGATCGGCGACCTGACATCATCGGAGGCCTGCGACGGTCTGATCGCCGACTGTGTGAAGGCATTCGGGCGTCTCGATCTGCTCGTGAACAATGCCGGCATCTACCATGCGGCGAATGCGGAAGAAACGACCGACTCGATCTGGCACCAGACACTGGCCATCAACCTGACGACCCCGTTCTTGCTCAGCCGTGCGGCCATGCCGCTGCTTCGGCTCCACAAGGGCGTCATCATCAACATCGCGTCAGACTGGGGCCTGGTCGGCGGCCGCAATGCCGTCGCCTATTGCGCGAGCAAGGGTGGCCTGGTCCTGATGGGCAAGGCGATGGCGCTGGATCATGCCCCGGACGGCGTGCGTATAAACGCCGTGTGCCCGGGTGACGTCGAAACGCCGATGCTCTACCGCTCCGGCGCGGCTCACGGACTCGACCGGCAAACTGCGCTGCGTGAAGCAAACACGTCCAGCCGAACCGGCCGCGTGACTACTACCGCGGAAGTCGCCGCGCTGGTGGCATTCCTGGCGTCCGACCAAGCCGCGCAGATCAACGGCACGGCGATCCCGATCGATGGCGGGAATACGGCGGGATAGGCCAGCCAGAAACGAATGCCCAAGTCCCGCATCCGCTCCCCCATCTTCGCGATGCTGTTCGCATTCGCGTTCACCGGCTATGTCCAGCGCTCGAGTGTCGGTGTCGCCGCCGAGCGGATGATGCCCGAACTCGGCCTGACGCAGGTCGAGGTGGGCTGGCTTTTCACGGCCTTCCTGTTCACCTACATGGTGTTTCAGGTGCCGGGCGCGCTGGTCGGGCAGTGGCTGGGCGCGCGGCGGGTGCTGGCGGCGATGGGCCTCGTCACGGTCGTCGCCAGTGTCCTGACGACCGTGGCGCCGTGGATTGCGGCGGCGGGTGTCATGTTCTTGATGCTGCTGCTCGCCCGTTCGCTGCTCGGTGCGGCCCAGGCGGCACTCTTCCCCATCGCCTCGGGCTCGATCCGGCAGTGGTTTCCGGTCGCTGCCTGGGCCTCGGCGCAGGGTCTGATCGTCACCGGCCTCTGGCTCGGCGCGGCGACGGCGTCGCCGCTCGTCGCCTGGCTCATGCAGACCTACGGCTGGCAGGCAGCGCTCGTCATCACGAGCGTGCCGTCCTTGTTGCTGGTGGCACTCTGGTACTGGTTCGCACGCGATTTTCCGGAAGAGCATCCGGCGGTCTCCGCCGTCGAGCTCGGCGAGCTCAGGGCCAATCCGGCTTACGACAGCAACGCGCCGCTGACTGCGAAGCGGGTATGGCGTGTGCTCGCCGACCCGCAGATCCTGCGGCTCACGGCTTCCTACACGATCATGAATTACGTTTTCTATATGGTCATGTTCTGGAGCTTTCTCTACCTGGTGCAGGAGCGGCATCTCGGCGTGCTCGAGAGCGGCTGGCTCGCCAGCCTGCCTTTCGTCGTCGCGGGCGCGGCCTCGGGCGTCGGCGGCAGGATCTCCGACAGGCTGCGTATTCGCTTCGGGGATCGCGTCGGCATGCGCATCCTGCCGCTCGTGGCCCTGCCCTGCGCGGCCGTGTTCCTCTACCTGACGGTGTCAGCGGAAAATCCTTACTGGGCGGTTGCCGCGCTCTGTCTCGGCTTCGCCTGTGTCGAGGTGACGGAGGGTTCCTACTGGGGCGCGACGATGCGCCTTGCCCCTTCGGACACGATGGCCGCGACCGGCCTTTTAAACACGGGTGGCAATCTCGGCGGCGTCGTCGCCACACCGATCATCGCCGCGTTGTCGGCCGGCCATAGCTGGACCGTGGTCTTCGCGACCGGCGCCATGACCTCCATCGCGGCGGCCGCGCTGTGGTTTACCATCGATGCGAGCCGTACCGGAGACCTGAGATGACGAGCCTGCAGCCGACCACTGCTCCCGCCCGGCCGTTCCTGGACTGGCCGGTGATCACGGACCCTGTGGGCTGGAACGCCGACATCGCCCTGCTCGGGATCCAGCACAGCGAGCCTTACGCTCACGATCCGTTTCCAAACGATCAGTCGCGCGCGCCGGACGCGATTCGCGCGAAATCGGAAAGCTTTTGTTACAACCCCGCGCATTGGGATTTCGATACGGGCTCGGATCTGGCGTCCAGCCTGCCGCCGCGGCATATCGACATCGGCAATGTGGGCTGGTCCGGCAAGGGGGATTACGGGAACTACGCGGCTGCGATTACCGCGCGCGTGCGTCATTTCTGGAGGCAGGGGGCGCAAATCGTTGTTCTCGGCGGCGATCATGGAGTCACGATCCCGGTGGTCGATGCGCTGGATGCGGTCGGCGAACCGGTTCATATCCTGCATATCGACGCGCACCTGGACTGGCGCGAGGAAGTGGGCGGTGTGCGGCGCGGTTATAGCAACCCCCTGCAGTGGGCCAGCAAGATCAAGGCGGTGTCGGGCATGACGCAGATCGGGTTGCGCGCGATCGGCAGCGCCCGCCGACAGGAAATCGAAGCTGCCCGGTCCTATGGCTCACATCTGTTCAGCGCAGAGCAGATTCACGCGGACGGCATGGATGCGGTGCTCGCGACAATTCCCAGAGGCTGCGCTGTCTACCTCACCATCGACGCCGACGGCCTCGATCCGACCGAAATGCCAGCGGTCATGGCACCGACGCCCGGAGGCATCTACTTCCGCCAGCTCGCGCCGCTGCTGAGGAAAGTTGCGCGCAGCAACAGGATCGTCGGCATGGACATCGTTGAGGTTGCGCCTTCGTTTGACTTCGCGAATGGACTGACGTGCATCATGGCGGGCAGGTTGATCCTGAACGTGCTCAGCGCATCCTGGAACCAGGGTAGTACGGTCTGGCGTTCTACCCGAAACTGAGCGGCATGTCCGCTGGACTGCACGGATTCCGCACGCCGGAGTTTCTTCGTCGTCCATCGAACGTGTCGCCCAGTTGTTTTTCCGAGATTTCTTACCGAGGTGTCGCCATGACGCCGTGGCCTGCACCGGTGTCGTCAACAGTACCTCCGACGACAACGCCCACATTGCTGATGCCTTCCAGAACGGTTCCGGTCAGCCCCGGCGGTTCCAGCAAGTCGGCGTCCGGAATATTGATCGCCAGGAAGCCGGATGAGCCGGCGTTCTAGCGCGACCAGGTAGATTCCCGAGCCTGCCTATTGCTCCCGAGAAATGAAAAAGGGGGCTTCGAGCCCCCGTTTTCGTTTCAATTGGCGCGCCCGGAGGGATTCGAACCCCCTACCCCTTGGTTCGTAGCCAAGTACTCTATCCAGATGAGCTACGGGCGCGTGTTT
>JAHFSF010000103.1 GCA_023265875.1 Gammaproteobacteria bacterium | reverse complement strand
CAGGACGCGCGCACGCGGGAAGAAATTGAAATCAGTCGCCGTCGCACTGGTGTAGGCGCCCATCTGGCGGCCCAGCAACAGGTCACCCGCGATCAGCTCCGGCATCAGGATGTCTTCCGCGATGACATCGATGCTGTCGCAGGTTGGCCCGGCCAGCACGCAGGGCAGCCGCGGGCCCTTGTGTGGAGCAACCGGCTCGACCGGGTAGCGCGAGTGGTCGTAAAGCTGGCCGCTGAAGGAACCGTACATGCCATCGTCGAGGTAGTACCACCAGCGCCCTTCACGCCGTGCGCGGCCCATCACGGTACTCAGGCAGAAGCCCGCCGGCCCACAGATATAGCGCCCGGGCTCGGAAATGACGCGAATCCCCGCCGGCAGCTTTGCGAGCGCCGCACGAATTGGCCGGCAGAACTCCCCGATAGGCGGCGCGGGCTGCAGGTAGTCGATCGGAAACCCACCGCCGATATCGAGTACGGTCAACGGCGGCAGGCCGCAATTTATTCCATCCTCAACAAGTCGCGCGCAGATTTCGATGGCGCGCACGTGCGCATCCGCGCTGCCAACCTGCGAGCCCACATGGAACGAAAGCCCGACGACCCTGACGCCCGCCCGCACCGCACCTTCGGCAAGATCGATCGCGGACTCGGGATCGCAGCCGAATTTTCGCGAGAGATCCACCATTGCATCGGGACTGCGGTAAGCCAGGCGCAGAAGCAGTTGGGCCCGGTCACGATAAGGCACGAATTTCGCGATTTCGTCCGGGTTATCGGCGACAAATGTCGTGACTCCGTAATCGAGCGCCTTGCGGATATCGGCGTCCCGCTTGATCGGGTGAGTGTGGATGCAACGATCGGCCGCGATGCCAGCGGTGCGAACCAGATCCACCTCGCCATTGGTCGCGAGATCGAACCAGGCGCGCTCGCCCGCCAGTACTCTCACGACCGTGGGCTCGGGGAGGGGTTTCAGTGCGTAATGCAGGTCGACGCCCGGCAGCGCCGCGGCCAGCGTCCGGTATTGGCGCCGGACGACGTTGCAATCCACGAACAGCAATGGCGAACCGAAACGTCTTACCAGTGACGTCAGCGCTGCTGCGGAATAGGGCTCATCCAGTCGTAGCTCGGGATCGGTGGCACGACTCCTGACGATTCTGGCGGGCCTGTTCAATGGCGCAACCCCCGGGGCATTGGAAGACGGATTCTAGGCATAGTCACGGTCGGACGTCAGTCCAACAGCGGATCGACCAGCCGCAACAGCCGGTCGAGGGCACCCCGATTGGCGTCCAGCACGGCACGGCCGGCGGCACCCATCCGGACCCGATGGTCCGTGTCACCCAACAGGCTGACGACGCCATCTGCCAGCTTTTCCGCATCCTTGACGACGCGCGCCGCTCCGGCTTCGAGCAGAAGCTGCGCGACCGCCTCGCTGTTGAAATTGTGCGGGCCGGTCAGGACCGGAAGACCGAGAGACGCGGGCTCCAGCAGGTTGTGGCCGCCGACCGGTACCAGGCTTCCGGCAACGAAGGCGACATCACCAGCGGCGTAGAACATCATCAGTTCGCCCATCGTGTCGCCCAGCACCACGGTCGTGGTTTCCGGTACCGTAGTGCCAGCCGAACGGATCGCGAAGGCCTCGCCGCGCCTGGCCAGCTGCTCGCGAACCACGTCAAAGCGCTGCGGATGACGCGGGACCAGGATCAGCAGCGCAGCCGGAATGCGCTCGCGAACCCGGCGATGAGCGTTAAGAATCACGTCCTCCTCGCCCTCGTGCGTGCTGCCCGCGACCCAGACCGGCCGCCCCGGCGCATTCTCCGCGCGCCAGCGGGCGCCCCGTTCCCCGACTCCCGCCGGTGTCTGGAAATCGAACTTGATGTTGCCGGTCACGTGCGTTCGCTCGGGCGCCGCGCCGATTGAGCGAAAGCGTTCCGCGTCGACGTCACTTTGCGCCGCGATGACGATGCCGTGCGCCAGTGTCTGCCTGAACAACGGGACCATGCGCCGGTAACGCCCGACCGAGCGCGGCGATATGCGGGCGCTCGCCAGCACCAAGGGCACGTCGCGCCTGCCGCATTCCGCATAGAGATTGGGCCACAGCTCGGTCTCCAGGATCATCGCCAGCCGCGGCCGCACCCGGTCGAAAAACCGGCGCACGGAGCCGGGCAGGTCGAATGGCACATAGCGCAGCTGTATCGTGGTCCCGAACAACTGCCGCACTCGCGCCGCGCCGGTCGGCGTGACGGTCGTGATCAGCACTGTGTAGCGTGGATGGCGTTCCAGCAGTTGCCGGACCAGCGGTTCCGCGGCCTGCACTTCGCCAACCGACACGGCGTGAATCCAGATCGTTTCGCCGGGCAGCCCGGCACCGAGGCCAAAACGCTCGCCAAGGCGTTCGCGGTAACTCGGATCGCGCAGGCCGCGCCACAGGTGCATCAGCAGCGCGAACGGTGCCACGATATACAGGAGCATGTTGTAGACGAGGCGCATCAGGGAGCGCGGGCGTCGTGTGCGGCGCAAAGCGCCGCGAAGCCGGTTCGCCACTCGATGCGGCCGGCCGTGACCTTGGCAAGGCTGCGCGCGAGGCGGTCGAGCACTCGCGCATGCCAGGCCCCGGCCTGGCGCAGCCGGCCGCGGTCGAAATCGAGTATCCAGACCTCCGACGCCGTTCCCAGCATGATGTTGTTGGCCGTGAGGTCTGCATGCTGCACACCGGCGTCGTGAAAACGCCGCAGGCATCGGCCGATTGCCGACCATCGCGCCTCGTCCATGCGCCCCGCGCGCAGCAATTCGGTCAAGGACACCGCCCCGACCAGGCGCTCGGTGATCAGTTCTGCAACATAGGTGCAAAGCCCGCGCTGGTATCCCGCAGCGACTGGCGCCGGCACCGGCAGGCCGAGTTCCAGCAGTCGCCCGAGCAGCCGCAGCTCCAGGAATGAACGGGTCCGGTCCTCCCCGAAGTACAGGAACCGTTCGTGCGCGACTCTCGCTGCCATGCCGCCGCGCAGGTAGCGCCGGAGCGCCCAATGCCGACCGCCGTCTTCGACGAAATGGATCGAGCCGCGCCCGCCCGAATGCGAAATCAGGGCGCCGCGGGCGCGCCAGCGGTCGCGATCGAACAGCTGCCAGCCGGGATCGGCAACTCGCTCGGGATCAAACAGGATCGCTCCGCGGTCAACTTCGAACCGCTGGAACATCAGGCGTCAGCGCGCCAGGTATCGGTGCATTGCACGGAACTCAGCCCCTGACTTGCAGGCGGCGATTATAGCGGCGCGCGGTCCCCGTCTGCGACACCGGCGGTTGCCGGTTGCGCGTCATGGGCCGCGTGGCCGCGGGATTCGTTGATCCAGATCAGAGCGGGCTCGCAAGCGGCTCGATTGAATGCCAGGATGCGCTGTACCGTCGATTACAGCCGCGTGGGTCTCACGCCGGGATTCACTGCCACCGTTTCCCGGAGGCTTTTGCGACTGATCCCGCCGCCTGCTCGTTTCGCGCGGCCATTGCAGGCCCTGCCATTGCTGCAGCGAGGCGCCGGGCGACTGATCGACCTCGTGCTGGCCGGCCCGCTGGCCGCTGGCGCGTTCGACGATCTGGCCGGCCGCCGGCTGGGCGTCGAGGTGACCGATCTCGGGTTGCGCTGGGTGGTGGCGATCGGCACGCGCCGCATCGAAGTGCTGGCGCCGGGTGCTGAATCCGAATCCAGCGTGCGCGGCAGCGCCACCGACCTGCTGTTGCTTGCCAGCCGGCTGGAAGATGCCGACACCCTGTTTTTCCAGCGCCGGCTGCAACTCACGGGCGATACCGAGCTCGGCCTCGCTGTGCGCAACTTGCTCGACCAATTGCCTTGGGAAAAGATACCACTCGGGCTGCGCGTCGCACTCAACCGCGGCGCGCGACTCGCGCGCGCCGCGCGCGCAGCTTACCGGCGTGAGGCCGGCGAAACTACGGCTGAGTGACGCATCGCATGCCGGCCGCACCGTACCAGTAGCCGTTCTCTCCTCCGGCGCGGGCCGGGGGAATGCCACTGTCGATCGCGTCACGGAAGCGTGCAACCACGTCCATCATGCCCTCGGCCTGCGGATAAAGGCGCAACAGGTCGATGCCGGCCTTGCGCAGTTCGTCGAGTTCCGGGCCCAGGTCGCAGCGGCCGGAGGTTTGCACCTGGATCCCGTTGACCGTCAGAAACGGCAGGCCGTCGCGCGAGGCAAGCGCCAGGCCGTCCGGGTATTCGCGGCACCGGAATCCGCAGTCGTCCTTGGCGAGATCGAGCGCACGCGCGGTGAAGCAGCGCGCGGAATAGGCAAGCGGCAACCGGCCCCAGGCCGCGATCTCGAGTTCCGGCAGCCGTTCGCCGCTGGCGCGGAATTCCCCGAGCAATGCCCGGCCCTGCTCGACGCCGAGCACGAGACGCTGCAGGCCATCCTCGCGCAGCAGGCGCAGCGTGGCGTGGTTGTAGACGTTGAGCGTCGGTCCGCCGATGAATGGCAGGCCGCGTTCGCGCAGCAGTTGCACGGCCGACATGTCGTTGGCTTCGATGCGGAACCGGCCATTTTCCACGAGCCGCGTGAGCGACGTGAGTTCCGACTCCGCTTCGAACAGCGCGAGTGTCGACAGCACGATCTCGCGGCCGCTGCCGGCCAGTTCCCCGGCGAGCGCGATCCAGTCGCGGGTCCGAAGTTCGCGCCGCTTGCTGCACACGGTTTCGCCGACATAGAACACATCGAGCGGCCATCCAGCGGCAGCCCGGTAGAACGCGAGAACCTGCTCGCGTGGCCAGAAGTACTGCAGGGGCCCGAGGGTTAGGCGCATGTCGTGCCCTCAATGCCAGGAGCGGTGATACGGCCCGAGCGTAGTCTGGTGACCCTCGGCATGCCGCTGCAATTCACGTTGCCAGGCCGCGTCCTGCGACTTGTCCTGCGAGCCCGTCCTGAGGCGGTCGATGGCCTGGCGCCAGACCTTCGTCACGGAAGCGACGTAGGCCTGGCCGCGCTGCCGGCCTTCGATCTTGAGTGCCACGACGCCGGCGGCCTGCAGGCGTGGCAGCAGTGCCAGGGTATTCAGGCTGGTCGGTTCTTCGAGCGCGTGGAACGTCTCGCCACCCACGGCATACCGGCCCTTGCACACGGTCGGGTAGCCCGCCGGCTCGTCCGGCGCGAATCGGTCGATCAGCCGTCCATTCAGGCTCACGCGGCGCACGCCGCCCGGTTCCTCCTCCCAGCGCACGAACTTCGCCGGCGAGCAGACGCCGTGCCGGTTCGGCGAGGCGCCGGTCACGTAACTTGAGAGCTGGCAGCGACCCTCGACCATGATGCACAGGCTGCCAAACGCGAACACCTCGATGGGAACGATGCCCTGCACGCACAGGCGCTCGACCTGCTGGATCGACAGCACCCGCGGCAATACGGCACGCGCGATGCCGAATCGCTCGCGGTAATAGCGCAGCGCGGCGTGGGTGGTGGCAGAGGCCTGCACGGAGAGGTGGCGCGGCAGCGCCGGGTGCCGGCGTGCCGCGTAGTCGAGCACACCCATGTCAGCGCAGATCACGGCATCGGCGCCGAGTGCCGCCGCCCGATCCACCGCGGCTTGCCAGGCGCCGAGGTCAGCCGCGCCGGGATATGTGTTCAGCGCCACATAGATCTTGCGGCTGCGCGCATGGGCGTATGCGATGCCGCTCAGGAGGTCGGCTTCGGTGAAATTGAGGCCGGGAAAGGCGCGTGCATTGGTCTGGTCGCGGAAGCCGACATAGACCGCATCGGCGCCAAGGTCGATGGCGGCTTTCAGGGCCGGTGGGTTGCCGGCAGGACAGACGAGTTGCATGGATTCAGGGTGAGTCAGGACGGCGCCGGACCAAATATTTTCGACCACAGGACATCGACGCGCTTCTCGACTGCCGGGTCAAGTGCGATCGGGCGGCCCCACGTGCGTGTGGTTTCGCCCGGCCACTTGTTGGTCGCGTCGAGCCCGAGCTTGGATCCCAGGTTCGGCGCCGGGCTTGAGAAATCGAGGTAATCGATCGGCGTGTTCTCAATCAGCATGCTGTCGCGCGCCGGGTCGACCCGCGTCGATACGGCCCAGATCACCTGCGACCAGTCACGCACGTCGATGTCATCGTCGGTGACAATCACGAACTTGGTGTAGGTGAACTGGCGCAGGAAGGACCAGATGCCCATCATGATGCGGCGTGCGTGACCAGGGTACTGCTTGCGGATGCTGACTACGGCAATGCGATAGGAACACGCTTCCGGGGGAAGGTAGAACTCCACGATTTCCGGGAACGTCTTGCGCAGGATAGGCACGAAGAGGTCGTTCAACGCCATCGCGAGTTCCGACGGCTCATCGTAGGGTGCGCGCCCCATGTAGCTGCCATGGTAGATCGCTGCGCGGCGCAATGACATGCGCTCGATCGTGAACACGGGAAACTTCGCCTGCGCGTTGTAGTAGCCGGTGTGATCCCCGAATGGCCCTTCGAGCGCCGAATCGTCGGGATAAATGAAGCCTTCGAGCAGGATTTCCGCACCGGCCGGCGCATCGAGCCCCGTGTGTGCGCTGTGCCAGATGCGGGTGCGCTCGCCGCGCAGCAGGCCGGCGAATTCGTACTCTGAAATCGAGTCCGGCACGGGCGCGACGGCCGCCAGCATCGTCGCCGGATCCGCTCCGATCGCGACCAGCACCGGAAAAGGCGCGTCGGGATGCGCCGCGCACCAGCCGGCATAATCCAGCGCGCCGCCACGATGCGGCAGCCAGCGAATGATCACGCGGTTCGGACCGATGAGTTGCTGCCGGTAGACGGCCACATTCTGGCGCCTGTGGCGCACACCGCGCGTGACCACCAGGCCGAAGGCGATGAGCCTCGCGGCATCCTCCGGCCAACAACGCTGGATGGGGAGGCGGCCGAGATCGACGTCTCCGCCGGACAGCACCTCCTCGCAGAAGGCCGCCTCGGCGACATCGCGCGGCGCAACATGCGCCAGTTGCGCGAACTCCGGCCATGCATCGAGGGCCTCACGCAGGCTGCCCGGCCAGCGTGGCTCCTTGAGGGATGCCAGCAGTTCGCCGAGTTCGCGCAGCGACGAAAGCGGTCGGTCGGCCAGCGCCGCCTCAATGCGTCCGCGATCCCCGAAGAGGTTGCCGAGCAGCGCGTGTGCCGATCCCCGTGGATGCTCGAACAGCAATGCGGGACCGCGGGCGCGCTGCGTGCGCAGGCAGAAAGCCGTGCTCTCGAGCTCCGGATCGACGGGATCCGGGACCCGCCGCAGCCGGCCGGTCGCGCCGAGTCGATCGAGGAATCCCCGCAGGTCGTGGAAAGCCATGGCCCGGTCTGCCGCCCTTGATCGGCGGCATATTGTCAACCAGACGTCGTCGGTGCCCTGACTTGAATCAAGCGGCACCGCGGTTGGCCAGACTTGGAGAGCCGGCGGGCAGGAAACGGACGTGGGAGCCGAGATTTCGCGTCGGCACCAGGTTCAGACCGTTATTTCCCAGACTCTTGCCGTCCACACGAACCGACTCCCGCGTTGAGTGAGTTCAATCACCCGGTCCCGGAGGAGGCGAAGGATTTTCGGATGCTCGGCCAGCGCCGAGGGCAACGGAATGTTGCGCTCCGACAGCTGACGTATCGAGCTGAAGACCGACCGGGCTTTGTCCAGGATGGATCCTTCGTCCTGAAGGCTGCCCGTGGGAAGAAACAACTTTCCGCCCCGATGCAGGAATCGCTTGGCCTCTTCGATCATCCTTATCGGGAGTTCGGCCCCGCTGGGTCCGCCGGACAGACCCGAAGGGAACCAGCCGGAGACACTGGCCAGCTCGTCGGGAATGCCCGACACGTCACCGATCACCACATCGGCCTCGAGATCGGTGGGCAACGGCCCGAACATGTCCCCTTGGAAGAATTGAGTGCGCTCACTCACACCCTGCGCCTCGGCATTTGCGGTAGCCAACTCGACCGTGTCCTCTGCCGCATCGGTTCCGTAAACCATCCCCGCCCCGAGCTTGGCGGCAATGATGGACAAGATGCCCGATCCGCACCCCGCATCGATCACGACCCCGTTCTCTTTGATCTCTAGGGAGTCAGCGAGCATGGATGAAATCGTCGAGGGACGGAAGGTGGCCCAACCTACCTTCAGGTCAAACGGGCCACAACGCCCTTTCCATCTGAAGGTATCCGGGTTCATCATTACGAAATCCTAGCAGAATTCGCGTGTTTACCGGGGCTGAATGGCGCTTTCAGCCCAGTGCACAGGTCGGGCAGACCGGGTCGAGGGATCCCGGCCTCATGAGTCCGCCGCTTATTTCGATCAGTTCGTAAACGCCACCAA
>JAHFSF010000102.1 GCA_023265875.1 Gammaproteobacteria bacterium | reverse complement strand
GCCTGCCGGAGGCCCTCGCTGCCAAACGCGCGCGCGAAGGAACCGTCGCCTACATCTGCCGCGGACCGCAGTGCTCCGAACCGCTGGCGGATCTGCCGCGCCTGATCCGGGCGCTGCGCGACGGCCTCCCGACTGATCGGGTCTGATGCGCGGCAGGAACACGGAAATCCGGCGTTCAGTGCATAATTGGCGCCGCCGGAAAAGCGCCGCGTCTTGCAGGGACCACCGGCAGTCCACCGCCAATCACAACGAGACTTTCGTCAAATCAGCGTGACTCCGTTCCTCCTGAATCAGCTCGCAGCGTGTGGTATCGGTCTGCTGTTGCTGCTCGCGGCACTGGGAGTGCCGGTTTCACGGCTTTCCTCTGGCAGTCGACTGATCTATGGGTCATGCGCACTGGTCTGTTCGGGTCTCGCCGCGGTCGCGCTGTATGCATTGCTTGTGCCGGGCTCGGGAACCGCCGCGGTGGAGCTTCCGATCGGCTTGCCGCTGGGCCGCACGCTGCTCGCATTGGACCCGCTGAGCGCGGCTTTCGCCATCATCGTCAACCTGGCGACGGCAATCGTAAGTATTTTCGCGATTGGGTACGGCAGGCATGCCGCCGAACCGCAGCGCGTCGTGCCCTTCTATCCTGCATTCGTCGGCGCGATGAATATCGTCCTGCTGGCGCAGGACGCCTTCTCGTTTCTCGCCGGATGGGAATTCATGTCACTTGCCTCGTGGGCGCTGGTGGTCAGCGAGGATCGCAGCGCGGGCAATCTCAAGGCGGGACTCGTCTACCTGATCATGGCGACCGGTGGAGCAATGACGCTGCTGCTGGCATTCGGCATCCTCGCCGGTCCTGAAGGCGCCTACTCTTTCGACACCATGCGGCAGACTGCCGCCGCCGGACCCGCCGCCATAGTGCTCGCGCTGGCGCTCATCGGCGCCGGATCCAAGGCCGGCCTGGTCCCGCTGCACGCATGGCTGCCACTCGCGCATCCCGCGGCGCCCAGCCACGCTTCCGCATTGATGAGCGGCGTCATGACCAAGGTGGCGGTGTATGGATTCATCCGGATCGTCTTCGATCTCGCCGGCCCGCCGTCATGGTGGTGGAGCATTCCGGTCCTGATCGTCGCCGGGATCACTGCCCTGCTCGGCGTCCTGCATGCATTGATGGAGCACGACCTGAAGCGACTGCTGGCGTACCACACGGTGGAAAACATCGGCATCATTTTCATCGGCCTCGGCCTGGCCCTGGCGTTCGAAGCTGGCGGCCTCCCCGTCGCAGCGGCGCTGGCGCTCATTGCCGCGATATTTCACGTGTTCAACCACTCGCTGTTCAAGAGCCTGTTGTTCCTCGGTGCCGGCGCCGTCCTGAATGCAACCGGTGAACGGGACATGGAACGGCTCGGCGGCTTGATCCATCGGATGCCGGTCACCGCATTCGCCTTTCTCGTGGGTTGCATCGCCATTTCCGCGCTGCCGCCGTTCAACGGTTTCGTTTCCGAGTGGCTGACGTTCCAGGCGATCCTGTTGAGCCCGCAACTGCCCCAGTGGATCCCGAGGCTGCTCGTTCCAGCCATTGGCGCGACGCTGGCGTGCTCGGCGGCGCTCGCGGCGGCATGTTTCGTCAAGGCCTTCGGCTCGACGTTTCTCGGTCGCGCGCGTGCAGCAGCGGCGAACACGGCGGTCGAGACCGACCGCTGGTCACTGGGCGCAATGCTGTTGCTCGCGGCCCTGTGCCTCGGGGCGGGCATCCTTCCGGGCTTCGCAATCGACAGTCTCGCCGGGGTCAGCGAGTCGCTGGTGGGCGCCCAGCTTGCGGCACAGAGCAGCCAGCCGTGGCTGCGCATCGCGCCGATCGATCCGGTCCGCAGCGCATACAACGGAATGCTGGTGTTCGCGATGATCGTCGCCGCAGCCGTGCTGACCGCGATTGTCGTGCGGCGTTTCGCATCGCACGGCCTGCGGCGGTCGCCAGCGTGGGACTGCGGCTTTCCGGAGGCCAGTCCGGTGGCCCAATACAGCTCCAGCAGCTTTGCACAACCGATTCGCCGCGTGTTCGGAAGCGTGGTATTCCGCGCGCGCGAACACGTCACGATGCCGAAACCCGGTGACACCGGCCTGGCCAGGCTGCAGCTCGAACTGCACGACATCGCCTGGGACGCGCTTTACGATCCTGTCATTCGTTTCGTGAATGTCGCTGCTGATCGGCTCAATGCATTCCAGTTCCTGACCATCCGCAAGTACCTGATGCTGGTCTTCGCGGCCCTGGTCCTGCTGCTCGTCATCATCGGGGCCTGGCGATGATCCGCGGTTGGCACACGCAGCTTGCGCAAATAGTCCTGGTGCTGCTGCTGGCACCGTTGTTGTCGGGGGTGACGCGCAAGATCAAGTCGCGACTGCTGCGCCGGCGCGGTACGTCCGTGTTCCAGCCCTATCGCGACCTGCTGAAGCTGATCCGCAAGGAGGCCGTCGTTGCCGAAAATTCATCGTGGCTGTTCCGGACCGCGCCTTACATCGTTTTTGCGACGACCTGGCTTGCCGCGGCGCTGGTGCCCACATTTGCGACTGGCCTCACCTTCAGCGCGGCCGCAGACGTCATCGTCATCGTTGCGCTGCTCGGTACGGCACGATTCTTCCTTGCGCTCGCGGGTCTGGACGTTGGTACCAGCTTCGGCGGGATCGGCTCCAGCCGCGAGATGATGTTCGCATCGCTGGCCGAGCCGGCGATGCTGCTGGTGGTATTCACCGTAGCCTTGTTCGCAGGTTCGACCCAGCTCTCCTCGATCTCGGCGCACATGACGGGACCTGGCGTCGGCCTGAACATCTCATTGGCTCTCGCACTGATCGCGCTGATCATCGTATCGATTGCCGAGAATGCGCGCGTACCGGTCGACAACCCCGCCACGCACCTGGAGCTCACCATGGTGCACGAGGCGATGATCCTCGAGTATTCGGGCCGGCACCTCGCAGTGATCGAGGCCGCCGCCTCGATGAAGCTGTTGCTGTACGTGTCCCTGATCGCCTGCATCTTCACGCCCTGGGGCACCACCGTTGCCGGCAGTGGCGCGGTCGCTTATGCGATTGGTCTCGGGTCGTACCTGCTCAAGCTGGCAGCGTTCGGGTTCATGCTGGTCGTGTTCGAGACCGCGATCGCCAAGATGCGGGTATTTCGCGTACCAGAGTTCCTGAGCGTGGCGCTGATGCTCGGCCTGCTGGGCGTGATCCTGCTGTTCATTTCGAGAGTCCCGCAATGACGCCGCTCGATACGGACATTGCCCACCTTCTCGCAGGCTCCATGGTTCTCGTGAGTTTCCTGCTGCTCTATCAGGACCGCATGTTCGCCCTGCTCAATATCTTCGCGGTGCATGCATGGGTGCTGGCCTTTTCGGTCGCCTGGCAGGCGCACCTGCAGCAGGCGCCGCACCTGTTCATCACCGCGCTGATTGCGCTCGTGTTCAAGGGGGTGTTCATACCGGTCGCGCTGCACCGGATCGTCGTGCGCCTCGGAATTCACCGCTCGATAGAAAGCGTCGTCAGTGTCGGGCCCACGATGCTGTTCGGAATGGCCCTGGTGGCGCTCTCGATCGTGGTCATGCTGCCCGTCACCGAAGCCGCTGGCGCATTCGTTCGCGAGGACCTGGCATTCGCACTGTCGATCGTGCTGCTGGGACTGCTGATGATGGTCACGCGCCGCAATGCCGTCGGCCAGGTCATCGGATTCATGTCGCTGGAGAACGGGCTGGTACTCGCCGCGACCGGCGCCCGGGGGATGCCGCTCGTCGTAGAAATCAGCGTCGCATTCTCCGTGCTGATCGCGTTCATAATCATCGGCATTTTCCTGTTCCGCATTCGCGAAAGATTCGACTCCGTCGACGTGCGGGCCCTCGATATGTCACGCGGCGAGTCCCCATGAGCGCGACGATCGGCAGCGCAGCGTTGACCGCGCTTCTGGTGGTTCCGGCCGTCGGCGCGCTGACGCTCGCGGCCATTCCGGGCTACAGGGTCTCGGCAATCCTCAACGCGGTCGTCTGCGCAGCCACCCTGTCCTGCGCAGGCCTCTTGTATTCGCACCGGCCGGAGCCGTCGCTGTACCTCATCGTCGACGACGTCAACACGGTTTTCCTGATCGTCTCGGCGCTGGTCGGCTTCACGACCAGCGTATTCAGCGCGGGCTACGTTGCGCATGAACTGGAAACGAAGCGGTTGCGTATCAGGGATGTGCGGTTCTACCACGCCATGTACCAGTTGCTGATGCTGGCGATGAATCTTGCGCTGGTATCGAACAATATCGGCCTGATGTGGGTCGCGATCGAGGTCGCGACGCTGACGACCGTCGTGATGGTCGGCATCTACCGCACCAGCGCCGCACTCGAGGCGGCATGGAAATACTTCATCCTCGGCTCGGTGGGAATTGCACTCGCGCTGTTCGGCACGATTCTGGTCTACCTCGCCGCGCAGGAACAGCTCGGCCAGGGAATCGTGGCGATGTCGTGGGACCGACTCGTAGCCAGTTCCGGCAGCTTCGACCCGGCGCTGCTCAACCTGTCCTTCGTCTTTCTGCTGCTCGGCTACGGGACCAAGGTGGGACTCGCTCCCGTTCACGCGTGGCTGCCGGATGCGCATGCAGAGGGCCCGACGCCCATTTCGGCAGTGCTTTCGGGCCTGCTGCTCAATGTCGCGCTGTTCGCCCTGCTGCGATTCAAGTTGATCATGGCCGGAAACGCCGCGGTGATCTCGCCGGGTCCGCTGATGGTCGCGATGGGCCTCGCTTCGCTGGTGTTTGCCGGCCTGATGATCTATCGCCGCCGCGACATCAAGCGCATGTTTGCGTATTCCTCGATCGAGCACATGGGGGTCATCACGCTTGCCTTCGGACTGGGCGGCCCGCTGGCGAATTTTGCCGGCCTGCTCCACATGGCGATGCACAGCCTGACGAAGTCGGCCATATTTTTTGGCGTGGGTTATATCTCGCAGCTCGAGGGGACGCAGCGGATCGCCGACATACGCGGCCTCACGCACAGCCAGCCGCTGCTGGGCTGGCTGCTGGTCGCAGGTGTCGTCGCGATTGCCGGCCTGCCGCCATTCGGCATATTCACCAGCGAGTTCCTGCTCGTGACGTCCACATTTGCGCGCTCCCCCTGGCTCGCGCTCGCGCTGGTCGCGGGCCTGGCTATCGCCTTCGGCGGCCTGATGCTGCGCATGCACGGGCTCGCCTTCGGCGACTCGGCAAAACACCACACGCTTCGCGGCTATCGCCTGGTGCCGATGGCATTGCACCTCGGCCTGGTCGCAGTCGCGGGCCTGTACCTGCCGCAGGCCATTCATGCATGGTTCCGGCATGTTGCCGGCCTGCTCGGATAGATCGGCCCCATGCTGAAAGCGCTGTTCGGAAATTACGCTGCCGTGCCGTCCCATCGGGGATGGCCACGATTCGAAGTCGATGCAGGCACCTGGCAGGCGATCGGCGAGTCGCTGCGCGAAGGCAAACTGGACCTGCTGGGCGAATGGGCCGACGAGGCCGCGGTGCACTGCGCGCTTTTCGAGCCTGCGAGCGGACAGTTGAACATCGCGTCCATCGTCGCGTCGGCCGGCCGCGTGCCTTCACTCGCCGTGTTTCACGCCCCGGCCATGCGGCTGGAACGAACGATCGCCGATCTGTTTGGCCTCGAAGTCGTCGGATTGCCCGATCGCCGGCCCTGGCTCGACCACGGACGGTGGGCAACGCGCGCGCCGCTCGCGGTCCGGCCAGGACCGCCTGACTCGCCTGGTCCTTATCGTTTCCTCGAATCGGATGGACCCGGCCTCCACCAGGTCCCGGTCGGTCCCGTGCACGCCGGCATCATCGAGCCCGGACATTTCCGCTTCACTGCCAGCGGTGAAACTGTCATTCGCCTGGAGGAGCGCCTTGGCTATACGCACAAGGGCATTGAGGCGCTGCTGAAGGGCAAGACCATCGCTGAAGGCGTGGCGATCGCCGCCCGGGTATCCGGCGACAGCACGGTGGCATATTCCCTGGCATTCGCCCGGGCGGTCGAACAGGCGCTCGACCTTGCTCCACCGCGGCGTGCGATCTGGTTGCGGGCCGTGATGGCCGAACTCGAACGCATTGCGAACCACCTCGGCGACATCGGCGCGGTCTGCAACGATGCTGCCTTCTCGATGATGCATGCTGAGTGCGGCATCCTGCGCGAAGAGACCCTGCGCGGTTGTGCCGCGGCATTCGGTCATCGCCTGATGATGGATAGGATCATCCCCGGTGGTACCGCGGTTGACCTGGCGGCGACGGGCCGGGACGCAATTCTGTCGCTGACGCAACGCCTCAGCCAGCGATTCCCCGAGCTGATCGAGCTGTATGACAACACGGCTTCACTCCAGGATCGCACCGTCGGAACCGGCGTGGTCAGCGCGGCGCTGGCCGCGGAATTTGCCGCGGGCGGGTTTGTGGGCCGGGCCTCGGGACGTTACTTCGATGCGCGCGCAGCGCTGGCATACGCGCCTTACGACGCGTTGGCGGTCAAGCCGGCGCTGCGGAATGAGGGGGATGTTGACGCCCGCGTCTGGGTGCGGATCCACGAAGTCCAGGCGAGTGTCGAGTGGCTGGAAGCCGCGGTCCGCGCCCTGCCCGCAGGGCCCGTGCTCAATCCCGCGGTGACGGCACCGGTCGCGAGCGTCGAGGCGACGGCTATCGTGGAGGGGTTCCGCGGCGATGTGCTTGCGCACCTGCGCATCGGGCCGGACCTTCGCATCGAACGTTGCCACCTTCGCGACCCGTCGTGGTTTCAGTGGCCGCTGCTCGAGATCGCGATCAATGGCAACATCGTCGCGGACTTTCCACTCTGCAACAAGTCATTCAACTGCTCGTACTCCGGGCATGATCTGTAGGCGAACATGCGCAGACGCCTGTTCAAGAATCTTTTCAATTCGCCCGTCACGGAACCGCTGACGCCGGCCGGACCGGAGCCGCTTGAAGCCGCCGGCGAGGCGCTGCGCGGCGCGATTGCGCGACGTCTGGGACGCAGCCTTGCCATCCGCGCGGTGGATGCTGGCTCGTGCAATGGCTGCGAGCTCGAAATCCACGCACTCAACAACGCCTACTATGACATCGAGCGATTCGGCGTCCGCTTCGTTGCCTCGCCGCGACACGCCGATCTGCTGCTCGTAACCGGGCCGGTGACCTGCAACATGCGCGAAGCGCTGGAACGCACCTATGCGGCGACCCCGGCGCCGAAGTGGGTGGTAGCCGTCGGTGACTGCGGAGCGGGTTGCGGCGTGTTCGCCGGCGGCTACGCTTGCGTTGGCGCCGTAAGCAAGGTCGTCCCGGTCGATCTGGTCATTCGTGGCTGCCCGCCTGCCCCGGCCGACCTGTTGCGTGGCCTCACCTGGCTGCTAACCCGCGCTTAGCCGAACATCGCGGCTTTCGTTTGCCCTGCCGGATCATTTTCGCACGGTCTTGTACTTCGCGAGGCCTGGCTCCTCGCTCGTGTAGCGCGGCAGCGAGTCGCCGACTTCGATCCACTCCGCATGCTGGTCGTAGAACACGTGGCACTGCGGCTCGCGGTCGATCGGTCCCTGGATCGACGTGCGCGTGACGTGGATCTCGCCGGGACAGAGGGTCGAGGCAAAGAACAGCGTCGTGCCGCAATTCGCGCAGAATCCCCGTCGGCTCTGCAGCGATGACTGGTACCAGCGCGGCTCGTCAGAGCGCGCCAGCAGCCGGAACCGCTCCTCCGCCGCCCCCACCCAGCTGACGAATGCCGCGCCGTGCGCCTGCTGGCAGTAGTGGCAGTGGCAGTGGCCAAAGAATAGAGACGGCGGCGTGACCGCAAACTTCACCGCGCCGCACATGCAGTGCCCCTCGAAATCGTTCATCGTGTCATCCTCAGCAGGAATGCGATCCACATGCCGAACAGCAACAGAGTGCTTGCCACGTAGACCAGGAAACGGTGCAGCACGCGGTTGTAGCTGACGTGGATCAGGCTGTGCAAGGCACGCAGCCCGACGTAGGTCCAGGCAGCGGCGACAAGACCCGTTGTCGAACCGCCGTTCGCGGCAATTGCGATGCAAAGCACATAGAACAGCACCGGCACTTCGAACAGGTTGCGGAAATTATCCGCGGCCTGCGTGTTCTGGAGCAGTCCCGCCGCCGCTCGCGCGGTCGCAAGTGACTGCGGATCAATGCGCCTGCTGCGCATTTCTCCGAGACGGTCGGCGTAGAGCCTGACCCACACCAGCGCGGTCACGAGCACCATGGCCGCACAAGGCAGCCAGATCGGATCGCCATTCATGAAATTCCGCTCCCTGGGCCGAACCATCAGCCTGCCGCCCGGCGTAACATAGCGCAGCCTCACTCAATTGGCAGCCGTTACC
>JAHFSF010000101.1 GCA_023265875.1 Gammaproteobacteria bacterium | reverse complement strand
TAGAAATAAAACAGCGCGTCGCCGTAGTGCAAATCCTGCACCTTGACGGCCGGCAGTCCGGCGGAATCAGGCGCGTCGACCGCCGCCTGCGCGACGCTCACCGCGAGCCCGGCCCAGGCGCCCAGCGCGGAAACGATGAAGGTCAGTCGCCGTGCCAAACGCTCACTCCCACACGCGCACGACGAATTCGGGTTGCAGCTTGCGCACGCGGTCGCTGATCTTCAGCTCGACGTACTTGGCGCCGACGCCTTTGTCGATCGTCAGCGTCGCGCCGCGCCGGTAGTCGCGATCGTGCGTGCCCTTGCCGGTGAAGAATGCGACCAGCTCGTGCTCGCCGACTTTCATGTTGCCGAGCCAGATGCGGTGCACGCCGCCGCGCAGCAGTGCCTCGTGTTCGCGCGCCGTGTACAGGTAGTTGGCGACTTCCTTGTCGTCAATGCGGATCTGCACCGAATCGAGGTCGAAGAATGTGCCGACGTCCATCGACACGAAGACCGCCACCTGCGTGCTTGCCGGAAACAGCAGGTCTTCCTCGAGCATGAACAGGTCGCGGTTCAGGTCGACGACCTCGCGCCGGAGCTGCTGCACCTCGGCGTCCAGTGCCGAGCGTTCCGGGCCGGGCTGCGGCGCAGGCTCCTGCGCCCGGCTTGCGACAGGCACCGCGCCCACCAAGGCGACGAACATCAATGCGGGAACAGCAAGAACTCTTGTCCAGGGATTCATGTCGGGCATTCCTGTCTATTCGTCAATCAGGTCACGCAGTTGCACGAGCAGGCCGCGCTCTTCGCGTTCATCGAGTGCGTCATGGCGGGCGCGGATCACACCGTTGCGATCGATCAGCAGGATCAGCGGCAGCCGGTCCGCCTGGTATGCCCGGCTGACCCGCTTGTCCTTGTCCAGCAGTACCGGGTAGGCAATGCCGGTCGCTTCCGCCAGCGCCGCGGCGCGGGCGGGATCGTCGTCGAGGCTGACGGCGAGCACCACCAGACCGGCGGGCGCATAGGTCGCCCGCAGGCGCTCCAGGCGTTCGAGTTCACGCCGGCAATCGCCACACCAGCTCGCCCAGAACAGTACGGCAACGACTTCGCCGCGGTGCTCGGACAGGCGGTGATTCGAACCCGTCACGGAGCGCAATGCGAAATCGGGTGCCGTCGTTGCCTGGACCGGAGCGGTGATCGCCAGCAGGATTGCGATCGTCGCTGCGATTGCGTCGGCGCGACGATCGCCGCGCCTGGAGTCCCGGATGCCTTCCATATTGCTGTCCCATCGCAAGTCCGACGGGTGGCGCTCCTGCGGCCGGTACCGGCAGACATAATGCCGCCGCAAAGGCCTCGAAGCCACCGTCGCGTCAGACGCGAATAGTTCCGGCCTGCTGCGGCTCACGCGATGGTGCCGTTGACGATCGGATTGAACGCGATCAGGCTGTCCTGCAGCGTCGCGGAACCCAGGCCGTGGCCGGGGAACAGGGTCCCGAATGTCCCCTGCTCACCGTGCAGCGCCAGGTAGTTCAGGATCACCGTTTCGACCAGCAGGTTCACATTGTTGGCGGCCGGCGACGATGCGGTTTCGACGGAGGCGTCCGCCCGGAACCAGCCGATCTGCTGGTGCTGCTCGGGCGGGCGGCTGTCCCCGCTGTAAAGTTGCGCGCGACCGCGTGGGTTATAGACCAGAAAGAACGACGCGGCGGTCTGCTGATTATCGCTGGTCCACGCGAACTTGCCCCGGCCATCCACCGAGCTGTCCACCAGGCCATCCGACGACAACGAGCCGTCGCTGAACACGTACAGCATCAGCGGCACGCCGCGTCTCGCCGCGTACTCGAGGCACGCCCCCATGCAGCGCCCGGCACGCTCGTCGCGCAGTTCGCCGGTGCCGCGGCTGTTGTCATGATAGTCATAGCCGCCCATCGTGATCGTCCCGGCCCCCGCAAAACCGTTGACAACCAGTTTCATGACCGCGGCGGTCTTGCGGAACTCGTCGTCGGAATCAAATTCTGCGCGGCTGAATATGCCCGCCGGACCCACGATGTCGGGGTCGAGTTCCGGATTGAGCGCCGACGGGTCGCCATAACGGTCGGTCAGGTCTGCCGCCTTGACGTAATTGCACCGAACCATGTCCTTGATGACGGCATCACGCGTAATCCGCGTGTCAACGCGGCCAAGCTTGCGGTCCGAGAGCCGCTGAATCGATTCCATCACGCGCACCGCATCGTCCTGGTCGAGCAGCCCGACCAGTTTTCCGGTGTCGACCAGTCCGGTGACGTCGCTCGTCCGGTCCACCTTGGTCGGTCGCACCGACGGATCGACAAGGCTTGCCGGCGCGAGCGAATTGCCGCCGGATTCGGAACTGCGTGACCCGATCAACGTCAGCAATTCGCCGTCGGCGCCGCAGCGGAATATTCCGTACATCGGATTGTGCGGGTTGTTGCCGGTGTCATTCTCGGAGCGCGCCGGGATCACCGCACCATTGACCGCTGCGGCCGTCACCGGGCCGACGCGATCCAGGATGCCGCGAAGGAAGGCGCTGTCGGAGTGGAATGCGAGGCCAAGCCGGCGGTCAACCCAGTCGTTGGTCGCGCTCGCTGGATTCGGGGCGTTCGCCACCATGTCGCCCGGCAGCCCGAGCCGGCCATAGCCGGCCACCGACAGGAAGTCGGCCTGCCCGCCCGATCCACCGATCAGCACATTGGAGCCAGCCATGTTCGCGCCGCCCGCCAGGTCGATGCAGATGAACGGGATCTTGCCCGCGCCCTGCACGGCGATGCCGCAGCTCTGCTTGAGGGCCTCGAGGTCCGGTGACAACGCCGCCTGCGCCGCGCGCGGATTCGCAAACAGCCCGAAGACGCTGGGCGCGATGACGGTTGCCGCACCGCTGATGAAGCCCCGGGCGATGAACTGGCGCCGGCTGACCGGCCGTGGGTGATTCAGCTGCCGAAGCGGCGCATCCGGATGCAGGGCCCGACGGCTGGATTTTCTCCTCATCGGTGCAAATACCTCATTGCAGCAGCGTGCTGGCGCTGCCGACGACTGCCGAACAGGCCGACTTGACGATGACCAGCGTGCGATCGGCGGCGCACCCCGCTCCACAGACCGCCAGCCTGCCGATCAGCGCATCCAGCTCGGCCGCGATCTCGGCACTCGATGGCTGCGTCGCGACGGTGCCGACCGCATTCGAGACGAGCGGTCCCGTCACCAGCGCGCGCTCGGCCGGCGTATCGAAGGCAGTGACAGCAGGCGCATTGAAGTCGAAGCCGGGGAAATAGGCCGCGCGCAGGATCGGGTCGTCGACCAGCGCGTTGCAGTACTCGATCGCGAGTTGCGCGGTGCCGACCTGGTGGGACGACAGGAAACCCTCGATGTTCTCGACCGTGGGCAACTGCTGGCGAACCCGGTTGTAGGTGTCTGCCACCGACGCCTGCGTCGTTGGCACACCCGTCATCGCGGACATCGACGCCGAGATTTCCTGGAAATTCCGCAGGCCGATATCCGGCGCCGGATCACCGTCCGGCGGCGCTGGCAGCGGATCCGGCGGCGGTTCGCTGCGCACGTGGGTGTTCGACCCGATCTGCTCGAAACTCAGGAAGAACTCGTCGGTGGCCGGCCCCTTGTCGAGCGCAACGACAGTGCCGATCCCGGACAGCGGATAACCGGACGTGCTGTCGTAGCCGGCAGCGGCAACCGTCTGGTCGAGCGGCACGTAGGCCTGGCCGACCCGCGCCTCGGCCCCGTTCAGCCCGATGCGGACCCCGCGGATCCGCAACTGGTCTGGAGTCACGGCCGGATCGAGGCTGATGAACGCCGGCTTGTTGAACAGATAGGAGTAGCTGTCGAACTGGCTTACCTCGAACAGCAGATAGCTCTGCGGAATGTTGACGAGATGTGCCACCGAGAACAGCAGGTAGAAGCGTTCGCCGACACCTGCGTCGAAATTCTGCTGGATCTGCGGCTGGGACAGCGCACGGTTGTGGATCGCGACCATCCGGATGACGCCCTGCCACGGCCGGTCACCCGAAACTTCGTTGCCGAGCACCAGCGCAAAGGTGTCGTTCCAGTCGGTCAGCAGCCCGGCCGAGGCCGGATCCGGCCCGGAAGCCAGCAGGCCGTTGACATAGATGCGCCGGCCCGCACCTTCGCTGTAGGTCAGGACCACATGCTGCAGCGTTGCCTGCAGCACGCGATTTCCGGGCGGCGTCGACAGCGCCGGTGTTCCGTTGGCGCCGGTTGTCGTGCTGCGATTGAGGAAATCGTAGTCGTACATGGTCTGTCCGAGCGTGAAATTGCGCGCGGTCGTGCCACCCGAGTAACCGACGATGTGCGCGTTTTCCTGCACGACATTGGCCGGCGCCACCCACGCCTCCACGCTGTACTCACCGGTCGCCCGGATCAGGTCGTGGAGCTTGCGGCTCGCCGCGGTGGTTCCCTGCGCCTTGCCGCCGCGGATGTCGATACCCCAGCCGCCCATCCAGGTGACGCTGCCGGAAAGCGTCAGGTTCAGGGCCGGCTCGACGCCACTGGTGTCGTAGGCGACCGTGCCGGTGCCGGTCTTGAACTCATAGAGTGCGATCAGTGCGTTGTTGTAGCGGTTGCCACCGCTGGCAACCGTACCGTCGTACAGCGTCAACGCCTTCGACAGCACGAGCTGGGGGTCGACCTGTGTGAGCGGTATGCGTCCCGAGAAGTCCTCGATCGCGGCCAGCATGATCGCAGCGCTCTGGCTGCAATCGGTCCAGCAATTGTGGAATTCGTCGCGCAGGCGTACGACCAGCCGCGACTGCGCCGGTGCATCGAGGTTGATCTTGGCGCGCAAGGCCGCGTAGGCCACGTCGACGTCGGACTCCGCGAAGAATGGCGATTGCGGCGTCGCGGCCGACGACGAGTGGCAGCGCGAGCAGTATTGCGACAGCAACGGATAGACCGTTGCGCCAAACGCCGCCGGGCTCGCCGGGAAGGACTTGCTTGCACCAACGTCACGCAATGGCGGCGGCTGCAGCTGTATCTTGTTCGTGCCACCCAGCGTCGCTCCCGCCCAGTTGCCGATCCAGACGGCCAGCTGATCGGCGCAGGCCGAATTGCTCGCCAGCCAGCAGTGGTGGCCGCCGCCGACTTTCGTGACCATCCGCGAAGCCGCGGGATTGCCGAGATCGACGACGCTGTTTGCGGCCTCGTAGGCAAGATTGATGTCGTCATTGCGCACGAAACGCGGGGTCTGGCTGCCCGCTCCGTGACACTGACCGCAGCGATTCGAAGCCTGCAGGTTGTCCCAGACATTGATCTTGAATGCCTGCACATCCTGGCTGACGGGCGGCGGACCCTGGTAGCCAGCCACGGGCGGCGGCGTCGTGACCGGATTCTGCACCGTCGCTGCACCGCCACCGCAGCCCGCCACCAGCAACACGAGCAGCGCGCACGCGATCGCGCGCGCGCCGAGGCTTGACAGGCTTGCCTGCGGTTTGCTCATGGGGTGCTCAGTCGCCCATGCAGTAGGTGGCGGCGTCGGCGAACGCCTGCTTCAGGCGGTAGCCGCTCGCGCGGAACGAACTGGCCATCGAACTGAGCTGGCTGCGATCGGCGGAATCCACCGGCGAACGCAGGCACACGGTCCGGAACACCCGTTCGACATGGCATGCGGCGAACGCGTCGCTGTTGCCCAGCTCCTGGCCCAGCGACTTGGCGCCATTGCCGGAACCCGGAAGCGACGGATCCCAGCCGAGCGATGCATTGGGTCCGTGGCGCCAGTAGTTGTCCCAGTGATCGTCTCTCGTCACGTAGCCGGGACGGAATGTGTCGATGTTGATCGCGTACTTCGGCTGCACCGAGCCCGCCGTGTAGACGAGGCGTCCCTGTGCCTCGTCAAAGGTGTAATAGGCGAATGCCTGCGCCATCGGATCCATGCCGGCATGGCAACCGACGCAATTGTTCAGGAACAGCCGCGCGTCGCCACCGGGACTGCGGCTGACATCCTGGCGAATCCGGTCCGGCGGGCGCGTCGTATCCTGGATCCGCTCGAGATTCGCGCACATCTGGTTCAACAGCGTGAACCGGAACATTGCGCGATTGGTGCCGGCGACGAAGAACGCCTGTGCGGCGGCGCGGCTCGTCATCACGCCGGCCGTCGCCGTAGACGGCGTGCCGTAGACGGCGGATTGCGTCGTTCGCACCAACCCGGTGCGCAGGTCGATGCCACGCGATTCAAGTTCATCGTAGTGCGCATTGCCGGTCGCCGAGGCTACCGGCAGGCCGAGCCCGGCGGCGCCGACGTAGAGGATGTCCGCCGACAGCAATTCGTTGAACGGCACGTCGTCCCGCACCATGCCGATGGCGGTCGCCGTGTAGTCATTCAGCGGCGCGAATACCGACTGGTCGCGATTGGTCCACGGTGTCACCATGTTCTTGAGCGTGACCGTGTAGAAGGCCGGATCATCCATCGCGCGCAGTGCCGCGGCCTGGGTGCGGCCCGCGGCGATGTCGGTCGCCATGGCGGCGAGTACGGCCTCCGTCGGTGGCACGCCCGCGATGCGGTCGTGCATGCGCTTTGCCTGCTCGCGTGCGCCCGCGCCGGCCACGCCCACAAACAGGGTGCATGCCGCCACCGCCACGGTGACGCGCATCACGATCGAACCGGCATGGCATGGCCGCCAGGGCATTTCCGTGCTCCACTCAGTCGCGATGATTGAGACTGCGATCGAATATAGCGACCGGTATCAGGCAGGGTAATGTCTCCGAACAGCGACATTCACCCGCAGTGCCCGCTGGGTTAGGCTGAAACAATGACTGACCTTCAACTGCACAAGTGCTTTGAATTACGGGAATCGCAGACGGCATTGCGCGTATTTGGTCCAATTGCAAATCTGCGTTCTGTCGCGCGAATCGCAGCTTCCGCGGCACAGTGAACTGAGATGCGTGTCACGATTTCGAAAACCCGGATTTCCCTGTTGGCGATTGCCGCCCTCGCAGGTTGTGCGACCGGCCATGACGGCAGCATCAACATCGGTGGCGGGCAATCTCCCGATCCGGTCGTGCTCGACTTCCCGATTGCCTATGTCAAGGCCCCCCTGCCCATCGGCAACGAGGATGTGCGCGGGCTGGAGACATTCCAGGCTGGCTCCGACCTGTGGTTGCGCGATCGCGCCGCGCCGGAGTCGCCGGAACGAAACCTGACTTTCGCCGTGACCGGCGGGCTGTGGAATGTCCGCGACGTCGATGTATCCTACGAAGGCAACAAGCTGGTCTTCGCGATGCGCATGCCGTTGATCCCCGGCGTGCCGGACAGCGAGCAACCGACCTGGAACATCTGGGAATATGACCGCCCGACCGACACGCTGCGTCGTGTGATCGCTTCCGACCTTGTTGCCGCGGAAGGCCACGACGTGGCGCCACACTACCTGCCGGACGGCCGCATCGTCTTTTCGTCGACGCGCCAGCGCCAATCGAAGGCGGTCCTGATCGACGAGGGCAAGCCACAATTCGCGGCCCTGGACGAGGACCGCAACGAGCACGCCTTCGTGCTGCACGTGATGAATCCGGATGGCAGTGGCATTCACCAGATCTCGTTCAACCAGAGCCACGACCTCGATCCCGCCGTCCTCGCAGACGGCCGCATCGTGTTCAGCCGCTGGGAAAACGCCAGCGGCAGTTCAATTCAGCTGTATACGATCAACCCCGATGGCAGTGATCTCGAATTGTTGTACGGCGCGAACAGCCATGCGACCGGCACCGGAACGACGGACGTGCAGTTCCTGTCGCCGCGGCCGCGACCGGACGGTCGCATCGTGGCGCTGCTGCGGCCATTTGCCGGTACCGAGCTGGGCGGCGATCCGGTTGCGATCGACGCGGCGAGTTTCGTCGAACTCGAGCAGCCGACGCTCGCGAATGCCGGCTTGCGCGGCCCCGCGCAGGTGCGGCTTTCCACCAACGACGTGCGCACCGATCCCGGCCCATCGCCGGGCGGCCGCTATGCTTCGGTCTTTCCGTTGTGGGACGGCACCAACCGGTTGCTCGTCAGCTGGTCGCAGTGTCGGTTGATGGAGGCCGGCCGCATCGTGCCCTGTACGGCGAGCCGGCTGGCGGATCCCGCGGCCGTGACCGCGCCGCCATTGTATGGAGTGTGGATCTTCGATCAGCGCGACAACACGCAGCGGCCGGTCCTGCAACCGACGGAGGGCCTGCGTTACTCGGAAGTCGTCGCGCTCGCCCCGCGAGCGCCACTGCCCGCCGTCATCCTGGACGCGGTGCCCGGCGTCGATTACGACCCGGTGCTCGCACAAGAGAATGTCGGCATCCTGAACATCAAGAGTGTCTACTAACTGGACGACGTCTACGGCATGGACGGCGTAGCGCTCCCGCCAGGCGACATCACGGCGCTGCGCGATTCGGCACAAACA
>JAHFSF010000100.1 GCA_023265875.1 Gammaproteobacteria bacterium | reverse complement strand
GCACCTGACGGCGACGACCTACGCCAGGCTGAAGGCGCACCAGGACCCGGCGCTCGCAGTCGGCGCAGAAAGCGACCTCGACCTGGTGTTCTTCGACTACAAAGGCCATGTCATCCGCCTCTGCCCGCCCGGCGTCGCGCGCGGCATCACCTGCCAGATCACGGGCGATCGCAATGTCGGCGGCGATGCTGTCGACATCGCGGCCCTCTACTACTCGGGCCCGCCGAAGGTCGCGCAGCTCTTCTACATCGGGCTCGTGCATAGCGCCGGGCCGGACCCGGGTGTGGTCAAGCATCTGTGGTTCGACTTCCAGGGCTTTTTCGGCTTGCTCGGCTTCGACACGCAGAGCGGGACCTCGGTCGGGCATTCGAATGCGACGGGCGCGCAGGCGATCGGAGCGGCCTCCTGGTATGTCACACAGCCGTTCAGCACCAGCGGGCTCGTGCCGCCGAATGACACCAATTTCGCAATTCTTCCACCACCACATAATGTGGCCATCGACCTGAGCCCCTGTGCTCCGGCCTGCCTGAACGATTTTTCGTCGGCCGGAAACGTTCCAATATTCTTCGATCGCTTCGGCACACGCCTGGCGGCAGCGGAACACCGCGTGAACCCGAGCGTCACGGGCCCGGACGGGGGCAATACGAGCTTCTTCTTCTCGGATTCGAGTTACGACGATGACGACGGCAACGGAATCAACAGCCCGTTCAGCACCTTCATCAGCGGGCTCGACCAGCCGGGCAACGAGTTCCCGAATTTCTTCGGGACCTCGGCGTCGGCGCCGCATGTCGCGGCCGTCGCCGCCCTGATGCTCGACAAGGATCCGAGCCTCACGCCTTCCCAGATCCGCCAGATACTGGAACAAACCGCGCGGCCGATTCACTTGCGCTTCACATCGGCCCGGCCGACGATCACTTTCCCGGTCACCGAGGTCGGGCCCGGAGGCTATGACTTCGACTCCGGCTTCGGCCTGGTCGATGCTGAGGCCGCGCTCGAGGCGGTCGACGACTGACGCTCGGGGAGCAAGAATCGAGATCCTGCAGCCCGGCCTCGTGCCGGGCTTTTTTTGGCGTGCCCACGCTACAATCCGGCGATGCAGATGCTCGTCCTGCCCGCCTTCTGGCTCGAACTGGGTGCGATCATCTGGGTCAACCTGCTGCTTTCCGGCGACAACGCGGTCGTGATAGCACTCGCCGCGCGCGCGCTCCCCGCCGCGCAGCAGAAGCTCGCCGTGTCGCTTGGCAGCGCGGGAGCGGTGATCCTGCGCGTGATTCTCACCGTCTTCGCGATCACGCTGCTGACGCTGCCGTGGCTGCGGATCATCGGCGGAGCGCTGCTCCTGTGGATCGGCGTCAAGCTGCTGATGCCGACGCGGGCGGATGCCGGATTCTCGACGAGCGACCGGCTGTGGTCGGCAGTCAGGACGATCCTGATGGCCGACCTGGTGATGAGCCTGGACAACGTGATTGCCGTGGCCGCAGCGGCGAATTCCGCGGCTCCCACTCCCGAACTCGAAGACATGAGATACGTGCTGCTGATCCTCGGGCTTGCGATCAGCATCCCGATCGTCATCTTCGGCAGCGTGATGATGCTGAAAGTCATGAACCGGTTTCCGGTCGTCATCGCGCTCGGCGCGGCGCTGCTCGGATGGATCGCGGGTGACACCATCGTGACCGACCCGGTGATCGCGGACTGGGTCCTGGACAACGCCGCCTGGCTTCGCGACTGGTACGCGGCGCCGACCGCCGGGGCCTTGTTGGTGTCCGCATTCGGCCAGCGAAGCAGCTGGGGAGTCTGAAGCCTCCCCTCAGATCACGCCGCGCCGCTCCTGGTCGAGTTCGATGGACTCGAACAGCGCGCGGAAGTTCCCCTCGCCGAAGCCCTCGTTGCCCTTGCGCTGGATGATCTCGAAGAAAATCGGGCCGATCACGTTTTTCGTGAAGATCTGCAGCAGGATGCCGTCCTTCGCGCTGCCGTCGATCAGGATGCGCCGGCCCTTCATGCGCTCGAGCGATTCGCGGTGGCCCGCGACGCGCGTATCGACGCCCTCGTAGTAAGTATCCGGCGTGTCCTGGAATTCAATGCCGTTGGCGGAAAGCGCGTCGACGCTGGCATAGATGTCGTCCGTGAACAGGGCGATGTGCTGGATGCCCTCGCCCTGGTATTCGCGGATGTACTCCTCGATCTGGCTCTTGGCGTCCTGCGACTCGTTGATCGGAATGCGGATCTTGCCGCATGGGCTCGTCATCGCGCGGCTGAACAGGCCAGTCTTCCTGCCCTCGATGTCGAAATAGCGGACCTGGCGGAAATTGAACAATCGCTCGTAAAAACCGGCCCAGCGGTCCATGTTGCCGCGCCGGACATTGTGGGTCAGGTGGTCGATCAGCGTCAGGCCTGCGTGGCACAGGGGCTGGTCATCCCGCGCCGGCATGAAATCCACGTCGTAGATCGTCCGCTCCCCGTAGCGGTCCACCAGATAGATCAGGCTGCCGCCGATGCCCTCGATGGCCGGGATGCGGAGTTCCATCGGGCCGACCCGCGTCTCGACCGGTTCGGCGCCGAGCTCGACGGCACGCCGGAACGCGAAGGCCGCGTCCCTGACGCGGAATGCCATTGCACAGGCCGATGGGCCATGCGCACGGGCGAACTGCTGGCCGAATCCTTCCGGCTCGGCATTGATGATGAAATTGATGTCGCCCTGGCGATGCAGCGTGACGTTCTTGCTGCGATGGCGTGCCGTGACCGGGAAACCCATCTTCGAGAACAGGGCGCGCAGTTGCACGGGGTCCGGTGCCGTGTACTCGACGAACTCGAAGCCGTCGGTGCCCATCGGGTTTTCGAACTGCGCTGGCATCATCCGCTCCGGACCTGGTGCCACTGGCAAGGTTAGTTACAATTGTAACTATAATCCCCGGATGCCACGCAAGGAATTGCCGATGCCGGAACCCGCAACCCCGGAACTGCACCTGGCGCACTTCCTGCCCTATCGGTTGTCGGTGCTCTCCAACACGGTTTCGACGGCGATTGCCGGGGCCTATGCCCGACGCTTCGGCCTGACGATTCCGCAATGGCGCGTCATCGCGGTGCTCGCGCGTGCACCGGGGCTCTCCGCCGCCACCGTCGCCGAGCGCACTGCCATGGACAAAGTGGCTGTCAGCCGCGCAGTTTCAGGCCTTGCGCGTGCCGGCCGCCTGCGGATCGCAAGGGTCCGCAGCGACCGGCGCCGCTCCATGCTGACCCTGACCGCACGCGGGCGCGCCGTCTATGCGCGCATCGTTCCCTTGGCGCTGGACTATGAAAGGCGTTTGCTCGCGGAACTCTCGCTGCCGGAGCAGTCGCAACTCGAGCTGATGCTGACCCGCCTGCAGCGGCGCGCCGGGCTGCTCGGCCCGGCCGGGAAAGCGCGTGTATAATTTGCATCGCCACGCAGCCGTCGGCTCCACATCGGGCCGGGCGCGTCTGGAGTATTGATGCTAGGCAAGATCCCGGCCGCCCGGCAGGAAATCATCAATCGCATCGCATCCCGCGCCCGCCGCGCCGGCCGCCGCGGACTGCCGGTCGCGCCGGATCGCTTTGTGCGCGCCTATTACCACGGAGTTTCCGAACTCGATCTGGTGCAGCGGTCGGACAGCGATCTCGCCGGCGCGGCGCTCGCCGAGCTTGCGCTCGGCCGCATCCGCCGCCCCGGCAGGCCTGCCGTGCGCGTGTTCAATCCGGATCCCGCCCGCGATGGCTTCGCCTCCTCGCATACGGTCATCGCAGTCATCACCGACGACATGCCGTTTCTCGTGGACTCGCTCGGCATCGTCTGCTCGCAGTGCGGGCTCGCGGTGCACCTGCTGGCACACCCGGTGTTCAGCGTGGTCCGTGACCGGCGCGGGCGACTGACCGAATTGTTGCTCGGCGATGCACCGCCCAATTCCAGGCTGGAATCCTGGCAGTTAATCGAGGTCGACCGTGACACTGACCCGGATCGGCTCGCGGCGCTGGAGCGTCGCATCCGGAACACGCTCGCCGACGTGCGTAGCGCGACGGCGGACTGGCAGCGGATGCGACAGAAGGCGGGCGAGGTGGCGGCCGAACTCGCAGCTCGTCGTCCCCGGCTGTATGCCCGCGAAGTCGCCGAGGCGCAGGCGCTGCTCGCGTGGATGGAGGACAACCATTTCACCTTCCTCGGTTACCGGGAGTACCGCCTGCGCCGTGGCCGCAGCCGCGACCTGTTGCAGCCGGTCATGCAATCAGGACTCGGCCTGATGCGGGAAAGCCGTCACCGCAAGACGGGATGCATCGTGCTCAGGGGGGATGTCCGCGAATTCGCCCGCTCAAGCGATCCCCTGATCATCACGAAAGCCAATTCGCACTCGACCGTGCATCGCGCGACGTACCTCGATTATGTCGGCGTCAAGACCTTCGACTCGTCCGGCAATGTCGCGGGCGAGCGCCGATTCATCGGCCTGTGGACATCGTCCGCCTACAGCCACAGCCCGCGCGACATTCCGCTGCTGCGGCTCAAGGTGCAGAGCGTCATCGATCATTTCGGCCTCAAGCCGTCGAGCCATGACAACAAGGCCGTGGTCCATGTACTCGAGACTTTCCCGCGCGATGAGCTGTTCCAGGCCAGTGTTTCCGAACTGATCCGGATCGTGCGTGGCGTCGTCAATCTCTACGAGCGCGCCCAGGTACGGCTGTTCGTGCGCCGCGACGCATTCCGGCGCTTTTATTCCTGCCTGGTGTTCGTGCCGCGGGACCGCTACAACACGCAGGCCTGCGCGCGCATCGAACGGCTTGCGCTGGAGGCCTTTCATGGCCAGGCCATCGAAACGCAGGTCCAGCTTTCCGAGTCGGTGCTCGCGCGGCTCCATGTCCTGGTCCGCACCTCGCCGGAGGCCGGCCACCCCGTCGACGCGGCGGAACTCGAGCGCCGCATCATGGAGACGGTCCGGACCTGGCAGGACCAGCTGAAGGACACGCTGCTCGAGGCGCACGAGGAGACCGAAGCCCTGCGCCTGCTGCGGCTCTGGAGCCAGGCTTTTCCGGCTGCCTACCAGGCCGACACGCCGACGGACGCTGCACTCGCAGATATCGTGTGCCTCGAGAAGCTGGTCGCGGAACCCTCCGGCCTGCGCATGAACCTGTATCGGCGGGCGGGCCAGCCGCCGCACAAGGTCCAGTTCAAGCTGTTCCGGCGTGACCGGCCGATACCGATCTCGGACGTGCTTCCGACCATCGAGAACCTCGGGCTGAAGCTGATCAGCGAGCGCCCCTACGAAATCAGCTCCCGGGACGGCAGTATCTGGATCCAGGATTTTGAACTCGAACACCCGCGTGGCACGGCCATCGACCTGGACAGCGACGGCCCGCGTTTCAGGGATACATTCACCAGTGTCTGGCAGGGACTCGCGGACAACGACGGATTCAATCGCCTGGTGCTCGCCGCCGACCTTGGCTGGCGCGAAGCGATGGTCCTCAGGACCTATGCCCGCTGGTTTGCGCAACTCGGGCTGCCGCTGTCCCAGGCCTACATGGAAGAGGCGCTTGCAAGCAATGCCGAGGCCGCCGGCCGGCTGTTGCGCCTGTTCGTCGCCCGTTTTGATCCGGGGCAGACGGCGTCCGAACGGCGTCGCGCCGAGATGCGCCAGCGGCACGCACTCGACACGCTGCTGGCGCGCGTCACGCGCATCGACGATGACCGCATCCTGCGCGCGTTCCTCGCCGCGATCGACGCAACGCTGCGCACGAACTACTTCCAGACGACGGCTGACGGCGGTCCGAAAGCCTACCTGTCGATCAAGCTCGATCCGCGTCGGCTCGCGGAAGTCCCGCTGCCGAAACCGATGTTCGAGATATTCGTGCATTCGCCGCAGTTCGAGGGCGTGCACCTGCGCATGGGTCGCGTCGCGCGAGGCGGCCTGCGCTGGTCGGATCGCCGCGAGGATTTCAGGACCGAAATCCTCGGCCTGATGAAGGCGCAGAACGTCAAGAACACCGTGATCGTGCCGGTCGGCGCCAAGGGCGGCTTCGTGCCGCGACGGCTGCCCACGATACGCGACGAGGCACAGCGCGAAGGAACCGCGTGCTACCGGACCTTCATCAGGGCACTGCTCGACGTCACCGACAATGTCGTTTCCGGCAGGGTTGTGCCGCCCGCGGCGGTCGTGCGGCATGATGGCGATGACCCCTACCTCGTCGTCGCGGCCGACAAGGGCACCGCGACTTTCTCCGACGTGGCGAATGCCATTTCCGCGGAATACAGGTTCTGGCTCGGCGACGCTTTCGCCTCGGGCGGGTCGGCCGGCTATGACCACAAGAAGATGGCCATCACCGCGCGCGGCGGCTGGGAGGCGGTTCGCCGGCATTTCCGCGAGCTCGGCATGGACATCCAGTCGCAGGATTTCACGGTCGCCGGTGTCGGCGACATGTCGGGCGACGTGTTCGGCAATGCGCTGCTGCTGTCGAGGCACATCCGGCTGCTGGCTGCCTTCAACCACCAGCACATCTTCCTCGACCCTGCGCCGGACGCCGGGCGCAGCTTCGCCGAGCGCCAACGGCTCTTTGATCTTCCGCGCTCGGGCTGGGACGACTACAACCCCAGGTTGCTGTCGAAGGGCGGCGGAATCCACTCGCGCCAGAGCAAGACCATCGCGCTGTCCCCGGAGGCGCGCGCGATGCTGGGCATCGAGGCGGCCTCGGCGCCGCCGGTCGCGATCATGCGCGCCATCCTGCTGATGCCGGTCGACCTGCTGTGGAACGGCGGCATCGGCACCTATGTCAAGGCAGGTGAAGAGTCGCATGCCGAGATCGGCGATCGCGCCAATGATGCCATTCGCGTCGATGGTCGCGAGCTGCGTTGCCGGGTGATCGGCGAAGGCGGAAATCTCGGCTGCTCGCAGCGCGGACGCATCGAGTACGCGGCGGCCGGCGGGCGCATCAACACCGATTTCATCGACAACTCCGGCGGCGTCAACTGTTCGGACGTCGAAGTCAACCTGAAGATCCTGTTCAGCCCGCTGATGGAGTCCGGCAAGCTCACGCGACTGGCGCGCAATCGGCTGCTCGCGCGAATGACCGGCGAGGTCGCCCAGCTCGTGCTGCGCAACAATTACCTGCAGAGCCTGGCCATTTCGATGCTGCAGGCGCGGGCTGCGGAGCGAATTTCGGAGCTGGCGCATGTGATCCGTGCGCTGGAGCGGGCCGGGACGCTGGACCGCTTGCTCGAGGCACTGCCGGCGGACGATGAACTCGTCGAGCGGCGCCGCAAGGGGCAGGGCCTGACTCGCCCCGAACTGGCAATGCTGCTTTCGTACTCGAAGATCTGGTTGTCCGGGCGGCTGATGGAATCCAACGTGGCCGAGGACGCCTACCTTCGCAGCGAGTTGACTCGCTACTTCCCCAGGCCCGTGCGGCAGCTCTATCCGCGCGCGATCCTGAACCACCAGTTGCGCCGCGAAATCATCGTGACGGCGACGACCAACAGCCTGGTCAATCGCATGGGACCCGTGTTCCCGATCCGTGCCCAGGAGGACACCGGTGCAGACGCCGGCAGTATCGCGCGTGCCTATGCGATTGCACGGGAAGTGACCGGCATGCGCGAGTTGTGGGCGGAGATCGAGGCGCTCGATGATCGCATCCCGACCGGATTGCAGTACGACATGATGTACGAGACCACGCGTCTGCTGCGGCACCTGAGCTACTGGGTCCTGCGCAATGTCGGGCCCGATCTCGACGTCGAGCGAGCGGTTTCGCGACTGCAGCCCGGCATCCGCGCGCTGACGGACGAACTGCCACAACTGATCGAGGGCCTCGAGATCGAGCGCTATGATCGTGCACTGCAGCGTTTCGCCAGGGATGGCGTGCCGCCACGGGTTGCGCGCCGCATCGCCGGCCTCGGGGCGATTCATGCGGGTGTCGACATCGTCGAAGTCGCACTCGAACGCCGGACACCGATCGGCCATGCGGCGCGTATTTATTTCGGCCTTGGCGCTTCACTCGGCCTCGACTGGATCCGCGGCGAGATCGAGCGTCTCGTGGTCGAGGGTCACTGGCAGGCGCTCGCGCGCGGCACGCTGCGCGAGGAGGCGTACGCGCTGCAGCGCCGCCTCTGCGACCATGTGCTCGCGCGCGGCGGGCGGCGCGATCCGCCGGCCGCCATCGCGGCGTGGCGTGCCGCGCATCGGGTCGCGGCCGACAGCCTCAATCGTGCCGTTCAGGAAATGCGCAGCACCGGCAGCGCGGACTTCCCGACGCTGTCGGTCGCGTTGCAGGCCGTGCGCCGTCTTGCCGAGCGCTGAGTCAGCCTTGCGCTGCGCTCAGATCTCGAGCGGTTCGCCAATCTCGATGACACGCCCTGGCGGCAAGCCATAGTGGTAGGCCGCGGGCTGTGAATTGCGCGCCATCAGCGCATACAGTCGTTTG
>JAHFSF010000014.1 GCA_023265875.1 Gammaproteobacteria bacterium | reverse complement strand
GCTGACCCAGGCGCCGACGTCCACGAAACCCGAGTTCGCATCCGCGCCCTCGGTGAAGATCAGGTTGTAGTCGGCCCACCAGGTGATGCCGCCGGTCTGGTAGGAAACACGGGCGCGCTGGCGGCCGCCCTTTGCCGACAGCACGTCCCATTCGAGTGTCGGCCGCGTGATCAGGCCGCCCGGCAGCTCGCCGAAATTCATGCCGTTCCAGTTGCGCAGTGCGTGAACCTGCCCGTCGTCGCCGCGCAGCACCAGACCGTCATTGGCAGAGAGCAGCGTGCCCTCGACGACCTTGACGCCATCGCCCTGCCCGCTTTCGACGCTGACCTTCCGGTCCACGTAACGCGACAGCAGCTTTTCGGTGCTGACCAAGTCGAACTGGAAATTCTGTTCCAGCACCTTGGTGCCGGAAGGATCCGTCAGCGAACGGAACTGCACCGTGGTCGGGTCGATCAGCGCCGCCACGTCGGTGAACTGCAGCTTGCCGCGCCCGCGCGCGAGGTCGAGATCCCGGTCCACACGCACCAGCGCGAAGCCGGGCAGCGCATTCGCCTGCGGCGTGCCCATGCCGGGCAGCGGGCGATACCACTCGACCGGGATGCCGCCCGGCTGTGCCGAGCTGTAGACCGTGAGCGCCACCTGCGGATCGGCCGCCGCCGCACTCCCGGCGAGCAGGCTGCCGGCCAGCAAGAGGTGGATACGGGTGGAAAGAGATGTCATGTCGGGGACTCCTTGGACTCTGGACGCATAGATTAAACGCAGCCAGCCACGGAGTCGGGTCAATGAAGCTGGAATTCCCGGACTGGAAGACCAGGTTGCAGGAGCCGCGGGTGCTGGCGGGTGCGGCGGGATTCGTCCTGCTGCTGCTACTGGCGCTGTGCTGGACCGCATGGCGCTGGAACATCGCCACGGACCGGCTGGCGATGCTGGAGAAACAGGCGGCGCAAGGATTCCTGCTGCCAGCCTCCCGGACTCAGGGCGTTCGCATCGACCCGCGTGAATCGCGAATTGCGGGCATCGACGTCGGCGGATTGCCGCAGCGCATCGACCTGCTGATTGCCGCGGTGACCGATCGCTTCGAGCAGTTCCGGGTCAGCCTGCTGCGCGACGATGGCACCGCGCTGCTGCACGCGGAGCGACTGGTGCGGGATTCCAACGGAAACCTGCGGATATCCGTCAACTCGACGCTGTTGCCGAACGGGATCTATCGCATCCGGATCGAGGGTTATACCTGGCGGGGCCAGCTGCAGCCATTCGCGGAGGCGAAGCTGCAGGTAGTGGGGAGATCCGACCCTGGCTAAGGAGCTGCGAGAAACTCCGTGACCGTCTGGATGACGATTCCCGCCGTGTCGCGAGGCCGGTTCATGTGCCCACCAAAATGACGCTTGTCGCCGGTCAGAAGATGTGTCGCCCGCGCTGACCGGGCGGCGAAAAAGATCGGTTGGTCTTTCTCAGGCAACGCGATGACGGTTCCGACCGGCGCCGGCTGTCGCACCTCGACTAACCGCGCGACGAGCAGCTCCAGTCGTGCCGCGTATTGCGGAAACTTCACCGCGATGTTCCTGCGTGCTTCCCCGATGGCGTAGGCACTCGACAGTGGTTGGCGGCAGTTTCTAGTCAACCCTGCCGCAGGATATTGATCGGCGGATGATTGATGACATTGCGCGCCGCGAAGGTACCGGCGCCGCCGACGATGACGGCCCCCGCCGCGAGCCCGATCAGCCAGACCCTGGGATCGAGCGCGTATTCCAGCTCGAAGACCTGCGTCGCCAGCAGCCAGCCGACGAGCGTTGCGCCGAGTGCCGCGAGCATGCCCGCCAGCATCCCGAGCGCCGTGAATTCCGAGGCGACGCCCGCGAGCACCACGCGCCGGCTCGCGCCGAGCGTCCTCAGCATCGCGCTCTCATAGCGCCGCTCGTCGCGCGTCGACTGGATCGCGGCCAGCAGCACCGTGATGCCGGCTGCGAGCGTGAACAGGAACACGTACTGCACCGCGAGCGCAGCCCGGTCCATGACGTCGCGCACCTGGGCGAGGATCGCGTCGATGTCGAAGATGGAGACCGACGGAAAGCGCCGCACCAGCTCCACCAGCAGCCCGTGCTGATCGGGCGCGAGTTTCATGCTCGTGAGCCAGGTACCCACGAGCCCTTCCAGCGTGCCGGGCGAGAAGACGAGGAAGAAATTGGGCTGAAAGCCGTCCCATTGCACCTCGCGGAAGCTCGCGACTTCCGCATCCAGCGGTTCGCCTGCGATGTCGAAGGAGAGTTTGTCGCCAAGCTTGAGGTCCAGCTCCTCCTGATATTCCGTCGTGACGGAAACGAGCCGGCGGCCGCGGTCGGCCTCGGTCCACCAGCGGCCGGCGACGATGCGGTTGTCCCGCTGCAGCTTCTCCGCCCAGGAGAGATTCTGCTCACGCTCCGCGAAGGCGCGGCCGCGATCCGTTTCCGGCGAGAGTTCGTCCACCGGCCTGCCGTTGATCGCAGTCAGCCGTGCACGGATCATCGGAAACAGTTCCGGCCGCGGCAGGCCGTGCCCGACGATGAAGTCCCTGAATGCCTCGGTCTCGGCAGCCGGGATGTTCACCATGAAGAAGTTCGGCGTGCTCTGCGGCAGGCTGGCGCGCCATTCCGCCAGCAGGTCGGCGCGCACGACCCCGAGCAGCAGCAGCACCATCAGCCCGAGACCGAAGGCAACGACCTGCACGATGCTCTCGCGGTCGCGACGCGCGAGGTTTGCAAGCCCGTAGCGCCAGGCGACGCCGACCGCGCCCCGCAAGCGCCCCGCGAGGCGCACGAGCAGCCACCCGGCACCGTAGAGAACGGCTAGCGTTGCACCGACACCCGCTGCGACATAGCCGACGAGCCTGGCGTCCCGCACGAGCCAGAACAGCACCACGAGCAGGGCCGCGAGTGCCAGCCCATGGGAAACCGAGTATCGCAACGGCGGCGGCTCGAGGTTGCGGCGCAGCACGCGCGCCGGCGGCACGCGTTTCAGTTGCAGCATCGGCGGCAATGCGAAGCCGACCAGGATAGCGAGCGCCGTGACCGCCCCCAGGAGCGCCGGCGCGGCCGCCGGCGCCGGCAGCTCCGCACGCACGACATCGCGCAGCAGCCAGGCGAGGACTTCCTGCGCCAGGTAACCGAATGCACCGCCCAGGACCGCGGCGATCAGCGCCAGCAGTCCGAGTTCGATCACGGTCACCTGCAGCACCAGCGACTGCGGCGCGCCCATGCATTTCATCAGCGCGACATTGTCGAGGTGACGGCGCGTATAGCGGCGCGCCGCCATCGCGACCGCAACCGCAGCGAGCAACACCGTGATCAGCGCCGAAAGATTCAGGAAGCGTCCCGCGCGTCTGGTGGAAGACCGGATCTGCGGGCTCGCTTCGGCGATGTCCACGAGCCGTTCGCCTGGCTTGCGGATCTGCTCCAGTTGCGCCTTGAATTTCGCGATGGCCGCGGGCGCGCCTGCGAACAGCAGCGAGAAGGTGGCCCGGCTGCCGGGCGCGAGGAGCCCGGTCGCCTCCAGGTCCGCGAGCGAAAACAACAGCGACGGCGCCAGGTCGACGAAGGCGGAGCCCTCGTCCGGGCGGTAGCTGAGCACCCGGCTGACCGTGAACTGGCGCGCACCGACATTGATACGGTCGCCGACCGCGGCGCCGAGCCGCGCGAGCAGGCGGGAATCGAGCCAGGCCTCGCCGGGCCGGGGAAGTTCGGCCGTCTCGCGTGCCGGCCCGAAGGGCGCAGCCGCGACCTTCAGCCGGCCCCGCAGCGGATAACCCGGGCCCGCAGCGCGGATCGCGCAGAGCGTGGATTCCTCGCCGAAGAACACGACGCTCGGGAAGGAAACCGTCGTCGCGGTCGCGAGGCCCTGCCCGGCCGCGAGTTTCGAGTACTCCGGATCCAGCGGCTGGGTCGCCTGCAATCGCAGGTCCGCCGCGATCACCTCCGCCGCGCGCCGGTCCACCGCCTGGCCGACGCGATCCGTGAAGAAACCGACACCGGTCAGCGCCGTGACCGCAACCAGCAGTGCCACGAGCAGCACCGCGAGCTCGCCGGACCGCCAGTCGCGCAAGAGCGCCAGCAGGGCAAAGCGCAACGCGCGCATGTCAGCGGGCCCGCCCGCTCAATGCACGACCCTGCCGGCATCGAGTTCGATGACGCGGCCGCAGCGCGCTGCAATTGCGCGATCGTGCGTCACCAGCACGAGCGTCGTGCCGGCCGCCGCATTCAGGTCGAACAGCAACTGGATCACGCGTGCGCCGGTCGCCGCATCCAGGTTGCCGGTCGGCTCGTCGACGAAGAGCAGCGAGGGCCGCGTGACGAAGGCGCGCGCGATCGCCACGCGCTGTTGTTCGCCGCCCGAGAGCTGGCGCGGATAATGGCCAAGCCGGCTTTCCAGCCCCACCTGTGCCAGCGCCTGCCGCGCTGCGGCGCGCGCGTCGGCGCGGCCGGCCAGCTCGAGCGGCAGCATCACGTTTTCGAGCGCGGTCAGTGACTGGATCAGGTGGAAGGCCTGGAATACGAAGCCGACGTGCCGCGCACGGGCGGCTGCCCTGCCGTCCTCGTCGAGCGCCGAGAGCTCGATACCTTCGAGCCAGACCGCGCCGGAACTGGGCTCATCGAGCCCGGCGAGCAGGGCGAGCAACGTGGACTTGCCGGCACCGGAAGCGCCGACCACGGCGACAGACTCACCGGCCCCGACTGCCAGGCTTACCTCGTCGAGGATCGTGAGCATGCCCTCGGGGCTGCTAACCTGCTTGCCTAAACTCCTGGCCTCAAGCACTGTCTTTCTATCCATGCCCCGCATCCTGATTCTCGTATTGAGCCTGCTCGCCGCCCTGCCATTGCCGGCGCTGGCCGCCGAGCCGCCGGTGATCCTGGTGTTCGGTGATTCGTTGTCGGCTGGCTACGGGCTCGCGCCCGGGCAGGGCTGGGTGACCCTGATGGAACGGCGACTGCAGCGCGAAGGGTACGGATACCGCGTCGTCAACGCCAGCGTCACGGGGGAGACCACCGATGGCGGATTGCAGCGGCTCGATCGCGCGCTTGCCCTGCACCGGCCGGCCGTGGTCATCATCGAGCTCGGCGGCAATGACGGGCTGCGTGGCCTGGCCGTTCCGCGGGTGCGCTCCAACCTCGAGCTTCTGGTGATGAAGAGCCGCGCCGCGGGTGCGCAGGTGCTGCTGATTGCGATCCGGATGCCGCCCAACTACGGGCCACGCTACACGACGTCTTTCCAGGGCATTTACCAGGACCTGGCGACCCGCTACCGGATCGGCGTCGCGTCCCTGCTGACCGACCCGATGGCGCTCGATCTCGCCCTGTTCCAGCCGGACGGCATACATCCGACCGCAGCAGCGCAACCGCTGCTGGTCGACAATCTGTGGCCACAGCTCGCGCCACTGCTGCGACGCCAGCAATGATTGACACGATGCCGTGGCTGCGCGACTACCCGCCCGGCGTGCCGGCCACGATCGACCCCGATTCCGTCCGCTCGCTGAAGCAGTTGTTCGAAGACGCCTGCCGCGATTACGCGGCGAGACCTGCCTTCTCCAACATGGGCCGCGCCCGCAGCTACGCCGAGATCGACGAGTTGTCGCGGCGATTTGCCGCGTGGCTGCAGCAGCAGGCCGGCCTGAAAAAGGGCGATCGCGTGGCCCTGATGATGCCGAACCTGCTGCAGTACCCGGTCGCGATCATCGGCACGCTGCGCGCCGGCGGCACGATCGTGAACACCAATCCGCTCTATACCGCGCGCGAGCTCGAGCACCAGCTGAAGGACTCCGGCGCCACGGTGATCGTGATCTTCGAGAATGCCTGCGCGACGCTTCAGGAAGTCATCGCGCGCATGCCGGTCAGGCACGTCATCGTCACCGGCATCGGCGACCTGCTCGGCTTCCCCAGGCGGCCGATCATCAACTTCGTGATCCGGCGCGTGAAGAAGATGGTGCCGTCGTGGCGGCTGCCTGGCTCAATCAGCTTCAGGGACGTCCTCGCCAAGGGCGCCTCGCTGGCGCTCGAGCCCGTGGACGTGAGCGGCGATGACATCGCCTTCCTCCAGTACACGGGCGGCACGACTGGCGTGTCGAAGGGCGCCATCCTGACCCATCGCAACATGGTCGCAAACACGCTGCAGGTCGTCGCGTTCATGCCGGAACTCCGCGACATCAAGGACGCGGTCGTCATCACCGCGCTGCCGCTTTACCACATCTTCGCGCTGACCTCGAACATGCTGGTGTTCACGCGCGTGGGCGGTCACAACGTGCTGATCACGAATCCGCGCGACATGACCGGTTTCGTCAGGGAACTCGCGCGCATCCGCTTCACGTTCATTACCGGCGTCAATACGATGTTCAACGGCCTGCTGCATACGCCCGGATTCGAGCGGCTCGATTTCAGCTCCCTGAAGGTCGCCCTTGGCGGCGGCATGGCCGTGCAGGAGGCGGTCTCGGAGCGCTGGCGGCAGGTCACGGGCCGGCACATCTGCCAGGGCTGGGGACTGACCGAAACTTCGCCGGTCGGCACGTCGAACCTGCCGGGCACGACGGAGTTCACCGGCTCGATCGGTTACCCGCTCCCCTCCACCGAAATCTCGATCCGTGACGACGGCGGAAATGCCCTGCCGGTCGGCGCCAGCGGCGAGATCTGCCTGCGCGGCCCGCAGGTGATGCGCGGCTACTGGAACCGCCCTGATGAGACCGCGCTGGTCATGCTGCCGGGCGGCTGGCTGCGGACCGGCGACATCGGCCGCATGGACGAACGCGGGCGCACCTTCATCGAGGACCGCAAGAAGGACATGATCCTCGTGTCCGGCTTCAATGTTTACCCGAACGAGGTCGAGGGCGTCGTCGCGCAGATGCCGGGCGTGCTCGAGGCCGCGGCGGTCGCACAGCCGGACGAGAAATCCGGCGAGGTCGTCGCGCTCTTCATCGTCCGCAAGGACCCCGCGCTGACCGCGGGGCAGATCGTCGAATTCTGCAGGCACGAGCTGGCCGGCTACAAGGTGCCGAAAGCCATCTATTTCCGGGACGAGCTGCCGAAGACCAATGTCGGCAAGATCCTGCGGCGCAGCCTGCGCGACGAACTCAGGTAGGTAAAAGGGTAGCGTCCCCTTTTACCCGGGGTAGGTGATGCCGAGTCCAACCACGACATCCGGCGTGTTGGCGAAGTTCGACACGTTCTCGGTCAGCGCCAGGCTCCACAGCAGCCGTGGCGTGCGGCGCTGGACCCCCAGGCTGAGCGCGTACCTGTTTTCCGAGAGGTCATGGAGGTCGGTGTGCTGCACGATGCTCCGGCTCGCGTATCCCTGCAGGATCAGGCAGGTGCGTGGCGTCAGCCCGAAGCTGTAAGCGGCATGCATTGTCGGCACGACCTGGCCGTGCGCCGGCGTCCCGGCCTCACCCGCATAGTTGACGGCGCTGACCGCGACATAGGTGGCGTGCCGGCCCCTGATGCGCTGCAGCCCGAGCTGCAATCCATAGTCGTCCAGGCCGGTGGACAGCTGGGGGCGCCGCCCGCCAACCGCGATTTTCGCCGCGAACTCCAGGCCCGCTTCCCAGCCATGCAGCGACTCAGGCAATGAGTAGCGGACGCCGAGCACCGGGTCACCAAATCCGCCGTTCACCGCCTGGTCCAGTTGTGCGAAACGAGTCCCGCCGATGTCATAGACCATCTGGAAATTGTTGCGCGCGACCAGACCGCGTTCCTGCTGGTCGAGGCCGGTCGCATCGTGAAAGTCCTCGATGGCACGATCGAGCAGGCTGCTGCCGTAACTCAGGTACGGCACGGTCAGATACACGGTCCATTGCTCGGTGAGCTTCCGGTGCGCGATCAATTCGAACAGTCCAATCTCGCCATCGATGTAATACGCGTCGCCGGGCAATTCGTAGATTGCCGCGACGTCTTCCGGGCTCAGTGGCGCCCGGGGGCGGTCACGGGCACGCAGGTAGTCCGCGACATTGCCGCTCATGACCAACGTGTTCTGGTAGGAGAACTCGAATTCCATGATCCACGCGTCATCCGGCGCATCGATCCTCTGCGGCGGGCGCAGGTCGAGCCGCAGCAGGCCGAAGGGCGTCAGATCGCGCACTCTCAGCATGCCCGCGTGAGTCCATTCCGTCCCGGCGACGCCGGACATTTCCTGGGCGGCCGCCGCCGTGGCCGCGCACAGGCCGAGCAGGCCCGCAGCAAAAGCCAGCAGGTGCAGCCCGCGCACGCGGGCGTTGTGGCTGAATTGACTCCGCACTCCCTGTCCCCCGGGTCAAACTCAGTCTTGTTGTAGGAATGATTGTGGGCCATCCGCGGCCGCGGGACAAATTTGGCACCGGCTGGAGCCGGCCGGGGCCCGGTCAGGCGTGGAAGGCAGGCGACAGCTCGTGCACGGCGGCGACCATCGCTGCGACATGCTCCGGGTCGGTGTGCGGCTGGACGCCGTGCCCGAGATTGAACACATGCCCGTGCCCGTGCCCGTAGCTTTCGAGCACCCGCGCGACCCCCGGGCGGATTGCCTCCGGCGGCTGATGCAGCAGCGCCGGATCGAGGTTACCCTGCAGCGCGACGCGATCGCCGGTCGCGTTGCGCGCGGCGGACAGTTCGATGGTCCAGTCGATGCCCAGCGCATCTGCGCCGGTCGCTGCCATGCGCGAGAGCCAGATGCCGCCGCCCTTCGTGAACAGGATCACCGGCACGCGCCGCCCTTCGCTTTGACGTGCAAGCCCGGCCAGGATCTGCTCCATGTACGCCAGCGAGAACTCGAGATAGTCCGGAGTCGCAAGCACGCCGCCCCAGGTGTCGAAGATCATCAGGGCTTGCGCGCCCGCGGCGATCTGCGCGTTGAGATAACGGATCGTGGCTCGCGCCAGCTTTTCGAGCAGCGCGTGCAGGGTGCGCGGTCCGGCCTGCAGCAGGCCCCTGATCCGCGCGAAGTCCACGCTCGAGCGGCCCTCGACCATGTAAGTCGCAACGGTCCAGGGCGAGCCGGCAAAGCCGATCAGTGGCACGCGACCGTGGAGTTCACGGCGGATCAGCGCAATGGTGTCGAGCACGAACCGGAGCTTATCGTCCGGGTCCGGCACCGGCAGCGAGCGCACGTCCGCTTCGCTCGCGACCGGACGCGCGATCCGCGGTCCCTCGCCTTCCTCGACGCTGAGGCCGCGGCCCATGGCATGCGCCATCACCAGGATGTCCGAAAACAGGATCGCCGCATCGAGCGGAAAGCGCGCGAGCGGCTGCAACGTCACTTCGCAGGCGAGTTCCGGGCTCGTGCACAGCGCCATGAAGCTCCCGGCCCGCTCACGGGTCGCGCGGTACTCCGGCAGGTAACGTCCCGCCTGGCGCATGATCCAGACCGGCGTCCGGTCCACCGGCTCGCGCGAGAGCGCACGCAGCAGCCGGTCGTTGGCCAGCGCCTGGATCATCGGCGCGGGAACAGGCCCGCGATCGTCGCCTGGACCTGCATGGCGGCGGCGCGTGGATCCGCGGCGTCACGGATCGGCCGCCCGACAACGATGTAGTCGGCGCCGTTCGCAAAGGCCTCGGCAACGCCGACCACGCGCTTCTGGTCGTCGGTCGGGCGATTCTCGACCGGCCGGATGCCCGGTGTCACGACGATCAGGCGGTCATAGACGCCGGCGCGCAGGAGCTTCGCCTCGAGCCCGGAGGAAACGACGCCGGCACAACCCGCGGCGAGCGCGCGCCGGGCGCGCGACAGCACGAGCTGCTGCACATCGCACTGGAAGCCGAGATCGTCGAGGTCGCCACGATCGAGGCTCGTCAGCACGGTGACCGCGAGGATGCCCACGTCCCCCGCGGCCTCGACCGCTGCTTCCATGATCGACTGGTTGCCGTGCACGGTCGTGAACGTGACGCCACGGTTGCGGAGCCTGCGCACGGCGGCGGCGACCGTCGCCGGCACGTCGAAGAACTTGAGGTCCACGAATACGCGCTTGCCGCGGCCCACCATCCAGTCGAGGAGCTCGAAGGCATCGCCCGACATGAACAGTTCCAGGCCCAGCTTGTAGAAGCACACCGCATCGCCAAGCGTGTCGGCAAGCCGCCGCGCGGTGTCGGCACTTGGCACGTCCAGTGCGAATATCAGGCGCTCGCGCGCGGGTATCTCGGCCCTGGCCACGCTGTACTCCATTCGGTCGCGCGATGGTATCAAACGGCGCCGAGGCTGGAGAGGCGGGCGTGTTCCTGGAAGGCATAACGATCCGTCATGCCGGCGACATAGTCGGCCACGGCGCGGGCCCGGCCGGCTGGCCCGGATGCCGACTCCATCGCCAGCGCCGCGTCACGGTATTCCGCCGGCAGCCTCGTCACCTCCTGCATGAACGCCCCGAACAGCTCGCGCAGCACCTCGCCCGCACCGCTGCGCGTCGCTTCGATCCGCTCGTGGCGGTAAAGCCGCGAGCGCAGGAATTTCTTGAGTTCAAGGTGTTCCGCTTCCCGCGCCTGCGAGAAACCGGCCACCGCCTGGCCCAGGTGGCGGACCGCCTCGATGCTGGCGGGCCTGAGATCCGCCAGGCGCCGCGCGGTTTCCTCCACCAGGTCGGTCACGACGTCATGGATCATCCGGCGAACGATCTCGTGGATCATGCGCCGCGATGACAACCCGGGATAGCGCGCCGCGACCACGGCATGCTGGCGCCCGAACAGGGCGACTTCGCGCAGTTCATCGATGGTCACGAGCCCGGCCCGGAGCCCGTCATCGACATCGTGGTTGTTGTAGGCGATCGCATCGGCGAGGTCGGCGACCTGCGCCTCGAGGCCCGGCTGCCGGCGCTCGATAAAGCGCCGGCCCAGTTCGCCGAGCTGCCGTGCGTTGGCAATGGAGCAGTGCTTCAGGATTCCCTCGCGGGTCTCGAAAGTCAGGTTGAGGCCACTGAATTCCGCATACCGCTCCTCGAGCTCGTCCACGACCCGTAACGACTGCAGGTTGTGCTCGAAACCACCCCAGTCGCGCATGCAGTCGTTCAGCACGTCCTGTCCGGCATGGCCGAACGGCGTGTGGCCGAGGTCGTGCGCAAGGCAGATCGCCTCGGTCAGCGGCTCCGACAGCGCCAGTGCGCTGGCGACCGACCGTCCGATCTGCGCGACTTCCAGCGAGTGGGTCAGGCGCGTCCGGTACAGGTCGCCTTCGTGATTGATGAATACCTGCGTCTTGTAGACCAGGCGGCGGAAGGCGCTCGAATGCACGATGCGGTCGCGATCGCGCTGGTACTCGCCGCGGTAATCGGCCGGGTCCTCCGGATACCGGCGCCCGCGGGAACCGGACTCGAGCGCCGCGTAGGGCGCGAGGCCGGTGTCCGGATCGCGCCCTTTCCTCACCCGGAACCTGCGCCGGCCCTGTCCCCGAGCAGGGACCCGAGCGCGTCCGGCGAATAGTCGGCGGTGCAGGTCGCTGCGCCCAGATCGTCGAGCAGCACCAGGCGCAGGCGCCCGCCCGCAACTTTCTTGTCCATGCCCATCAGTTCCAGCATGCGTTCGCGCCCGAGACGCGGGGGATCGACCGGCAATTCCGCGCGGACCAGCAGGGAGCGAACGCGCTGCGCCCCGCCGCGCGCCAGGCGGCCGGTGCGTTCGGAGAGTTCGGCTGCCAGCACGAGGCCCACGGCGACCGCCTCACCGTGCAGCCACTGGCCGTGGCCGAGCCCTGTTTCGATGGCGTGCGCGAAGCTGTGCCCGAGGTTCAGCAGCGCCCGCGGCCCCTGCTCGCGCTCGTCGCGGGCGACGATTCCAGCCTTGATTTCGCAGGCGCGGTGGATCGCATGCGCGAGTGTGCCCGCATCGCGCGCAAGCAACCCCTCGATCCGGTCCTCGAGCCAGGCAAAGAATTCGCCGTCGCCGATCAACGCGGCCTTGATGACTTCGGCGAGTCCCGCCCGCAATTCCCGGTCGGGCAGCGTGCCGAGCGTGTCGGTGTCGGCGATGACCGCCACCGGCTGGTGGAAGGCGCCGATCAGGTTCTTGCCACCGGGGTGATTGACCCCGGTCTTGCCACCGATCGCGGAATCGACCTGGGCCAGCAGCGTGGTCGGCAACTGCATGAAGGCGACGCCGCGCTGATAGCAGGCCGCCGCAAAGCCGGCGATGTCGCCGATGACGCCGCCGCCCAGTGCGAGCACCATGCAGTCCCGGTTCATCCGCGCATCGACCAGCGCATCGATGACCTGCGCCATGGCCGCGAGCGTCTTGTGCTGTTCGCCATCCGGCAGCAGGCATTGCGCGAACGGGCGTCGCGCCAGGCCCTCGCGCAGTCGCGGCAGCCACAGCGGCGCCACCGTGCCGTTGCTGACGACCAGCAGCCCTGCGCTGCCGGTGTATTCGGCGAGCAGCGCCTGCGAACCCAGCAGGCCCGGCCCGATCAGGATCGGGCAACTGCGGGTACCGACATTCAGGTCGATGCGTTGCATTCGGGCAGGACCTTGACGATTTCGGCGGCGACCGCGTCCAGCCGCCGTCCGTCGGTTCTGATCGTGATCGCGGCAATGGACCGGTACAGCGGATCGCGGACGCGCATCAGCTCTTCCAGTCGCGCCCGCGGGTCGTCGGTCGCCAGCAGCGGACGGTGCAGGCCGCGGCGGGTGCGCTGGAGCTGCTGGTCGATGGAGGCATCGAGGAACACGACCGTGCCGCGCGCCGCCAGGTGCTCGCGGTTCTCGGGCAACAGGATCGCGCCGCCGCCGGTCGCGAGCACGATCCCGGGCACCCGTGTCATCTCGTCGATCACGCTGCGCTCCCGGGCCCTGAAGCCCGCTTCTCCTTCACGCTCGAAGATGTAGGCAATGTCGACGCCGGTGCGCGCCTCGATCTCGGCGTCGGTGTCCGCAAACCCGAGACCGAGCCGCCCGGCGAGCTGCCGGCCGACCGCGGTCTTGCCAGCTCCCATCGGCCCCACCAGGAAAATGCTACGTACCAATCGCGACGAACCCCGGGCCGCGGCAGCGGCCGCAAATGACACGGCCGCCCGGAGGCGGCCGTGTGACTGTGCATGTGAACCGGCCCCGGACGCAAGCCGGGGCCCCGGCGGGCTCAATTCACCGTCGTGCCCTCGTGCAGGATCTTCGGCGTCACGAAGATCAGTAATTCTTTGCGGTTATTGGTCTTGCTCTTGGACTTGAACAGGTTGCCGAGGATCGGCACGTCGCCAAGCAGCGGGACCTTCTTTTCCGTGTCACGCTTCTCTGTCTCCATGATGCCGCCCAGCACCACGGTCTGGCCGTCCTTGACCAGGACCTGGGTCTGGATGTTGCGCGTGTCGATGGAGGGCACGAAACCGCCGGTCGCACTCGGCACCACCTGGCCGACGCTGTCCTTGCTGACCGTCAGGTCCAGGATGATGCGGTCGTCCGGCGTGATCTGCGGCGTCACCTTCAACGCCAGCACCGCCTTCTTGAACTGGGTTGTGGTCGCGCCACTCGACGCCGATTCCTTGAAGGGAATCTCGACGCCCTGCTCGATGATCGCCTCGCGCCCGTTCGACGTGATGACGCGCGGTGTCGACTTGATCTCGCTGCGGCCCTCGTTCTGCGCAGCCGACAATTCGAGGTCGATCAGGAAGTCATCGAAGTCCAGGATCGAAAGCGCGATGCGGCCGGCCGGGTTTGCGACCGGCATGTTGACGTTATAGCGGTCGAAATTGCCGAACGGCACATTGACCGGGAATGGCTGGCCGGTGGTCGCCAGGTTGTCGAGCGCCGAGCCCATGATCGCGTCGGTGGACTGCGCGCTGCCGCTGATGGCCATCAGGTCCTTGATGTCGTCGGAGACCCGCGTGAATCCGGCGCGCACGCCCAGCTCGCGGCTGAAGTCATCGGAAGCGATGACGATGCGGGACTCGATCAGCACCTGGCGCACCGGGATGTCGAGCGTCGAGACCATGTTGCGGATCGCCGTCAACTGGTCGGCGGTGTCCTGCACTAGCAGCGTGTTGGTGCGATCGTCCACGGTGACGTTGCCGCGCGCCGACAGCAGCGAGCCGCCGCCGGTCGACTTGACCAGACGCGCGATATCCGAGGCCTTGGCGTAATTGACCTGCAGGAACTCCGTCCGCAGCGGCGCCAGTTCCTGGATGTCCTTCTGCGCAGCCAGTTCCGCCCTTTCATGCTCGGCGAGCTCCGCCTGCGGCCCCACCATGATCACGTTGTCCTTGCGCCGCATGTCGAGGCCCTTGGTCCGCAGCACGATGTCCAGCGCCTGATCCCACGGGACATTCTGCAGGCGCAGAGTCACGCGGCCCTTGACCGAGTCCGATACGACGATGTTCTGGCCACTGGTGTCGGCGAGCAGCTGCAGCACGGCGCGCACGTCGATGTCCTGGAAGTTCAGCGTCAGGCGCTCGCCCGTGTACACCTTGTCCTTCATGGCGAGCGCGGCGGCCTTCGCGCGCTGCTTGACCTCGACCACATAGCGATTGTCGGTCTGGTAGGCCAGCTGCTCGAAATCGCCGGTCGCAGTCACGACGATGCGGGCGTTGTCGCCGACCCGCGTCGCGTCGACCATCGTCACCGGTGTCGCGAAATCCACGACGTCGTAGCGCTTCATCAGCTGCTCGTCGAGTTGCGCGCCGGTGAAGTCGACGATGACGCGGTTGCCTTCCTGGCGCAGGCTGGCGGGTGTCGCGGGATCCGACAGCTGCACGATGACGCGGCCCGCGCCATCCGGCGAGCGGCGGAAGTCGACGCCGGTGATGCTGCTCACGCCGCCCGCGGACGCAGCGACCGACGCCGGCGCCGCGGCAGCCTGGGCCACCGTCGCTTCGCCGAGCGTCACGACGACGCTGTCGCCTTCCGCGCGGGCCGTGTAGGGCACCAGGGCGTCGAGATTGAACACGACGCGCGTGCGGCCCGAGGCCTCGGCGGCGACGATCGTGTCGACGCCACCCTGGCCGACGTCGACGCGCCGGTTCTGCAGCGCCAGGGCGACGTCAGGCAGGTCAACCGACAGCCGCGCCGGGCGGTCGATCGTGAACGTGAGCGGCTGTGGCGCGACGCCGTCGGTGCGCAACCTGATCTGCAGGGACTGGCCCTGCATCGGCTGTACCTCGACCGCGGTCAGGTGGACCGCCACCTGCGCCTGCGCGAGTTGCGACCATGCAATGGCAAGCAGGGCCACTGCACCGCCGAGCCCGAGCGCGAGGCTGTGCACTGCGCTCTTGATCCAAGCCGTTGTGAGGTTGTTGCGAACCATCAGACGTTCTCCCAGAAATCAGTCGCTCAACGCGAGCGCCGCCTGGCGCTCGAGGTAGCCGCCCATTCCATCGGGCACAATTTCGACCACTGTAATGCGGGCGTCGCCGATCGACATCACGCTGCCATCATTCTGGCCGAGGTGATTGCCCGGCAGCACGCGATGAATCATTCCGTCACGCGTCTGGACCAGTCCGTACTGTGCGTTGCCGAAACGCAGCGTACCGACCATCTTCAGCGTATCGAGCGGGAACTGCTCGAGATACTCGCGTGGACGCTGCACATCCGGTCGCGGCCCGCTCGGGCCTTCGCCGGCCAGGCTCTGCAGGAACGGCGAGCGGTGGTCAGCCATCTGGTACTCATGGCTGACGTAGGGCTGGACCTCGGGCAGCGGCTTGATGCGCCCGCCCGGCTTCTGCTTCGCCTTTTCGATCTCACCGCGCAGCTCATCGAGGCCGTCGGAGCAGCCACCCAGCAGCAATATGCCGGCAAGCCCGGCGACGGTGAGTATCGTGCGCATGCGTGGCTGGCTCATGTGGTCTTCCGCCTGGATTTCGCGTCCTTCTTGCCGCCCTTGGCCTTGGCTTCCGCCTCGGCTGCGGTCAGCTCACCTTCCTCCAGGTAACGGTAGGTCTTGGCCGTCAGGTTCAGCGTCAGCTGGTCGGACGGGGCCGGCGTCTTGTCACGCGCTCCGCCGCGCGTCGTGCTACGGGTGATCTCGATGTCATGCAGGGTCACGATTCGAGGCAGCGCCGCGATGCCGCTGACGAAGTTGCCGAACTCGTGGTAACCGCCGGTCAACTGGATCTTGATCGGCAATTCGGCGTAGAAGTCCTTCTTCGACTCGCTGCCAGGCTGAAACAGGCGTTCCTGCAGCCCCGCGGCGAGGCCGGTCTGCGAAATGTCGACCAGCAGATTCGGCACCTCGGTCTTGCCCGGAAGCTGGCGCAGCATGGCGCCAAAGGTCCGCTCGATCTCCGCGAGCTGTTGACGGTAGGCCTCCAGATTGGCAGCCCTGCCCTGCTTCTGCGTGAAGGACTGCCACAGCGACTGTTGTTCAGCCTCGGCCTGGCGCAGGTCCACCAGATTGCCGCGGCTGACGAAATAGTACACCAGCAACCCCGTCGCCACGGCGAACACGAGGCCCACGCTGAGCGCGCGATACAGGAATGGCCAACGACCGACGTCGCGCGGATCGAGCTGGCGCAGTTGTTCGAGGAAGTTCATTGCCGGGCCTCCGAAACGCGCCTGGAACGCTTGGAGGCGGGCTCTTCCTCGCCGTCGACCGGTGCCCGCAATTGCGCGAACAGCGTGAACTGCGCGCCGGGGCCCGCATCGCGGCCGGTCTGGATCACCTTCAGGTCGGGCGCCGAAAGCGTCGCGGAGGCATCGATATTGCGCATGAATGCGGAAACGCGCGTGCTCGACTGCGCGACGCCGTTGAACTCCAGCTTGCGACCGGTCTGCTTGACACTGGTCAGGTACACGCCTTCCGGCAGCGTCGCGACCATCTCGTCGAACAGCTTGACGACTTCCGGCCGGCTCGATTGCAGGGTCTCGATGACCTGCATGCGGGCGATCATGCGTCCCTTCTGTTCCTCGAGTGCGACGATCTGCTCGATCGCCTTGTCCAGCTCCGCGATCTCGGCCTTCAGCAGGTCGTTGCGGCGGTGCTGCGCATCGATCATCGAGTTCACGGTCAGGTGCGTGAGCAGGGTCACCATCGCCGCGAGCAGGACCGCGCCCGCCAGGCCGATCAGGAATTCCTTCTTGCGCCGCTGGCGGAGTGCTTGCCGCCAGGGCAGGAGGTTAATACTTGGCATCTTCGTCGAAACTCCGCAACGCCAGGCCACAGGCGGTCAGCAGCGCAGTCGCATCCCGCGTCACTCCGAGCGCCTTCGCTTTCGAGGAAATCTTCATCTGGCCGAGCGGGTCGCCGCGTTCCGCCGGAATGCCGACGCGGCTCGCGATGACTTCCGCGACACCCGGGATGTTGGCGCAACCGCCGCAGATGATGATCTGCTCAGGCTGGCTGCGGCCGCTGCCGGAGGCCAGGTAGAACTGCAACGAACGGCTGACCTGCTGGGTCATGTCGTCGATGAACGGATCGAGGACTTCGGGCTGGTAGTTCGACGGCAGGCCGCCTTCCTTCTTGGCGCGGCCGGCCTCCTCCATCGAGAGCCCGTAGGTGCGCATGATCTCCTCGGTCAGCTGCTGGCCGCCAAAGGCGAAGTCACGCGTATAGGTGACGACCAGGTCGCGCAGCACGCTGAATGTCGTCGTGCTCGCGCCAAAGTCAACCACCGCGATCGAACGGTCGATGCCCCCGTCCGGCATCTGGTGCGTCAGCAGCCGGCAGGCGTTCTCGAGCGCAAAGGCCTCGACGTCGACCAGCTTGGCGACCAGTCCCGCGGCGGTTACCGCGGCGACCCGCTGCTCGACATTCTCCGAGCGCGAGGCGACCAGCAGCACGTCGCGCATCTCGGGATCCTTCTCCGACGGCCCGAGCACCTGGTAGTCGTAGCTGACTTCCTCCATCGGAAACGGGATGTACTGGTCGGCCTGCATCTCGATCTGCTGTTCGAGGTCGGCCTCGGAAAGATTGCGGGGCATCTGCACGGCCTTGGTGATGGCCGCGTCGCCGCTGATCGCGACCGCGCATTCCTTGGAACGCACGCCGGAACGCTTGACCGCCCGGCGGATGGCCTCGCCGACCGCATTGGCGTCGACGATGGCCTTCTCGTTAATGGAGTTATGCGGCGTCGGCTCGGCCGCGTAGGCCTCGACCCGGTACTGGCCACCCGAGAGCGACAGCTCGATCAGCTTGATCGACGACGTGGTGATGTCGAGGCCGATCAGTGGTCGAAACCGCGTTCCCAGCGAAATCTTCGGCAGCTTGAGCACGGAAATTTCCTTTTCAGGTCAGGCTACTGCGACGCCTACACGCTGCGCTGGGTCAACTTTGCCGGCCAACTATATAGCAAGCAACTGTTAAATTGAACGTGACCCCATTCGCAATTGACCGGCGGCATACGACCCGCGCGATGCCGGACCCGGGCCTTCCGGGGGTCGCCCCCCGGCCGGACCGTCCCGGAACCGGCAACCATTGCACCCCGGCGGGGCCATCGGCACCCGTTCCACCCTGCATGCTGCCCTCGATCCCCACCCCACACCGTGTCTGGCGTCACGATCCGCGCGTCGCGCGACGGCGACCGCGGTTGCGCCGGTCTGCCACATTACTATGCATAATCGCCGACTCGTGAAGACCCGGCTGAATCGCAGGCTGCGCATCGCCGCAACCGCCATCGTATCGCTGGCGGGCCTGGTGCTGCTGGCATTCCTGGCCACTTACTACTACCTCAAACCGACGCTGCCGGATGTCGCGCTGCTGCGCGATGTGCGCCTGCAGGTGCCGCTGCGCGTCTACAGCCGCGATGGCCACCTGCTGGGCCAGATCGGCGAGCAACGTCGCGTACCCGTGACCTGGGAACAGATCCCGCCCGTGGTGGTCCAGGCGGTGCTCGCTGCGGAGGATGACCGCTTCTTCGAGCACCCGGGTATCGACTGGCAGGGCGTGTTGCGGGCGATGCTGGTCGCAGCGACGACGATGGAACTGTCGCAGGGCGGCAGCACGCTGACCCAGCAGCTCGTCCGCACCACGCTGATCACCAACGAAAAGCAGCTGCGCCGCAAGCTGCGCGAGATCTTCCTGTCGCTGCAGCTGGAGCACGAGCTATCCAAGCAGGAAATCCTGACGCTGTTCGTCAATACGCAATTTCTCGGCCAGCGTTCCTACGGATTCGCCGCCGCGTCCGAAACCTATTTCGGCAAGCCGCTCGCCACGGTCACGGCGAGCGAAGCGGCCCTGCTGGCCGGCATCCTGCAGGCCCCTTCGCGGCTCAATCCCGCTGCCAGCCTCGAGCATGCGACCGAACGCCGCACCTATGTGCTGCGCCGCATGCACGAACTCGATTACCTCGACGATGAGGCCTATCACGCGGCGCTCGCGGCGCCGATTTACCGCGACCTGCACGGGCCGCGCGTCGAGATCGATGCGCCATACGTGGTCGAGTTCGTGCGGCTCGCGCTGTTCGAAGAATACGGGGAGCGCATCTACACGGACGGCTTCAGGGTCATCACCACCGTCGACAGCCGCCTGCAGCGGGCCGCCGACGTGGCGCTCAGGAGCGCCGTGCTCGAATACGACCGCCGCCACGGCTATCGCGGCCGCGCGGGTCGCATTGCGCCTGCGGATGTCACGGACGAGAAGTCGCTTGCATTCGAGCTCGAGCGCTATCCGCAGGTCGGCGGGCTGCTGCCGGCGGCGATCGTGGCCATCGGTCGTGGTGACGCGACGGCGTTCGCGCGCAATCGCAGGCGCTATCGCCTGCCGATGGAGGGCATGCGCTGGGCACGGCCGGCGCAGGGCGCGGAAGGCATGGGTGCGACACCGAAACGCCCCGCTGATGTCGTGGCCACCGGTGACGTCGTCTACCTGCTGCCGGCCGGAGGCGATGAGGCCCTGCTCGTGCAGGTGCCGGACGTCCAGGGCGCCTTCGTCGCGCTCGACCCGCACGATGGCGCCGTCGTCGCGATGTCCGGTGGCTTCGACTACCAGTTTTCCAAGTTCAACCGCGTGGTCCAGGCGCGCAGGCAACCCGGGTCCTCGTTCAAGCCCTTCATCTATTCCGCCGCACTGGCGGCCGGTTTCACGCCCGCATCGATGGTGCTGGACGCGCCGGTCGTGTACGAGGCGCCCGCCGCAGACGACGGCAGCACCAAAGAGGAGGACTGGCGGCCGGTCAACGACTCGGGCCGCTTCTACGGCCCGACCCGGCTGCGCGACGCGCTTGCGCGCTCGCGCAATCTGGTCACGATCCGCCTGATGCGACAGCTTGGAATCGGCTATACCCGCGATTACCTCGGGCGCTTCGGCCTGCCCCGGGCGCACATCCCGGCCGACCTGACCGCGGCGCTCGGTACGGCCCAGTTGACGCCGCTCGAAATGGTGGCCGGCTTTGCGGTGTTCGCGAACGGCGGATCGAGCGTCGCGCCCTATCTGGTCGAGCGGGTACTGGCCGGCGATGACACGGTCCTCAGGCAGGCCGAACCCAGGCTGGCCTGCGCCGACTGCGCGATGCCGGATGAAATTCCCGACCTGGGCGGCGGCCTGTCAGCGCTGGCCGCGGACCAGGCGGCGCCGCGGGCGATAACGGAGGCGAACGCCTGGATCATGACCGACCTGATGGGGGACGTGATCAGGCGGGGTACCGGCCAGCGCGCCCTCGCGCTCGGGCGCAGCGACCTGGCCGGCAAGACCGGCACGACCAATGAGGGCCGTGACGCCTGGTTTTCCGGATTCAACGCCGATCTCGTCGCGACCGCGTGGGTCGGCTTCGACCAGGAACGGTCCCTCGGCGCCGGCGAGGAGGGCTCGCGCACGGCGCTGCCGATGTGGATCTACTTCATGCGTGAGGCGCTGCGCGGACAACCGGAACACCGCCTGCCGATGCCGGATGGAGTCGTGACGGCCCGCATCTCCGCCGAGACCGGTGAAATCACCGGTGGCGACGACCCGTCGGCCATGCTTGAGTACTTCCTGGCCGATCATCTGCCGGCCGGGTTCGAAGGCAGTGGTGGCGCGCGTCCGGGGGTCGCGACACCGAAGCAAAGCGAGGAGCCGATTTTCTGATGCAACGTCGATCCGCACGCGCCGGAATGCTGCGCCTCGCGCTCGCGCGCGAAGCGGCACGCCTGATGATCGAGCACGGCCACGAGGATTACGGGCTCGCCAAGCGCAAGGCTGCCGAACGGCTCGGCGTGACCGACCGGGCGGTGCTGCCGAAGAACACCGAGATCGAGGAGGCCCTCGCCGAGCACCAGCGGCTGTTCGTGCCGGAGACTCATGCCACCGAGCTTTCCGAGATGCGCCGCGCCGCGCTGGCGGCGATGCGCCTGCTCACGGACTTCAATCCGCGCCTGGTCGGGCCGCTGCTGTCGGGCACGGCGACCGCACACAACGACATCACGCTGCACCTGTTCGCCGACACGCCGGAAATCGTCGCGCTGCAACTGCTGGATTCAGGCATTCCGCACGAACTGGCCGAGCGGCGCGTCAAGGTCCAGCGCGATGAATTCGCGGCCTATCCGAGCGTCAGGTTCCTGGCCGGCCTGCACCAGGTCGAGGCGACGATCTTCCCGCTGGACGGCATCCGGCAGGCGCCGCTCGGGCCCGTGGACGGGCGACCGATGCGCCGCGCCACGCCCGCGGAGGTCGAGGAGCTGATCAGCGCTTGCTGACCGGCATGTAGTCGCGCCGCACCGGGCCGGTATAGAGCTGCCGCGGCCGCGCGATCTTCATCGTCGGGTCGGCAATCATTTCCTGCCACTGCGCGACCCAGCCCGCTGAGCGCGCGATCGCGAACATCACGGTGAACATCGAACGCGGGATGCCGAGCGCGCGGTAGATGATCCCCGAGTAGAAATCCACGTTCGGGTACAGCTTCCGGCTGATGAAGTAATCGTCCTTCAGCGCGATTTCCTCGAGGACCAGCGCAAGCTCGAACAGCGGGCTGTGCGCCTCGCCCAGCTTCGCGAGCACCTTGTGGCACATCTCGCGGATGATCGTTGCGCGCGGGTCGAAGTTCTTGTACACGCGGTGCCCGAACCCCATCAGGCGCGCGCCGCCCGCCTTGTCCTTCACTCGGGCCAGGAATTCCGGCACCCGTTTCACGTCGCCGATTTTCTCGAGCATGTCGAGCACGGCCTCGTTGGCGCCGCCGTGCGCCGGCCCCCAGAGTGCCGAGACACCGGCCGAGATCGCCGCATAGGGGTTGCAGCCCGTGCTGCCGGCAAGCCGCACCGTCGAGGTGCTGGCATTCTGCTCATGATCAGCGTGCAGGATGAACAGCAGCTCCAGCGCCTTCGCATGCAGCGGATCCACTTCGTAGGTCTCGCAGGGCACCGCGAAAAGCATGTGCAGCATGTTGCTGCAGTAATCGAGGTCGTTGCGCGGATAGACGAACGGCTGGCCCAGCGAGTGCTTGTAGGCTGCAGCCGAAATGGTCGGGATCTTGGCGATGATCCGGTGCGAGACAATCTCGCGATGGTGGTCATCACTGATGTTCGTCGTGTCGTGATAGAAGGCGGCGAGCGAGGCGACGATCGCCGCGACCATCGCCATCGGGTGCGCATTGTGGTGAAAGCCGCCGTACAGCCGCAGCAGCGACTGGTTCAGCATCGTGTGGCGGGTGATCGAATGCGTGAACGATACAATCCTCGCCGCATCGGGCAATTCGCCCTTCAGCAGCAGGTACGAGACCTCGAGGAAATTGCTCTGCGCCGCGAGCTGCTCGATGGGATAGCCGCGGTACAGCAGCACGCCTGCGTCGCCGTCGATGTAGGTGATCCGGCTCTCGGTCGAGGCCGTCGCCATGAAGCCCGGGTCGTAAGTGAAGACGCCGTGGTCACGCCAGAGGCTGCCGATGTCGATCACGTCCGGCCCGACCGTGCCCGACCGCGTCTCGAGATCGCTGCTCTTGCCGCTCGCGAGGTTCGTCAGCCGGTACATGTTCTTGCTCATGTCGCTCGCCTTCAGGGTGCCGTTGCAATACGCGATGCCGGCAATTTTAGCGCCTGCCGTGGAGCCACACGCGGCAGATTCAGGGCGGCATCCGCCGCATCGCCTAGAATGCCTGCATGAGCGCGACCATCGCCGTTTATGTTCACCTGCCCTGGTGTATACGCAAATGTCCGTATTGCGATTTCAACTCACATGCGGCATTGGGCCGCATCCCGGAGCAGGCTTACGTCGCAGCGCTGCTCGCCGACCTCGATGCCGACCTTGCGCTTGCGGCAGAGCGGACCGTCACCAGCGTGTTCCTGGGTGGCGGCACGCCTTCCCTGTTCGGCGCTGCGGCGATCAGCGCGCTGTTTTCGGGCCTGGCGGCGCGGCTGCCGCTTGCCACCGACGTCGAGATCACGATGGAAGCAAATCCCGGAACGATCGAACACGGCCGCTTCGAGGCCTATGCCGCCGCCGGCATCAACCGCGTTTCAATCGGCGCGCAGTCCTTCGATGCCGGCCGGCTCGCGGCCCTCGGCCGCATTCATGGGCCTGCCGAGATCGTCATGGCAGTCGCGGAATTGCGGGGCGCCGGCATCTTGAACTTCAATCTCGACCTGATGTACGCGCTGCCGGGGCAGACGCCCGCGACTGCGATTGCAGACCTGCGCTCGGCGCTCGCGCTGCAGCCTGCGCACCTGTCCCACTACCAGCTCACGCTCGAGCCTGGCACGGCGTTTTATCATCGCCCGCCCGTGCTGCCCGACGATGACCTTGCCTTCGAGATGCAGCGCGACTGCTCGCGTGAGCTCGCTGCTGCCGGGTTCGCCCAGTACGAGGTCTCGGCCTGGGCGAGATCCGGCGCGCAATGCCGCCACAACCTGAACTACTGGCGCTTCGGCGATTACCTCGGCATCGGCGCCGGCGCACACGGCAAGGTCGCCATGGGCGGTCAGATCATCCGCACCGAGAAACCGCGGCTGCCACGCGAGTACATGCGTCGGGCGACCGCTGGCGACGCCGCGAACCGTCGTCAGGTGCCGGCAGCAGACCTGCCGTTCGAGTACATGCTGAATGCCCTGCGCCTCAATGAAGGCTTCACGCTGGGCGACTTCGAGCGCGCAACGGGGCTCGCGAGTCGCACGATCGAGCCCGGACTCATGGCGCTTGCCGCACGGACGCTGCTGACCGATGCGGGGGGCCGCTGGCGGCCGACCGAGCTGGGATTCCGGTTCCTGAACGAGCTTCAGGCCGGTTTTCTGCCCCCGGACCGAGGGGCAAAAGGACCGGGCGAGTTGTACACATCGCCTCCGCGACTCGGTTCGCAGAGGGACTTTCGCGACATTGTTCGTGGGTTGCCTTAACTGTCGGGTGCTAAGTCATTGTCCGGACTTGGGAATATTGGCTGGTCAAAATTTAATCAATCCAACAGATATGCGTGTTCCTGCGAATCGGCCAGCCCAAGTGCCGTGCTGATCCACAGAGTTATCCACATCTTTTGTGGATAAGGAAAAAATCCTCGCAAATTCGGATACTTACTGAGCACTGCCGGCAGCCATCCGGCCTCGTCTTGCCGGGGACATGCAGTCCCGCTAGACTGCGCGCCCCCCGCAGGACCCCACCGGAATCGTTGCCATGAAAGCCGGCACCCATCCGAAATATTCGGAAATCACCGTCACCTGCACCTGCGGGAACAAGTTCCAGACGCGTTCGACGCTCGCCGGGAATCTCGACATCGAGGTCTGCTCCAATTGCCACCCGTTCTACACGGGCAAGCAGAAGCTGCTGGATTCCGGCGGCCGCGTCGACCGCTTCCGCAAGAAGTACGGCCTGAAGTAAGCCGGCTGGCCCCGGCCCTTCAACTTTGGCTCCCCCAGGACGTCTAACCTGGTCGAGGAGATCTTAATGTCGAAGCTGTCGCGGAAATTGCTGCCTTGCTGCGCCGCTGTGGCGCTTGCCGCCTGCGCGGCCAGCGTGCTGGCGGCCCAGTCCGGGAAACCCGCCAAGCCGAGCCGCGAAGTCCGCACGGCGCAGCAGATGCACATCCAGATCACCCAGCAGATGGGCGTGCACGAGGATCTGGAGCTGCAGGAGTACGTGCAGCGGATCGGCGAGAAGGTCGCCAAGGCCAGCGCCCGCCCCGAGCTCGAGTGGAAATTCACGATCGTCGATACCGACGACGTGAATGCCTTCGCGACAATGGGTGGCTACGTCTATATCTCGCGCGGCATCCTTCCTTACATGCAGAACGAAGCGCAACTGGCCGCGGTGCTCGGCCATGAAGTCGGCCACATCGCCTCGCACCATTTGCAGGATCGCCAGAAGAAATCGACGGTGGCCAGCATTGCGAGCGCGGCGACGGCGATATTCACGGGCGTGCCGGCGCTCGGTGACCTGACCAACATGGCCGGACAGGCAATCGTCAGCGGTTATGGCCGCGAGGCCGAGCTCGAAGCCGACCGGCTGGGCGCCGAGTACCTGTCGAAGACCGGTTATGACCCGGAAGCGATGATCGACGTGATCAGTACCTTGAAGGACCAGGACCTGTTCGAGCGCGAACGCGCGCGACTCGAGCATCGCCAGCCGCGGCTCTACCACGGCGTATTCGCCAGCCACCCGGACAATGACACGCGCCTGCGCCAGGCCGTTGCGGCGGCGGGACGGGTCGGATCGCAGGCCACCGGCAATGCCGACAACGCCGAGGAATTCCTGAAGGCAATCAATGGGCTGCCGGTCGGTTCCAGCCGGCGCCAGGGCATGGTCCGCGACAACCGTTTCTATCATGCGGACTACCAGCTGACGATTGCCTTCCCGCGCGGATGGCAGATACAGAATGAGCCGCAGCAACTGCTCGCCGCGGGCCCGAATCGCGAACACATCATCCAGCTGACGGCACAGGCGCCACCCGAGGGAATCACCGACCCGCGGCAGTTCGCGATACGCGGGCTCTCCGATCGCCGGCTCGAGCATCCCGAGGTGCTCGACATCAATGGCCTGCATGCCTGGACCGCGATCGTGCGCGGCGACGCCTCACCCTATGGTCCGCGCAGCAACGTCCGCTACGTCATCATTTATTACGGCAACCTGATGTGGATCATGAAAGGCGCGAGCCGTTCAGGCGACGTCGCGCCATCCGGCGATGCGTTCTTCATGTCCGCGGCCAGGACGTTCCGCCGCATGCGCTCGAACGAGTTCGAGCTGGCCGAACCTTATCGCCTGCACGTCGTGCGCGCGGTCGAGGGCGACACGATCGAGCAACTCGCCAAGGATTCCGCGATCCAGAAATACCCGGTCCAGCAGCTGCGCCTGTTCAATGACCTCTACCCCAGCGGGCAACCGGTGCCTGGCCACTGGATCAAGGTCGTCGAGTAGCGGCGCGCTCACCACCCGGCCCGGCGCATGGCCGCGGCGAGCTGGCCGAGTGCTTGCCCGCGATGGCTCGCGCGATTCTTTTCGGCGGCCGGTATTTCGGCGACCGTGCGGCCGTCGCCGGCCACGATGAACAGCGGGTCGAAACCGAAGCCCCCCGTGCCCCGCGGCGCCCCGGCAATGCTCCCCTCCCAGGCCGCCTCGGCAATGATCGGCGCGGGATCGGCGGCATGCCGGACGAAGACCATCGCACAGCGATAACGCGCGCTGCGCCGGTCATCCGCAACACCGGCCAGCTCGGCGA
>JAHFSF010000099.1 GCA_023265875.1 Gammaproteobacteria bacterium | reverse complement strand
AATGTCGATTACGTCGTGCAGATCGCCGTGCCGCAGTGCGTCTACGCGGCGCAGGCCTTCGGCGCCGATCCCAGCAGCCTGTCGCTGCCGCCTTCGATGACCGCTGCGTCGACCTGGAATACCGTGTGGGACATCGACGCCTCCGTCGCGGGTGCCGACAACGCCGGCGGCGCCACGGTGGAAGTGCGCTCCGGCGTGCGCGTGCTGCTGTCGGAGGCCGAGAAGAACGCGGTGTGCCCATGATGCGCCGGATTTGCAGGAGTGTTCTCATGAAAAACAGGTTCATCTTCGGCGCGTTGCTGGCGGGCAGCCTGCTGTGCGGTCAGCGGACCGCCATTGCGGAGGACCTCGACCTGTTCGTCCAGCCGGCAGGCGCCAACGGCGGCACGCCGAATGTCCTGATCCTGCTCGACAACACCGCCAACTGGAACACGGCATTTACCAATGAAATCGCGGCGCTGGTCTCGACCGTCAACGGACTGCCCGTCAACACGGATGGGACGGCGAAATTCCGGGTCGGCCTGATGCTCTTTACCGAGACCGGCAACCCCAACAGCAATCAGGACGGCGGGTACATGCGGTCCGCGATACGTGATTTCACGGATACCGGCACGAACTCGTACAAGACCAAGTTCCAGGCGTTGCTCAACAGCCTGAGCAAGCTCGGCGACAAGTCGAACGGCGGCAAGGCCGGCAAGACGTTTGCCGAGGCCTTCTATTATTTCAACGGCGATCCGCCCAAGACCGGAGGCGGTCTCACTGGCTACAAGCTCAAGACCGATTACACCGGCAATGTCTCCGGCACGGCGGCATCCAACGCCATCTACGCCATCAACATCCTGCCCAACAATCGCAATGCCATCAATTCCTTCAAGGGCACGCCGTACAACAGCCCCGTGATCGCCGGCAATTGCGGCGGCAACTACATCATCTACATCAGCAATGGCGCGGCGCAGGACAACTCTTCGGACAACACGACCGCGACGACCTGGCTGTCCACGGCGGCGACGGCGGAAGGCATCAGCGGCGCGACGACAGCCATCCCGATCTCGCCCAGCGGCTCGCAGACGAATGTCGCCGACGAATGGGCCCGGTTCATGCACAAGAGCAGCCGCGGCATCATCAGCTACACGGTGGATGTCGACAAGGTCACCACCGGCCAGGGCCCCGGCTGGACTGCGCTGCTGAAGAGCGTCGCGGGCGTCAGCGGCGGCCGCTATTTCGACGTCTCTTCCTCGACCGGTGGTGGCGCCCAGATCAGCTCTGCGCTCAACAAGATCTTTTCCGAGATCCAGGCCGTGAACAGCGTGTTCGCCTCGGTCAGCTTGCCGGTCAGCGTGAATACGCAGAACACCTACCTGAACCAGGTGTATGTCGGCATGTTCCGCCCGGACGCCGACGCGCTGCCGCGCTGGGCGGGCAACCTCAAGCAGTACAAGCTCGGCGTCGTCAGCAACGCGCTCAGGACGCTGGACGCAGCCGACCAGACCGCGATCAATTCACTGACCGGCTTCATCTCGGAGTGCGCCCGCAGTTTCTGGACGCCATCCGTCGTCGACAGTTATTGGGCATTCCGGCCGCAGGGGGGCTGCCTGGCCGTCGCCAATTCCGACGCCTCCAACTATCCGGACGGCAACATCGTCGAGAAGGGCGCGCAGGCCTATCGGCTGCGCAGCTCGACCACGCGGACGGTGAAAACCTGCAGCACTACCTTCGCTTCCTGCACCAATACGACCCCGACTGACTTCAATACCGCCAACGCCGCCATCACGCAGGCGCTGCTGGTGGGTGCCACGAGCCCCGCCGAGCGGGACGCGCTGATCGACTGGGAGAAAGGCCTGGACCTCGATGATGAAGACCTCGATGCGGTCACCAGCACCGAGATGCGCTCGTCCGCGCACGGCGACGTCGTGCATTCCCGGCCAGTGGCGATCAACCTCGGCACGGACGCGAGCCCGGCGGTCGTCGTGTTCTATGGCGGCAACGACGGCGTGCTCCGTGCCGCCAACGGCAACCGCGCGGCAGCCATCGGCAGCGTGCCGGCCGGCAGTGAACTGTGGTCCTTCGTCGCGCCGGAGTTCTATGGCAGCATCAAGCGCCTGCGCGACAATACGACGCCGCTGAGCTACAAGGGCTCGACGGAACCGCCGACCCGGGCAGCCAAGCCCTATGGCTTCGACGGACCAATCGAGTCCTATCGCGATGCCAGCAATACCTGGATCTTCGCGACGATGCGCCGCGGCGGGCGATTCCTCTACACCTTCGATGTCACGAACATTACGACCGCCCCGGGCAGCGTGCCGCTGAAGTGGAAGCTCGGATGCCCCAATCAGGCCGACGATAGCGGCTGCTCGAGCGGCTTAACGGGCATCGGGCAGACCTGGTCCTCGCCCAAGAACATCAAGACGGACGGCTACCTGTCCGGCGGGTCACCGGCACCGATGCTGATCATGGGCGGGGGCAGCGATACCTGCGAGGACGCGGATCCGCACACCTGCACAACTTCTGCCAAGGGACGTTACGTCTACCTGATGGATGCCAGCAGCGGCGGCCTGCTGCAGACTTTCACGACCGACCGGCCCGTGACCGCAGATATCTTTGTCGTGAACGACAGCTCGACCGGGCTCGCGCAACATGCTTACGTGGTCGACATGGGCGGCAACGTCTATCGCATCACCGGCAGCACGGCGAACGCCGCGTTTGCTGCGACCGCACCGGGCTCCTGGACGATGACGAAGATCGCGTCGCTGGGTTGCGATACGACGGCGAGCTGTGCGGCAAATCGCAAGTTCCTGTTCGCGCCGGACGTCGTGCTGAAGGACGGCATCTACTACCTGATGATAGGCTCGGGCGACCGGGAGAAGCCGCTGCTGAGTTTCACCACGGCCTACGGCGTCGACAACAAGTTCTTCATGATCAAGGATGTTCCATCGGATGCCACCTGGCTGGACAGCGAGGTCAGCAACTGCGGCTCCGCCATCATCTGCCTTGGATCGCTGGTGGCCATCGCCAACGATGGCGCGGATCCGGACCCGGCTGACCTCGCTGCGAAGAAGGGCTGGGCCCTTGACCTGCGCGATCACGAGCAGGGCGTCACGTCGGCGATCACGGTGTTCGGTACGGTGACCTTCAGTACGCATACGCCGGCGTTGCCGGTCGTCGGGGCCTGCAGCTCCAACCTCGGCACGGCGCGGGTGTACAACATCCGCTACGCGAATGCGGCGATAGCCAACGGCGCCAACAATCGCGATGCGGAGATCTCGGGCGGCGGACTGCCGCCCTCGCCGGTGGCCGGCATGGTGCAACTGGACGACGGCTCGGTCGTGCCCTTCCTGATCGGTGGGTCCCCCGATTCGCCGCTCGAGGGCGGTCTGCCGAGCCCGGCTGCCACGGGTACGCAGCCCAAGAGTCTCACTTACTGGTACATCGAGAAGTAGGGCAGGCGCGACGTGACAGTCAACCAGAAGGCGCATGCCCGCGGCATGACCATCATCGAGCTGATGGTCGTGCTCGTCATAACGGCCATCCTGTTCGCCATTGCCGTTCCTTTCTTCCGCGATGCGTCGCTCGGCGCCAGGCTGAGCGCCGCCGCCAACAACCTGGTGGCGAGCGTGCAGCTCGCGCGCAGCGAGGCGATCAAGCGCAATGCGTCGGTCACGCTGTGCGCATCGACGGATGGCGCCACCTGCGCGGGCTCCGGTGGATGGGAACAGGGCTGGATCATCCTGGACGCGACCGCGGTGGTGATCCAGCGCGAGCAGGCGATGCCGACAGGATTCCTGATGACTCAGACCGGCGGCACCCTGCCGTTGAGTTTCCAGCCGATCGGCATCGGCGCATCGGCGGGCACATTCACGGTCTGTCGCGATTCGCCGGTCGGGAGCCAGGAGCGGGTCGTCACTGTCAGCGCGACCGGCGCGACCTACGTGACCAGGACCGAGACCGGCAGCTGTCCGTAGCGGCCGCGGTGGCCGGCTGGCCCGCGGGGGCGCGCTGCGCTACACTGATCCCCCGTCCTGATCGCGGCGGGAGTTCCGGATGAATCGTTTCGTATTCGTGACCGGCGGCGTGGTGTCCTCGCTGGGCAAGGGCATTGCCGCGGCCTCGCTCGGCGCGATCCTCGAGGCCCGCGGGCTCAAGGTCAGCATGGTCAAGCTCGACCCGTACATCAACGTGGATCCGGGCACGATGAGTCCGTTCCAGCACGGTGAAGTATTCGTCACCGAGGACGGCGCGGAGACCGACCTCGACCTCGGCCACTACGAGCGATTCGTCCGCACGACGACGGGCCGCAACAGCAACTTCACGACCGGCCGCATCTATGAGCGGGTCATTGCGCGCGAGCGTCGCGGCGATTATCTCGGCGCGACCGTGCAGGTCATTCCGCACATCACCGACGAGATCCGCCGCAGCGTCCAGCTCGGGGCCGGCGACGCCGACGTCTGCATGGTGGAGGTCGGCGGCACGGTCGGCGACATCGAGTCGCTGCCATTCCTCGAGGCGATCCGCCAGATGGGCGTCGAGCTTGGCCGCAGCAACTGCGTCTACATCCACCTGACGCTGGTGCCGATCGTCGGCGGCTCGGGCGAGATCAAGACCAAGCCGACCCAGCACTCGGTCAAGGAGCTGCGCGGCATCGGCATCCAGCCCGACGTGCTGCTGTGCCGCTGCCGCGATCCGCTGCCCGATGAGCAGCGCCGCAAGATCGCGCTGTTCACGAATGTGGAGGAGCGCGCAGTCATTTCCGCGGTCGATGCCGACGACATCTACCGGATACCGATCCTGCTGCATGAACAGGCGCTGGACGATATCGTCTGTGAAAAACTGCGTATCGAGGCCCCGCCGGCCGACTTGCGCCAGTGGCAGCAGGTGGTCGCGGCGCGCCATGCTTTCGATGCGACGGTCAACATCGCGATGGTCGGCAAGTACGTGCAGATCCGCGATTCCTATATTTCGCTGAACGAGGCCCTCCAGCACGCGGGCCTCAGGACCCGCACCCGGGTGCAGGTCCATTACGTCGAGTCGACCGACATCGAGAGCAACGGTCCGGGTTGCCTGGCCGGCATGGATGCCATCCTGGTGCCGGGTGGATTTGGCGAGCGCGGGATCGAGGGCAAGATCGAGGCGGTGCGCTACGCGCGCGAAAATGGCATTCCATACCTCGGCATCTGCCTCGGCATGCAGGTGGCGGTCATCGAGTTCGCACGCCACGTGCTGGCGCTTGCGGGCGCAAATTCGACCGAATTCCAGCGGGCAGCGCCGGACCCGGTCATCGCGCTGATCACCGAGTGGCGCGACCGCAGCGGCGAGACGCGCCGGCGCGACGACCAGTCGGAGCTCGGCGGCACGATGCGGCTCGGGGCGCAGGAATCGCGGATCCGGCCGGGAACGCTGGCGCGGTCCGTCTACGGGCGCGACGCCATTCATGAGCGCCACCGGCACCGTTACGAATTCAACAACAACTACCTGGAGCGCATGCAGAAGGCGGGACTCGTGTTCTCGGCGTTTTCCGGGGATGGGCTGGTCGAGATCATCGAACTGGCGTCGCATCCGTGGTTCCTGGCCGTGCAATTCCACCCGGAATTCACGTCGAATCCGCGCGACGGCCACCCGCTGTTTGCCGGCTTCGTCCGCGCGGCACGCCAGCACGCGACAGGCGCATTGCCGCAGGCAGCGAGCGCGTGAAACTCGCTGGCGCTGAAGTCGGTGCGGATCGCCCACTGTTCCTGATCGCCGGTCCCTGTGTCGTCGAGGACGCGGCACTGACCATCGACATTGCCGGGCGGCTCCGGGAAATCACCCGTGCGCTCGGCGTGCCATTCGTGTTCAAGGCCTCCTATGACAAGGCCAACCGTTCATCGCGTTCCTCGTACCGCGGGCCCGGCATCGATGAGGGCCTGCGGATCCTCGCCGAGGTGCGCCGCCAGCACGGCGTGCCGGTGCTGACGGATGTCCATGAGGACTCGCCGCTGGCGGACGTGGCCGCCATCGTCGACGTACTGCAGACGCCGGCTTTCCTGTGCCGGCAGACGAACTTCATCGTCGGCGTCTGCTCCCAGGGCAAGCCGGTCAACATCAAGAAAGGCCAGTTCCTGAGCCCCTGGGAAATGGCGAACGTCGTCGACAAGGCCCGCTCGACCGGCAACCAGGATGTCATGATCTGCGAGCGCGGCTTCAGCTTCGGCTATAACAACCTGGTTTCCGACATGCGCGCGCTGGCCGTCATGCGCGGTCTTGGCGTGCCCGTCGTGTTCGACGCGACCCATTCCGTGCAACTGCCGGGCGGCAGGGGCACGACCTCGGGCGGCCAGCGGGAGTTCATCCCGGTACTGGCGCGCGCGGCCGTCGCTGCGGGTGTCGCGGGGCTGTTCATGGAAACGCATCCCGACCCGCAGCACGCCCTGTCGGATGGGCCGAATGCCTGGCCGCTCGACCGGATGCAGGGGCTCCTCGAAACGCTGGTCGAGCTCGACCGCGTCGCCAAATCGCGTCCCTTCGCGGAGGATCTCGCCTGATGCGCATCGTCGACATCCACGCGCGGGAAATCATCGATTCGCGCGGCAATCCGACCGTCGAAGCCGACGTCCTGCTCGAGGACGGAACCGAGGGCCGCGCCGCCGTGCCGTCCGGTGCGTCGACGGGCACCCGGGAGGCGGTCGAATTGCGCGACGGCGACCCCTTGCGATTCCTCGGCAAGGGCGTGCTGAACGCGGTTGCCCACGTCAATGGCGAGTTGCGCGATGCCCTGGTCGGCCGGGAGGCCGCGGACCAGGCCGGCATCGACCGGCGCATGCTGGAGCTCGACGGCACGGACAACAAGTCGCGGCTTGGCGCGAATGCATTGCTCGCCGTGTCACTTGCCACGGCGCGCGCCGCGGCACAGTCGGAGAAGCTGCCGCTGTATCGCTATCTCGGCGGTGATGACGCCGTCGTCATGCCGGTGCCGATGATGAACATCATCAATGGCGGCGTGCATGCCAGCAACAACCTGGACATCCAGGAGTTCATGATCCTGCCGGCCGGCCTGCCGAGCTTCGGCGAGGCGCTGCGTTGCGGCGTGGAGGTTTTCCAGCGGCTGCGCCAGATCCTCCGGGAGCGTGGCCTGTCCACGGCGGTCGGCGACGAAGGCGGCTTCGCGCCGGACCTGCCGTCCAATGAAGCGGCACTTGGCATGATCCTCGAGGCAATCGAGGCCGCAGGCTACCGGGCCGGCCAGGACGTGTGGCTTGGCCTCGATGTGGCGAGCAACGAATTGTACCGGGACGGCATCTATCTGCTGCAATCGGAGAGACGGCGCTTCACGGCCGCGCAGTTCACGGATTACCTGGCTGCGATGGCCGAGCGTTACCCGATCATCACGATCGAGGACGGCATGGCGGAATCGGACTGGGCCGGCTGGGCCGGGCTGACGCAACGCCTGGGCCGCAAGCTGCAGCTGGTAGGTGACGACCTGTTCGTGACCAACACGGAAATCCTTTCGCGTGGCATCGCGGAGGAGGTCGCGAACGCGATCCTGATCAAGCCGAACCAGATCGGCACGCTGACCGAGACGCTGGCGGCGATCGAAATGGCGGCACGGGCCGGGTATGGGGCGGTCATTTCGCACCGCTCCGGCGAAACCGAGGATTCGACGATCGCCGACCTCGCTGTCGGCACCACCGCGACCCAGATCAAGAGCGGCTCGCTGTCGCGATCCGATCGCGTCGCCAAGTACAACCAGCTGCTGCGCATCGAGGAGGAACTCGGCGCGCGTGCACGCTATGCGGGTCGCGAGGCCTTTCCCGTCAAGCCTTCCGGGCGTGCTAAGCTTGCCGTCCCATGAGGACGTTCCTCGCCTGCCTGCTCGCGCTGCTGGCGTTCCTGCAGTACCGCCTCTGGGTCTCCGATGAGGGCATGCGCGAAGTCTGGCACCTCGCGGCGGCCGTCGATTCACAGCGCGCCGACAATGCCGTCCTGACGGAACGCAATGGACAGCTCAAGGCCGAAGTGGCAGACCTGAAGCAGGGCCTGACCGCGCTCGAGGAGCGGGCCCGTCACGACCTCGGCATGATCGGCGTCACCGAGACTTTCTACCAGGTCGTGGACACGCCGCTGCGGGCGCCGGATGAGCGTGAGGACGATCCGCGCACGATCCAGGCTGCCACGACGCCTTGATACCGCGGTGTCCGCGCGGATCTGGTTCGTGATACCCGCTGCCGGCGCTTCCTCGCGATTCGGCGGCACCATCCCGAAACCCTACCTGCGGATCGCGGGCCGCAGCCTGCTCGAGCACGCCATGGGCACCCTGCTGCGCCATCCCGGGGTTTGCGGCGGCGTCGTGGTCCTGGCGGCAGGCGACCGCCGCTGGAGCCGGCTGCCGGCCGCGCTGCGGGCCCGCGTCGGAACCACGCTGGGGGGCGCCTCGCGGGCAAAGTCCGTATTGAACGGCCTGCAGGCGCTCGAGCGCGCGCTGGCAAAGGACTGGGTGCTCGTTCACGATGCCGCGCGCCCGTGCCTGCCACCGGCGGATCTCGCGCGGCTGGTCGCGGCCTGCCGGCACGACACGGTCGGCGGCCTGCTGGCATTGCCGGTTGCCGAAACGCTGAAACACGCGGAGGCCGG
>JAHFSF010000013.1:7985-26863 GCA_023265875.1 Gammaproteobacteria bacterium | reverse complement strand
GCGCCCTTCATCGTGTTCGACGACGCGGACCTCTATGCCGCGGTCGCCGGCGCGATCGCGAGCAAGTATCGCAACACCGGGCAGACCTGCGTCTGCGCCAATCGCCTGCTCGTGCAGGCGGGCGTCTACGATGCCTTCACCGCAAAACTGGTCGTGGCCGTCAGCAAGCTCCGCATCGGCGACGGCCTCGCGGGCGAGACCGATCAGGGACCGCTGATCGACACGGCGGCGCTGAAGAAGGTCGAGGAACACGTTGCCGATGCGCTCGCGAAAGGCGCGAAACTGGCAGCCGGCGGGCATCGCCATCCGCTCGGCGGCACCTTCTACGAACCGACCGTGCTCACCGGCGTGACGCCCGCGATGATGCTCGCGCAGGAAGAGACCTTCGGCCCGGTCGCGCCGCTGTTCCGCTTCGAAACCGAGGCGCAGGCGATCGCGATGGCGAACGACACGGTATTCGGGCTCGCGGCCTATCTCTACACCCGCGACCTCGCGCGTTCCTGGCGCGTATCGGAAGCGCTCGAATACGGCATCATCGGCCTCAACACCGGGATCATCTCGACCGAGGTCGCGCCATTCGGCGGCGTCAAGGAATCGGGCACCGGCCGCGAGGGCTCGAAGTACGGGATCCTCGAGTTCACCGAACTGAAGTACGTCTGCGTCGGCGGCGTGCAGTAGCCGCCCGGAATGCGGCAGGCACGCCCTGCCTGCCATGCGGTATCGTCGCTAAATGCCAGCCCCATACGGCGTGCTCGTCGCCAATCTCGGCACACCCGATGCGCCGACGACGCCGGCCGTGCGGCGCTTCCTGGCCGAGTTCCTGTCGGATCCGCGCGTGGTGGGCCTGCCGCGCCTCGTGTGGCTGCCCCTGCTGCACGGCGTGATCCTCCGGATCCGCCCGCCGCGCAGCGCCCGCGCCTATCGCGAGATCTGGACCGAGTCGGGCTCGCCATTGCTGCTCAATACGCTCGCGCTCTGCCGCGCGCTCGAGGAGCAGCTTGCGGCCCTGTCGCCCGCGCCCGTGCCGGTCGCCGCCGGCATGACCTATGGCAAGCCGTCGATCGCCGCCGCGATTACGACGCTCCGCTCGCAGGGCATCCGTCGCCTGCTGGTGCTGCCGCTCTACCCGCAGTACTCGGCGACGACGACGGTGTCCGTGCATGACCGTGTCGAGGCGGCGCTGCGCCAGCAAGGTTGGCAGCCCGATTTGCTGCGGATCGACGAATACCATGCGGACGAGGGTTACATCGCCGCGCTTGCCGAGTCCCTGGCTGGCCGGATCGCCGACCTCGCAGCCGGGGCGCACCTGCTGCTCAGCTTTCACGGCCTGCCGCTGCGCTACGTGGACGCGGGCGATCCCTACGGCGGCCAGTGCCAGACGACCGCGCGGCTCATCGCCGCGCGGCTTGCACTGGCGCCGGACCACTGGTCGATCGCATTCCAGTCGCGCGTCGGGGGCGCACGCTGGCTGCAACCGTACACGGAACAACGGCTGCAGGCCCTCGCCCGCGCCGGCCAGAGACGTGTGATCGTCTGCTGCCCGGGATTTGCGGCCGATTGCCTCGAAACGCTGGAGGAGATCGCGATCCGCGCGCGCGCGACTTTCCTGGCGGCAGGCGGCGAGTTCTTCGAATATGTTCCCGCGCTCAATGACAGCCCGTCGCATGTCGCGTGCCTGGCGCGGCTGGTCGCCGCGCACGCGGCAGCGGAGCGGACCGCTTGATCGGGCGTTTCCTCGAAATCAGTGTCCACGCGCCCGAGGTGCTGGCGTCGCTGGGATTCTACGAGCGCCTGGGGTTCACGCAGCTGACCACCGGCGAGGCGTGGCCCTACCCTTACGCCGTCGTCACCGACGGCCGCCTCGCGATCGGCCTGCATCAGCACGAACTGCCGCAATCGCCGCTGCTGTCGTTCGTGCTGCCGGGATTGTTCGAGCATGTCGAAGAGCTCGAGCGTCTCGGCATCGAGTTCCTGAGCCGCCGGCTCGGTGGCGACGTGTTCAACGAAGTGAGCTTCGCGACTCCCGGCGGTCATCTGCTGCGCCTGCTGGAAGCGCGCACGTTCTCACCATCGGACCGCGCGCCCGGCGCAACGTCGCGGCTCGGCTGGTTCGAGGAAGTGGCGCTGCCGGTGGATGACGTGAAAGCCGTCGCAGGTTTCTGGGAGAGGCTCGGTTTCGCGCCAGTCGAGGAAGGCGATGACCCCTATCCGCACATCGGCCTGACCAGCGATACGCTGAATGTCGCCCTGCTTCATGCCGGGTCGCTCAGCCGGCCCGCGCTGGTTTTTACCGATGCTGGCATGGCAGCTCGCGTGCGCGCACTCGAGGACACCGGCATCGAATTCGCGCGCAGGCTGCCCGCCAGGCTCGATCCCGCGCGGCACGCGCTGCTGGTTGCCCCCGAGGGCACGCAGCTCCTGCTCGTCACGGCGGAGTGAAGACTCAGGCCAGCCAGGCGAGCGCGTCGTGGTGGCGCGCGACACCGATGATGTAAATGATGGTGATGAGCGCGCCGGCGAGCGCCAGCAGTCGCGCGCGACGCGTGCGGCCGCGCCGCAGGGCAATGCTGCCGAGCACGATATAGACGATGACCCCCACGACTTTCGCGGTCAGCCAGCCCTGCACGAACGGATACTGGCGCAGCAGCACGACGAGCCAGGCCGCGCTTGCAAGCAGGAAGGTATCGATGACGTGTGGCAGGATCCGCAGCACCCGCGACGCCAGCAACGCAGAGTCCGCGATCATCAATGCGCCGCGAAACACGAACAGGCTGACCGACAGCATGACCAGCAGCAGATGCAATTCGCGAGCGAACTGATACATGGCGGTGGACTGGCCTGCTAGATTCCCATCCATGAAGCTATTGTTGCACGCGGTACTGTTGCTGGCCGCCCCCGCGGCGCTCGCCTGGCCGCGCTGCGAGCAGGCGGGCCTGACGCCCCCGGTCGCGATCGAGCGCGCGGCGCCGGCTTACCCGCCGGCAGTGCGCGAGATCGGCATCGAGGGCGCGGTCGAGCTGGCGATGACGATCCTGAGGGACGGCCACGTCGGCTGGGTGCGGGTGGTGCGTGCCGAGCCACCGGGTTATTTCGAGTCCGCGGCGATTACCGGCGTGCGCGCCTGGCGCTTCGAACCCGCGCGCCGGGACGGCGAACCTGTCGAGTGCCGCCTGCAGACGCGCGTGCGATTCACGCTGGTCGATACCGCCGATGTGCCGGAAGGTTCCGCCGCCGCCGGGCACCCGGCGCCGGTCTATCCACAGTCGTTGCTCGCCGAACGCATCGAGGGCTACGCCGAAGTGCGCTTCGATGCGATGCCCGATGGCAGCGTCGCGAATGCAACGGTCACGATGGCGATGCCGCGCGGTGAATTCGAGGCCGCAGCGCTCGCCGCCGTCCGCGGCTGGCGCTTCCTGCCTGCAGCGGGCGATGCGCGGCCGATGACGCGCCATTTCGAATTCCGGCTGCCGGATTCGACGCAGGGGGTGCCGCCGCCGACCACATTCGGCAGCGCGCCATTCCCGATGGAAGCCTGCAGACAGCGGCTCAAGGGTCACGTCAGACTGGAGGTCGCAACCGACGCGACTGGTGCGATTCAGAGCACCCGCATCCTGTCGGCGGAACCCGCGAGGATGTTCGACCGCCCTGCACTTGCGATCGCACGGGCGTCGCGCCTGACGCCCGCATACCGCGACGGCCAACCCATGGCCGCGACCGCGCTGCTGACGTTGTTCTTCGACCCGGACAAGGCCCGCTGCCCGGGCTCGCTGAACCCGGATCCGCCGTGGCCCCAGGGGCGCCCACCATCGCGGGTGTCCGCGCGATGAATGGACACTCCGGCGCGCCGGCCCGTGGGCCACGCCGTCCGCTCCCGCAGGCTACCGGGTAACATGAGTGCATCGCCGCCGGCCGGCGGCTGTCTGGATTTCCCGGAGTTCCTGATGAATCGATTCCTGACCGCGGCACTGGCTGCGATGGTCTCCCTTACCGCCCTGGCTGACGAGGGCATGTGGACATTCGACAACCCGCCGCGCGCCGCAATCGCAGCAAAGTATGGAGTGACGCTTGACGATGCCTGGCTGGATCGCGTGCAGGGCGCCACGGTGCGACTCGAAGGCGGTTGCACCGGGTCGTTCATCTCCGCCGCAGGGCTGATCCTGACGAATCATCATTGCGCCGAGGACTGCATTGCGCAGAACTCGACCGCCGGGAACGACTTCAACGCTGCCGGATACCTAGCAACGGACCGCAAGCAGGAGCTGCGCTGCCAGGAGGAAGCCGTGTCGGTGCTGGTCGGCACCGAGGACGTCACCGCGAAAGTGGCCGCCGCGACCGCGGGGCTTGGCGCGGATGAGGTGGTCGCTGCAAGGCGCAAGGTCCTGACCGGCCTCGAGCAGGCCTGTGAGGAAGCCTCGGCAAAGACCAAGGGCGGCCCGCTCAAGTGCGAGCGCCTGACGCTCTACCAGGGCGGCCAGTACTGGCTCTACAAGTACCGGCGCTACGATGACGTGCGCCTCGTGTTTGCGCCGGAACGCGATATCGCGGCCTTCGGTGGCGACCCGGACAACTTCCAGTTCCCGCGCTGGTGCCTCGACATGTCGATCCTGCGCGCCTACGAGGACGGCAAGCCGGCGCAGACCCCGGATCACCTGCGCTTCGACTGGGATGGCGCCGATCCCGGCGATCCGGTCTTCGTCTCGGGACATCCCGGCAACACGGATCGCCTGCTGACCGTCGCGCAGCTCGAAACGCAGCGCACGACTTTCATGCCGTTCTGGCTGCTGCGGTTCGCGGAGCTGCGCGGTCGCCTGCTGCAGTTTTCGAAGACCAGTCCCGAGGCGCAGCGCACCGCCGAGGCCTTCCTGAATATCATCGAGAATTCGATCAAGGTGCGCCGCAAGCAGTTCGACGCGCTGCTGGATCCGGCCCTGTTCGAAGCGGTGGGCACAGCCGAGAAGTCGTTGCGTGATGCGGTCGCCGCGAATCCCGCGCTGGCCTCCTCGGCCGGCGCCTGGCAGGACATCGAAATCGCCCAGCGCACCTGGCGCGACATGCTGGTGCCCTACATCTTCATCGAGAATGGCGCCGCCTTCAACAGCACGCTGTACGGATATGCGCGCGACCTGGTGCGCGCGGCGGCAGACCGCACCAAGCCCAACGAGTCGCGGCTCGCGGAGTACACCGAGGCGCGACTGCCGGCGTTGCAGCAGAACCTGCAGGCGGCGGCGCCGGTCTATCCCGATTTCGAGGTCGTGCGCCTGTCGTTCTCGCTCGAGCGCATGCGCGAATGGCTGGGCCCGGACAATCCGCTGGTACGCAAGGTCTTCGGCAATGACACGCCAGATGCGCTCGCCAACAGGTTGATACGGCAGAGCGCGCTTGCCGATCCGGCCGCACGCATCGCGCTGTACGCAGGCGGCCAGGCCGCCATCGACGCGAGCCAGGACCCGATGATCCGCCTCGCGGCCAGCGTCGATCCCACAGCGAGGGCGCTCCGCAAGCGTTATGAAGAACAGGTCGAAGGACCGGTCCAGCGCGGGCAGGAAGCGATCGCGAAGGCGCGCTTTGCCGTCAACGGCGCCAGCGACTATCCGGATGCGACCTTCACGCTGCGTCTTTCCTACGGCGCAATGAAGGGCTGGAAGGAGAAAGGCGAGGACGTGCGGCCCTGGACCGAGCTGGGCCGCGCCTTCGAGCGCGCGACCGGCCAGATGCCGTTCAGGATCCCGGACCGGTGGCTGGCGGCGAAGGACCGCCTGGACATTACGACGCGCGCGAACTTCACGACCGACAACGACATCGTCGGCGGCAATTCCGGCAGCCCGATGCTGAGTACGAAAGGTGAAATCGTTGGGCTCGCTTTCGACGGCAATATCCACTCGATCTCGGGCAGCTACTGGTTCGACGAGCGGATGAACCGGTCGATCGGCGTGCATCCCGCCTTGATCCGGACGGCCCTGGAAAAGGTCTACGACGGCAAGGCATTGCTGGACGAGATCGACGCGGACCGTTAGTCCGGCCTGCGCTTCGCCTCGAGGCGGCAGTCCACGTCGAGGTCGTCGCGCACCCGCAAGGCTCCGAGCCCGACGCTGAAAGGCGTGAGGCCGAGATCAGCGTGATGAAGCTTGACGCTCGCGTGCACGTGGAGCATGTCGCCGTCGATCCGCACCGATAACGGCACGGCGATGATGCGCTCCTCGCCGCGGATGCCGATCCGGATATGCGCGAGGTAATCCGGCGGTGCTCCTTCCAGGCTCTCCAGGGTCAGCCGCAACACCGGCTGGCGGGCGGCGTCCAGCAGTGCCGCGCCCAGCATGTTGCGCTGCGTTGCCTCGCGGTCGGCCTGCGGCACCGGCTTCGCAAAGTCGGGACCGGCCACGGACCGGGCCGCAGGATCGTCCACGACCAGTGAGGCCAGCGGCAGTTCCAGCGTGAAGCGGCTATCCTGCTGCGGTTCGCGCAACTGGATGGTGCCGGTGAGTGCATTCGACGTGATCAGGTGATTGTGCCCGAGCTGCGCCATCGGGCCGTCGCGGTACGCACGGATCTCGACCTGCGATGAAATGACTTCATAACCCTGATACGGCCCGGCTGGCGCCGTGACCGGGCCGGCCGGCGCCGCCGGTGGCGGCGGTTTCGGCGGCAACGCGCAACTGCAGGCCAGTGCCGCGATTGCGATCAGGAACTTACGCATTGCGCTATTCTCCAAGACCTGATGCCGGCGCGAAACACTCCTGAACGGTACGGCTACATCGCCCAGGCCATGCACTGGTCGATCGTCGGCCTGCTCATCGTCCAGTTCACGCTGGCCATCATCGCCGAAGACCTGCCGAAAGGCCTCGACAAGCTCATGACCCTGGCACGGCACAAGTCCGTCGGCATCACGATCCTGTCGCTGGCGATCCTGCGCCTCGCCTGGCGTTTCGTCGACCGGCCGCCACCGCTGCCGCCGATGATGCGCTGGCAGGCTGTCGTCGCCCGATTTTCGCACACTGCCCTCTACACGCTGCTGTTCGCGATGCCGCTGACCGGCTGGATGATGTCCTCGGCATCCAATTATCCGGTCAGCTGGTTCGGCTTCGTGCAACTGCCCGACCTGGTCGCGCCGGATCCGGCGCTGAAAGAGGCCCTGCTTGAAATCCATCACGGGTTTTCAAAGGTGCTCATCGCGCTTGCCGGCCTGCATGTCGCGGCAGTTCTCAAGCACCAGTTCCTCGACCGCGACGGCCTGCTGTTCCGGATGCTGCCGTGGCGCCGCTGATGTTGCGCGCCTGCACGGCGCTCGTGGCCCTGCTCGCCAGCACGGTGGCCGCAGCCGACGCCTGGCAGGCCGACCAGCATGCGGGCGCCCTGCGTTTCGTCGCGACGCAGGCGGGGGCGCGCTTTTCCGGTCACTTCGGCGAATTCCGGGTGCGGCTCGATTTCGATCCCGCGAATCCGGCGCACGCGCGTCTCGACGTGACGATTGCAACGCAGTCCGCAGACACTTCTGACGCCGATCGTGACCAGGTGCTGCACGGCCAGGATTTCTTCTGGGTGTCGCGATTTCCACAGGCCGAGTATCACGCCATCGGGCTGAAGCCCGACGGCAAGGGCTGGCGCGCGGAAGGTGCGCTGACGCTCCGCGGCGTGACGCAGCCCGTGGCCGTGCACTTCGAACTGCAGCAGAAGAGTGGCGGCTTCACGATGGGGGGCGGCGCGTCGCTCAGGCGTCTCGAGTTCGGCGTCGGTCAGGGCGACTGGTCGTCAACGACCTGGATCGGCGATCCGGTCGACGTGGCATTCGAGCTCACGCTCGCACCGGAGCCCGCCAGGATCGGCCCCTGAAGCTGCAGCGCCCCGAGCACCGCAGCGGGCGCGCGCAGGCGATTGCGCTACAGTCTGCGCAATGAATAGCGGCCAGCCGCGTGTCTTCGCCGGTGTTGCGAGTTGCGTCGAGCAGACGCTGTCCCGTGTCGGCAGACGCGTCGTGCTGTGCGCGCCGATCGCGGCCGGCAAGCCGGTCGCGCTCGTCAATGAGTTCTACCGGCGCGCCGCTGCCGATCCATCGATCAGCCTTTCCATCCTGAGCGGCCTGACGCTCCGGCGGCCGCGTTTTCGCAGCGAACTCGAACGGCGGCTCGTCGAGCCCATGGCTGCGCGCGTGTTCGGCGGCATGCCGGAACCGGCCTGGGCCGCCCCACTCACCGCAGGCGCGCTGCCGGGCAACATCCAGGTCCACGAGTTCTACCTGGAGCCCGGCGCCTACCTGTCATCGCCGCCGGCCCAGCAGGCCTACTCGAGCATCAACTACACCCATGTTGCGCGCGCCGTGATGGCCGCCAGCGGCAATGTCATTGCGCAGCAGATCGCCCGGCGCCGCGGCGCCGGGGACGATCGCATGAGCCTCGGTTCGAATCCCGATGTCACCGTCGACCTGCTGCCGATGTTCGAGGGCCGGCGCCGCGCCGGCACGCCCATCGCGGTGATCGGGCAGGTCAACGATCGCATGCCCTTCATGTTCGGCGCGGCCGAAGTGCCGGCCTCCACGTTCGACTTCGTCGTGGACGACCCGGCCGGGTATCACGAGCTGTTCAGTCCGCCCAACCTGCCGATCTCGACCGCCGATTATGCGATCGCGCTCGCCGCGAGCATGCTGGTGCGCGACGGCGGCACGCTGCAGATCGGCATCGGCGAACTCGGCGACGCGATCGTCTATGCACTGCTGCTGCGACATCGCCAGAACCGCGTCTGGCGACAGGCGCTCAATGACACCGGCATCGGGCCGCGCTTCGCGGCCGAGCGCCTCGCGATCGGCGGCGATGACCCTTTCGAACACGGACTCTACGCGATGACCGAGATGTTCGTGGACGGGTTCCTCGACCTGTACCGCGCCGGGATCCTGAAGCGGCGTGTCCAGCCGGGCGGAGCGGTGCTGCACGGCGCCTTCCTGCTGGGTCCACGCGCCTTCTATGACGAACTGCGCACGATGCCGGATGATGAGCGGGCGCTGTTCCAGATGATGCCGGTCAGTTTCACCAACGACCTTGCCGGCCCGGACTGGGAGCTCAAGGTGGCGCAGCGCAGGCACGCCCGATTCATCAATACCGCGATGATGGTGACGCTCGGCGGCGCCGCGGTTTCCGACGGTCTCGCGGACGGCCGCGTTGTCAGCGGCGTAGGTGGCCAGTACAACTTCGTCGCCCAGGCCCACGCGCTGCCCGAAGGCCGCTCACTGATAGCCGTGCGCGCCACGCGCGAAAGCGACGGCCGGCTCGAGTCCAACATCCGGTTCAATTACGGACACGTGACGATTCCGCGGCACCTGCGCGACATCCTGCTGACCGAGTACGGTGTGGCCGACCTGCGCGGTCGCAGCGACGCCGAAGTGGCGGCTGCGACGCTCGACATCGCCGACTCGCGCTTCCAGTCCGCGCTGCTGGCCGAGGCGCAGCGCGCCGGCAAGCTGCCGGCGGATCACCGGATCCACGACCGGCATCGCAACAACCTGCCCGGGGCGCTCGAGCGCGCGCTCGCGCCGCATCGCGCGGCGGGCCTGTTCGGCGAGTTGCCATTCGGCGGCGACCTCAGCGCGGAAGAAATCACGCTGGGCCGGGCGCTGCGGCGAATGCAGGCGCGCGCCGGGACCTGGCGGGGCCGGCTTGCATTGGTTGCACGGCTGTTGCGGCCGCTCCCGCGCGATGCCGCGCTGCGGCCACTGCTCGCGCGCATGGACCTCGCCACGCCTCGCGGACTGCGCGAGCGGCTGTGGCGCCGGCTGGTTACCGCCGCGCTCTCCTGAAGCGGACGCTGGTGCTGTCCGCCGGATAAGCCACGACCGGCGGCAGTTCGCACAAGACCGGCCGGCGCAACTTCAGTGCCCCGTCGCCGCCAGCAGTCGGTCGATCATGGCCTCGGCCTGCGCGAGGTACGCGCCACCGAAAAGGTTCAGGTGATTCAGCACGTGATACAGATTGTAGAGGTCGCGGCGCGTGCCCGCGGCCTGGTCCAGCGGCCAGGCGGCCGTGTAAGCCGAATAGAACCGCGGGCCGAAACCACCAAACAGGCGGGTCATCGCGACATCGGCCTCGCGGTCGCCGTAATAGACCGCGGGATCGAAGACAATCGGCGTGCCGTCGGCGAGCATGCTGCGGTTTCCGTTCCACAGGTCGCCGTGCAACAGGGAGACGGCAGGCCGGTAGCTCGAGAAGAATACCTCGATGATTCCGGCAAGCTGGCGGCCGCGATCCTGCAGGCGTCCCGCGTGACCGTTGCTGGCGGCGAGTGCGAGCTGGGATCCGAGACGCTGCTCACGCCAGAAAGTCACCCAATCTTCGGCCGGGCCGTTGGCTTGGGCAGTCGCGCCAATAAAGTTGTCGCGCTCGAGTCCATAGGATGGAGCGCGAATCCTGTGCAACCCGGCAAGCGCCTCGCCGAGGCGTTCCTCCGACGCGGCCTCGGGCTCGACCAGGTCGAGCCATTCGAGTACGAGGAATGCCCCATCGCCACCGTCGCCGGCCGCCAGGACTCCAGGCACCCGCAATACGCCGGACTGCAGCAGGCGTTCGAGGCCATCTGCTTCCGCTTCCAGCAAAGCGCGGCGTGCAATCGGCGCGCGCTTGACGAATACCGGGCCGCGCACGGTCTGCCAGCGGTAACAGGCGTTGATGCAGCCGCCATGGACGACGGCCTCAGGCTGTGGCGCAACTCCATGCCCAAGCGCCGCTGCGAGCGTCTCGCAAAAAGGGTAGCGTCCACTTTTTGCGTTCATGCATGAGCGGCGATGCGTTGCGCCTGCCGGCGCAGCATCGCGCCGAAGCGCGCATGATCGTAGAAGGCCCCGAGCGCCTCGAGATCCGGCTTGCGGCGGCGCAACTGTTCGCTCGACACGTCGATGGGCATGTCGCAGGCGATGGTCGTCAGGCGCCGCGCAAGGTAGGCCGCCTCGCGATGCGCGCGCAGCCTGTCAGCCAGCTTTCCGGCGCCACGGACCGGTAGCGACGCGATGCGCTCGAGGCCGGCATAGATTTCCTCGAGCGAGGAGAATTCCCGCAGCAGGATCATCGCAGTCTTCGGGCCGACACCCGGCACGCCGGGGATGTTGTCCACCGCGTCGCCGGTCAGCGCCAGAAAATCCGCCATGCGCTCGGGCCGCACGCCGAAATGGCCCTCGATGTCCGCATACTCGAGGCGCCGCTCGGCCGCCCAGTCCCAGTAAGCATCGCCCTTGCGGATCAGCTGCGCGAGATCCTTGTCGCGCGTCACCAGCACGGTCCGATGGCCGTGCGAGCGCAGGCGCGTCGCGATCGTGCCGATGATGTCGTCGGCTTCATGCGTCGGGCTGCTGTATTCGGCGAGCCCCAGGTGCCGGCACAGTTCGCGGCACCAGGCGAACTGGCGCTTCAGTTCCGGTGGGGCCGGCTCGCGATTGGCCTTGTAGGCCGGGAAAATCTCATTGCGGAAGGAACTCGACAGGCTCTCGTCGAAAGCGATCGCGATGTGCACGGGCCGGGCCTGTTCCAGCAGGTCGCCCAGGAAGCGGCTGAAGCCATACAGCGCATTGACCGGCTCGTCATTGACATCGGTCATCTCGATGCCCACCGAGTAGTAGGCACGGAACACGAAGAAACTGGCGTCGACGAGGTGGACGGACTGCGCCGCAGCGCGGCTCACTGCCGGAATCGCTGGATGCGAGCGTGCAGCGGGCTCGTTCGTGGAAAGTGCGCGAGCAGGTATTCCATCTGGTCGGCGAGAACGCGCCGGCCCTTCAGGTAGATGTACTCGGCATAGGTCGGCGTGAAGGGAACGGCCAGCAGCTGTATCCCGGCCTGCTCCGGCGTGCAGGACGCCTTGGAGTTGTTGCAGCGCCGGCAGGCCGCGACGACGTTGTTCCAGACGTCCCTGCCACCCTGGCAGAAGGGCCGCACGTGGTCGCGCGAGAGCTGATTGGCCGGGAAACGGCCGCCGCAGTACATGCACAGGTGAGCGTCGCGCCGGAACAGGGTCTCGTTGTTGAGCGGCGGCACGTAATCACCGCGCAGGCTGCCCGGATTGCCGGAGCAACCCTGCGTCGCGAGGATCGAATTTACCTCGATGATGGTCTGGCGCCCGGAGCGCGCGTTGATGCCGCCGTGTAATTCATACAGGCGGCTGCCGAAGGCATACGCCACCTGGCCAAGGCAATACAAAGTCACCGCCTCTTTGTAATCGATCCATTCCAGCGGCATGCCGGACGCATCGGTGCGCAGCACCTGCTGTGACAGCGGGTTCGGCGATGCGGGCATGTTCAATCTGGCGTTCATAACCGGTCCAGGGTGACCGAATCTACTAACAATACGGCACGTTTGTGATATTTTTCAACGCGCCGCGGCCAGGACCACCAATTGGCCAGGCAATCCCGGGAGGACATTGATGCCAGTCACGATCGGCGTGCTGAAGGAAACCGTGCCGGGCGAGAACCGCGTGGCCGTCGTGCCCGAGGTCGCGACCCGGCTGGCGGGACTCGGTGCCAGGCTCTGCATCGAGCGCGGCGCCGGTGCCAGCGCCCGGTTCCCGGACGAGCATTACAAGGATGTCGCGTTCGCCGACTCCACCGCCGCGGTGCTCGAGGCCGCCGACCTGCTGCTTGCGGTCCAGCCGCTCGATCCGGCCGTCGCCTCGCGCCTGAAACCCGGCGCCACGCTGATCGGGTTCATCGCGCCGCACGTCCAGCAGGCGCTGGTGCACGCACTGTGCGAGCGCCGTGTCACCAGTTTCGCGATGGAGCTCATACCACGCATTTCCCGCGCGCAGTCCATGGATGCGCTGTCCTCGCAGGCAGCCGTCGCCGGATACAAGGCCGTGCTGATCGGCGCCTCGGCGCTCGACAAGTTCTTCCCGATGCTGACGACGGCCGCGGGCACCATCCGCCCGGCCACGGTGCTCGTGATCGGCGCCGGCGTCGCCGGCCTGCAGGCCATCGCGACTGCGCGGCGGCTCGGCGCGATTGTCGAGGCCTACGATGTCAGGAGCGCGACGCGCGAGCAGATCAGGTCGCTCGGCGCCAAGTTCGTTGAAACCGGCGTGACGGCCGAAGGCGCCGGCGGCTATGCGCGCGAACTGACCGCCGAGGAGAAGCAGAAACAGCAGGAGGTGCTCGATTCGCGCATCGCCGCGGCTGATTGCGTCATCACCACGGCTGGCGTTCCGGGCCGGCCGGCGCCGCGCATCATCAGCCGCGCCGCCGTCGAGCGCATGAAGCCCGGGGCCGTGATCGTCGATTTGCTGGCCGAGAATGGCGGCAACTGCGAGCTTGCGCGCGCCGGCGAGACCGTCGATCACCGGGGCGTGCGCATCATCGGCCCGGTCAACCTGCCCGCCACGGTTGCATTTCATGCGAGCGAGATGTACGCGCGCAATCTGCTGAACTTCATCCGGCCCGCGCTCGCAGCCGGCGTCCTGACCATCGACTGGAACGACGAGGTGTTCGCGGCCTCCTGCGTCACGCATGACGGCAGCATCCGCCACGAACCCACCCGCAAGACCGTGGAGGCCGCGTAATGGAAGGCGTAATTGCTCTCTACATCGTGATGCTGGCGGCATTCACCGGCTATGAGGTGATCGCGCGTGTGCCGGTGATCCTGCACACGCCGTTGATGTCCGGCTCCAACTTCGTGCACGGTATCGTGCTGGTCGGCGCGATGGTGGCGCTCGGGCGTGCCGACACGCTGCTCGAACAGGTCATCGGCTTCACCGGCGTCGTATTGGGCGCCGGCAATGCGGTCGGCGGCTACGTCGTGACCGAGCGCATGCTCGAGATGTTCCGGGCAAGCGGCGACCGGAAGAAGAAGAAGGAGTCCGCGTGATGGGCGGCTGGCTCCCGGACAATGTCGCGACACTGCTGATCGACGGCAGCTACCTGCTGGTCGCATTCCTCTTCATCATGGGCCTGAAGGCCATGAGCTCGCCGGTCACGGCGCGGCGCGGCATCGTGGTCGCGGGCGCCGGCATGCTGATCGGCACGCTGATGAGCTTCCTGTACCCCGGCATGGGCAACTTCCCGCTGATGCTCGTCGCCATTGCGATCGGTGGCGGGCTTGCCTGGTGGTCCGGAAAGCGCGTCGCGATGACCGACATGCCGCAGATGATCGCGCTTTACAACGGCATGGGTGGCGGCGCGGCAGCGGCGATCGCGGCGGGAGAGCTCCTGCGCATGACCGCGGAGCAGCCGGGAGTCGCAACCGGGCACGGGCCGGTCGTCACCGCCCTCGCCGCGGCGGGCGCCTTCATCGGCTCGGTCAGCTTCTCGGGCTCGCTGATCGCCTTCGGCAAGCTGCAGAACCTCATCAAGCGCAGTTTCCGCTTCAAGGGCCAGCAGGTCATGAACCTGGTGATCGTCGCCGCGACGCTCGCGATCGGCGCATCGCTGGTCGTCGCCGGTCATCCGGCGATGCAGACCGTCGTGCTGTTCTTCGCCCTGGCGCTGCTGCTTGGCGTCACGATGACATTGCCGATCGGCGGCGCCGACATGCCGGTCGTGATCTCGCTGTACAACGCCTTCACCGGGCTGGCCGTCGCCTTCGAGGGCTTCGTGCTCGAGAACGCGGCGATGATCATCGCCGGCATCGTGGTCGGCTCCGCGGGCACGCTCCTGACGCAGTTGATGGCGAAGGCGATGAACCGCTCGCTCGGCAACGTGCTGTTCTCCGGCTTCGGCGAGGGCGAGGTTGCAGCCACCGGCGCCGTGGCGGGCGCGCTGAAACCGATCGAGCCCGCGGACGCCGGCATCATGATGGCCTTCGCGCAGAAGGTGCTCGTCGTGCCCGGTTACGGCATGGCGGTCGCCCAGGCGCAGCACAAGGTCTGGGAGCTGTGCCAGCTCTTGATCGACAAGGGGGTCATGGTCCGCTTTGCGATCCACCCGGTCGCCGGCCGCATGCCCGGCCACATGAATGTGCTGCTGGCCGAGGCCGGCGTGCCCTACGACCTGATCGCGGACCTCGACGAGATCAATGCCGAGTTCGAGACCGCCGACGTCGCGCTGGTGATCGGCGCCAATGACGTCGTCAATCCCGTCGCGCGCACCGACAAGAGCAGCCCAATCTACGGCATGCCCATCCTGAATGCCGACAAGGCCAGGAACGTGCTGGTCATCAAGCGCGGCCAGGGCGCCGGATTCTCGGGGATCGAGAATCACCTCTTCTACCTCGACAATACGCGCATGGTCTACGGCGACGCGCAGAAGGTCGCCAGCGCGCTGATCCACGCGATCAAGGCCGCCGGGTGACGCTGGCGACGGCGCGCGTTATAGTCTGTTGGAGTTGAATCCGCCGACCAGAAAATCGCTTCCGCCATTCGAGGCACTTCGGGCATTTGACGCCGTGGCGCGTCTCGGCGGCGTGCGAAAGGCCGCCCAGGTGCTGTGCCGTGACCACGCATCCGTCAGTCGCCACCTGCGCGCGATCGAGACCTGGACCGGCGCAACGTTGATCCAGCGCACGGCGGCCGGCATCGTGCTTACCGAGGATGGCCTGCGTTACCACCGGCAGATTGCCGCGGCGCTCGATGGTATCGCGCAGGCGACGCTCGACCTGATGCGGCGCGGCCAGTATCACCACCTGCAGATCCGCAGTATCCCGGGCTTCGCGCTGTACTGGCTGTCGGGACGGATCGGCGACTTCGAGAAGGCGAATCCGGGGCTGGACATCGAGCTGCGGCCCGCGGATCGCGGCACGAACTTTTCACCACTCGAGTGCGACGTCGATATCCGCTTTGTCGCGAGTTACCACCGCGCGCAGGAACTCCAACAGGACCTGCGAAGTATCCGCGTGGCCTGCGCTCCGATCATCGCGGTTGCCAGCCGTGAGTACCTGTCGCATGCACCGGCGATCAACCAGCCATCGGACCTGCTGCAGCAACAGCTGTTGCACGAGGAAAACTTCGACCGTTGGGGTCACTGGCTGGCCGCCCATGGGGTCTTCGACGACGTCTATCTGACCGGTCCACGGCTATGGCAGAGCCAGTTGACCATGGATGCCTCCCGGCATGGTCGTGGCATCGCATTGACCAATCACCTGGTTGCCGCCGATGACCTGACCTCGGGTCGCCTGCTCGAGGTCGGCAGAAATAATCCGGCGTTCCAGCCGTACGCGACCGGAGACTACCAGTTTGTCGCCCATGCCGATCGCTGGGATGCACCGCTGGTTCGCCGATTCCGCGAGTGGCTGCTGTCCACGATCGCCAAGGAACTGCCGCATCTGCAGCCGCCTGCCGACGCGGCCTGAATGGCGCATTCAGCCTTGCAGCCCGCCCATGCAGAAGTACTTGATCTCGACGTACTCGTCGAGACCGTACTTCGAACCCTCACGGCCGATGCCCGACTCCTTGACACCGCCGAAGGGTGTGGCTTCGCTCGAGAATGTCGCACTGTTCAGCACGACTATCCCGCATTCAAGGGCTTCGGCGACGCGCCAGATCCTGCTCATGTCTTGCGCGTAAAAATAGGAGACGAGCCCATAGCGCGTGTCGTTCGCCAGGTGGATCGCTTCCCGGTCGGTATCGAAAACCATCAGCGGCGCCACCGGCCCGAAGATTTCCTGTCCGGTGATTGCCATGTCCGGCCTGACGTCGGTAAGGACCGTCGGCTGGTAGAAATTGCCGCCAAGCGCGTGACGTGCGCCGCCCTGCACAATCTTTGCGCCCCTGGCGACCGCATCACGCACCAGTCGCTCGACCTTGTCCACCGCCGCGGCATTGATCAGCGGCCCGACGCCCGTGCCGGGCGCCATGCCATCGCCAACTTCAAGTGTTGCGACCGCTGAGCGGAAGCGTTCGGCAAATGCCGCGTATACGCGCGACTGGACCAGGATCCGGTTGGCGCTGACGCAAGTCTGCCCGGAATTCCTGAATTTCGCCGCGATCGCACCCGCGACCGCCGCGTCCATATCAGCATCGTCGAACACGATGAACGGCGCGTTGCCGCCGAGTTCAAGTGACAGTTTCTTGATGGTATCCGCGCACTGACGCATCAGGAGCCTGCCGACCTCGGTTGAACCCGTGAACGAGAGCTTGCGCACGTCATGGCTCGCAGTCAGCACTTCGCCGATGTCGCCGGGTCGGCTGGTCGTGACGAGATTGACGACGCCCGCGGGAATTCCTGCCTCCAGAGCGAGTGCGTGGAGGGCAATCGCCGACAGCGGGGTTTCCTCCGCAGGCTTCAGCACGATTGTGCAGCCGGCCGCCAGCGCTGGCGCAACCTTGCGCGTCACCATCGCATTCGGAAAATTCCACGGCGTGATTGCCCCGACCACTCCGACTGGCTGCTTCAGCACCAGCAAACGCTTGTCCGCCGCATGGGTCGGGATGATGTCGCCGTAGACACGACGTGCCTCCTCGGCAAACCATTCGATGAAAGTCAGGCCGTAGAGGATTTCGGCCCGTGCCTCCGCCAGCGGCTTGCCCTGCTCCAGTGTCAGTAGCCGGGCCAGTTCCTCCTGCCGATCGAGGATCAGCCGGTGCCAGCCGCGCAGCAGCGCACAGCGCTCCTTCGCGGTACGCGCCGCCCAGCCTGTAAACGCCTTCCGGGCCAGGTCGATGGCATGGCCGGCTTCCATGCGCCCGAGATCCGGCACGTCGGCAAGGCGGGCACCGGTAGCCGGGTTGCGAACTGTGAAAGTCGCGGCAGCCGCGTGCGCAGCGCGGAACTGGCCGATCGCCTCCGCAAATGGCAGGGCCGCTTCCGCCGGGGCGATGCCGTGCGCTGCATTCATGCGAGGTCAAACTCGCGCGCGGTAAGGTCGAGCGCCGCGCGCGCCTTGCTGATCAACTCGTCGATCTCCGCATGCGTGATCACCAGCGGCGGGCTCAGCACCATCGCCTGTCCGATCGCCCGCATCACGAGACCCAGGTTCAGCGCGTGCTCGCGGCACTTGATCGCCGCGTCGTCTTCGGTCATGAAGATCGTACGTGCGGCACGGTCCTTGACGAGTTGCAGGCCTGCGATCAGCCCTGCGCCGCGCAATTCGCCGACAATCGGGTGGACGTGCGCGAGTTCACGCAGACGCTCGCGGAAATAGGGCGCCGCATCATCATGCACGTATTCAACGACGCGTTCGCGTTGCATCAGCCGGATATTTGCGATCGCGACCGCGCAGGCAGCGGGATGCCCCGTGTATGTGAATCCGTGGGTGAGGACGCCACCCTCGCTGATGGCGCTGAAAACACTCTCGCTCATGCCCACCGCGCCGATCGGCAGGTAACCCGAGGACAGGCCCTTTGCCATCGCGATCAGGTCCGGGACGATGCCGTAGAGCTCGCAGCCGAACCAGTAACCAGTGCGGCCGAAGCCGCATATTACTTCGTCTGCGACCAGCAAGATCTCGTACTTCCTGCAGATACGCTGGATTTCCGCCCAGTAACCGGGCGGCGGATCGAAGACACCGCCAGCCCCCTGGATTGGTTCGCCGATGAAGGCGGCAACACGATCCGCGCCGAGTTCGATGATCTTCTGCTCGAGCCGCCGCGCTGCGGCGACGCCGAACTCCTCCGGCGTCATGCCGTTTCCCTGTGTGTACCAGTGGGGATGCTGGATGTGGGCGAAGCCTGGCAACAGCGCGCTGCCAAGCTTGTGCATGTTCTCCATCCCACCGAGACTGGCGGCTGCCAGCGTGCTGCCGTGATAACCGAGCGTGCGCCCGATGAAGATGTGCTTGTCGGGCTTGCCGACGAGGTCCCAGTAGTGGCGCACGAAGCGAACGATGGTGTCGTTCGCCTCGGACCCCGAGTTCGTGAAGAAAAAATGCCTGATTCCGGGCGGTGTCAGGTCGGCGAGCAAGGCAGCCAGCTCGATCTGGGACGGCGTCGCCGTCTGCCAGAAGCTGTTGTAGTAGGGCAGCACCTGCAGCTGCTTCGTCGCGGCATTT
>JAHFSF010000013.1:0-7975 GCA_023265875.1 Gammaproteobacteria bacterium | reverse complement strand
TCGCGGCGTCCGTAACCGACATTGACGCACCAGAGGCCCGCCATTCCGTCAAGAATCCGGTTGCCGTCGCTGTCCCAGATATAGACGCCCTCGGCGCGCGTGATGACCCGGATTCCCCTGCTGGCGATCAGCTTCTGGTCGCTGAACGGATGCACATGATGGGCCCGGTCGAGGCTACGCCATGCTTCAGTGGATCTCGTGTTAGCGTTCATGGAACCCCGGGGATTATCGTCTGCGGCGGTCCTGGACTCGCTGCCAAAAGCGTCCCGAATGGTGCGGCAGCCGCACCGCGGCCCGGGTGTGCGGCACGCACCGCTACTCCCACAATTCTCACCTTCCGGCGGCCGGGGCTCACATGCTGTAATCAGCGTATGAGCGGACGGCCTTTGACCACCCTGATCGCCACAGTCTTGCTGTGCTCGCCTACGGCCTCTGCCAGCGCGTCGTCCGACCAGTCCACGCTGCCAATGGTGCTGAACAGCGGCGGCCGGGTACTCGAGTTCGACTGGCCGGCGATCCGGATCGGCACGGGCGAGTATCCGGATGGCCCGACCGGCGTCACTGTCATTCATTTCCCCAACCGCGCTTTCGGAGCCGTCCAAGTCATGGGTGGCGGCCCAGGCACCGTCAACACGGATTACCTGCGGCTCGGTTGGGCCATCCGCGAACTCGATGCGGTCGTCTTTGCCGGCGGGTCCTGGTACGGGCTCGAGGATACGACCGCAGTTGCCACCGCGCTGAAGGACGACGATATCCGGGACGGGCTCTGGGACAACCTGAGTTTGTCGGTCGGCGCGATCATCTACGATCTCGGCGACCGGCGGCTGAACGAGATCTATCCGGACAAGCGGCTCGCGCAAGCTGCCTTTCGCGCCGCTCGCACCGGCGCATTTCCACTTGGTGCACATGGCGCCGGGCGCTTTGCCAAGACCGGCGGGCTGTTCGGTTGCAATGCCTATTCCGGGCAAGGTGCGGCGTTCCGCCAGGTCGGCGAACTGAAGCTCGCGGCCTTTGTCGTCGTCAATGCCCTCGGCGTCGTCACGCGCCGCGACGGTCGCGTCGCCGCCTGTTACCGCGATGCCGGCTGGCCCGAGGACCTGCGACCGGCCGATCTGTTCTCGAACTACCCGGCGAGCCGCAAAGGCGGGTGGAATCCGCTTGCGGCCGGCCAATCCGGGTCGCGCAACACCACGGTCGGAGCGATCATAACCAACCAGAAGCTCGACCGCGCGCAGCTCGATCGGCTGGCGACCCACGTCAGCGCGTCCATGTCCCGGGCGCTGCAACCATACGCGACCGAATTCGACGGCGACGTGCTGTATGCAGTATCGACCGCGGAACTTGACCGCAATGTCGATCAGTCGGAGACGCCGAACTTTGACCTCGACATTCTTGCGGCGGAGGTCATGTGGGATGCGATCCTGTCATCCGTGCCAGAACAGCCTGAGGTCCTGCGGCCGGCGTCGGGCCAGCCGCCAGACCCGGACGTGCTCGCGCGTCATGTGGGCGAATACGTATTCAGTCCGATCGTCAGCGTCAGCGTGACCGTCGACGGCGGCCGTCTCTACGCCCAGGCCAGTGGCAAGCGCAAGGCCTACGCGATTCCGCTTGAGTCGACCGTCGAACTGCTGCCGGTCTCGGAGAACGTGTTCACGGTGCCCGGCCGTTACCCGGTGACGCTCGATTTCACGGCTGGCGACCGCCTGGTCATCAATCCAGGGCATTGGCAGCAGACCGGCGTACGTCGGCTCAATTGACCGGCACGGTGCCACTGCCAGGCGGCTTGGACGCCATGCTGGCGACCATGGTTGCCTCGCCTGCGTCCATCAGTATTGACCATGCGGCACAAGTCGCGCGTGAGAATTATGGGCTCGCGGCCGAGATCGAGCGCCTGACAGGCGAACGGGACCAAAACTTCCGCGTGCGCGCGGCGGGTGGCGATTTCGTGTTGAAGATCGCGCCTGCAGCCGAGGAACTACTGGTCACCGATCTGTCGACAGCGGCGCTGCTTCACCTCGAGCGCGTCGACCCGTACCTGCCATGCCCGCGCGTGTGCCGCGATTATCGGGGCCAGACGCAGGTCCGGATCACCGACGCCAGCGGAATGTTGCGGATCGCCCGCCTGCTGACCTGGCTGCCGGGTATTCCGTTGCGCTCGAGCGCCAGATCAACGGTACAGCAGACAGCCTCGGCACGAATCGCAGCGCGCATCGGACGCGCGCTGGCGACCTTCGATCATCCGGCAGCCCGCCGCGAGCTGATCTGGGACCTGCGTGTCCTTCCCAGGCTCCTTCCACTCCTTGATGACTTGCCCGACCTTCCGCGCAAGGAACTTATCGCAGCGCAAATTGCGGATTTTCGCGACAGCGTACTGCCCGTGCTCGGCACCCTGCGGCAACAGGTGATCCACAACGACATCAACGATCGCAATATCCTGGTCGATCCAGCGGAGCCAGCCAGCATCACCGGCGTCATCGATTACGGAGACATGATCCATGGCCCGCTGGTCTTCGACCTCGCGATCCTGGCGGCGGCGCAGGCGACAGACACCGAGACGCTCGACGAGACGATCGCTCGGCTCGCGTATGCCTATAGCGAAATTGAGTCGCTCACTGCGGCTGAGTCAGGTCTGTTACGCCGCCTGATCGGTGCGCGAATTCTGATGGGCACCGTAATACCGTCCTGGCATCGCTGTCAAAACCCGGCAAGCAGCCACTACTCGCGCGTAACCCGGGACTTCGTGAGCGAACGCCTCGCGATCGCCGAAGTACTCTTCAGGGAGCCGAACATGTCAGACAAGAAAACGGATGCTGACGCCGCGTTGGCACGGCGTCAGAGGGCACTCGGCCCGACCTATGGGCATTTCTACGAAGAGCCACTGCAGCTGGTGCGCGGCAAGGGCGTCTGGCTCTACGACTCTGCCGGCCGACGCTACCTCGACGCGTATAACAACGTGCCGGTAGTCGGTCATTGCCACCCTCGTGTCGTGGCGCGGCTTGCGCAGCAGGCGGCCACACTCAATACGCACACCCGCTACCTGACCGACAGCCCAGTGGAGCTCGCTGAAAGGCTGCTCGCAACCATGCCGTCGGAGATCGGTCACGTCGTCTACACCTGCACCGGCAGCGAGGCAAACGACCTCGCCGCACGCATCGCCAAGGCAGCCACCGGTGGCAGCGGATTCATCATCACCGAGCACGCCTATCACGGTACGACCGAGCTGGTCGCTGGCATGTCGCCATCGACCGGCCTGGCGACGGGACCCGGCATCTACCGTGTCCCGGCGCCGATCGGTCCCGGGCCTGCGGCGGCATTCGACGATGCTGTGCGCCACTGCCTGGCGCGCATGAAAGCCGATGGCGTGAAGCCCGCAGCTCTCCTGGTCGACACGATTTTCTCGAGCGACGGCGTCGCCGCCGATCCGCCGGGCTTCCTGACCAAGGCCGTTGACGCCATACGTGCGGCCGGCGGGCTGTTCATTGCCGATGAGGTACAGGCCGGCTTCGGGCGTACCGGCGGGGGTATGTGGGGCTTTGAGCGTCACGGCGTCATACCCGACATTGTCACCATGGGCAAGCCGATGGGTAACGGCCATCCCATTGCAGCCATCGCGGCGCGCCCGGAGTGGCTTGCGGCATTTGCACGCAGCACGCGCTATTTCAACACCTTTGGCGGCAACACCGTTTCCTGCGCGGTGGCGCTCGCGGTACTCGATGTGATCGCGGATGAACAGCTGCTGCGGAACGCCCTTGAAGTGGGCGATCGGTTGCGTCAGGGTCTCGCGGGCCTCGCCACCAGGCATGAGTGCGTTGGCGATATTCGCGGGGCCGGCCTGTTTATCGGCGTGACATTGCGGGCCAATGACTCCAGTGCACGCGATGCCAAGGCCCTGACCCAGGCAGTCGTAAATGAGCTACGCCGGCGCGGTGCGCTTATCGGTACAGCAGGACGCAATGGCGACGTACTGAAGATCCGGCCACCGCTCCCGATCCGGCCCACAGAGGCGGATCAGTTGGTCGAGTGGCTTGACCAGTCATTCAGTGCTTCGTCATGAGCCGCACGCGGGCGCGCCCTCGGCTGCCGGTCGAATTCTTCTCGTTGTCGGCAAGCTTGCTGTCGATGAGCCAGATCGTGCTGTCGCCGACGGCGCGTGCGCCGTAGGGCCTGTTTCCCGCGATGCGCGACTGGCTCACGTAGAGCGTTGCCTGGTGCTCGCTGAACAGGCCGTCGTCGAGATTGCCCTCAAAGACGCAGCGTATGACGTGCGCGACGGCATCATCGTAGGCGGCGATCGCGCTCGAGTCGTTCTGGCTGACGATCGAATCCGTCAGCGACAGATATGCGGTTTCATGCAGCCAGATGCCGACATGGCCGTCGACAATCGAGATGCGCCGCGCATCGATACGACTCGCGCCGCGGCCCGTCAGGCCCATCTTCTGGAACTTCGAGATCGTCAGGTCCTCCGCCCGCACCTCGCCGTCGATCACAAACAGGCCATGGCCTTCGTAGAAATCGTCCTCTTCGACATCGTAGCGGAATCCCGTCAGCGTCAGGCCGCGAACGGTTACCGCAGCATTGCGGACGACAATCGCAGTGGTCGGCACGCCGGTGGATCCGTCGAGCACCGCGCCAGGCTCGCCGCCGAATATCAGGCTCTTGCCGTCGATCACGACGAAGCCGCGGATGATGACTTCCTGATACGGCACCTCGCGATACGCAGCGGCAGTGTAGTGCCCGGCGCGCAGAATGACGGAATCTCCATCTGCCGCGGCATCGATGGCGGCCTGTATGCCGGCACCGCCCAGCCACGCACAGTCCGCGTGCGGCGCTTCAGACGGGCAAACAATGTGTGTGCGCTGCTCCGCGGCTATCACGCCATGGAATCCGAACAGCATCACCAGTACAAGCGCGCGACGGAAGCGGTTCACGCGAGTACCGGCACGTGGCCGTTTGCGCTGGGTTCAAGCCGAAGCGCACGCTGGAACCATCCGCGAAGCCCGAAGATGAGCGCAGCACCACTCGCACCGATGCCCGCATGCAGCAGCCAGAAAGCCGTCGGCTGCAGCGGTTCGTAGAAGCGCGCGAGCCAGCCGCTCGCGATACCGCCGACGAAGATCGCGAGGTAGTAGGCGCCGACCATCATCGCGCCGACCGCTGCGGGTGCCGCGCGCGAGATGAGTGAGAGCGCGATCGGGGCCGCGTAGAGATAACCGACCGCAACCACAAAGTGGAAGACCACGGGCCAGACCAGAAGCACCTTGCCATCGCCCGCAAGCCAGGCACCACTTGCGAGCAGGAGACAAGAGCCGCCGTACCAGGCGCAGCCCGACGTTATCTTGGAAAGATCATCGGGCTCAGTGCCGCACTTTCCCTGCCAGCGCCAGAACACGATGAACAGCGGCGCGAAAACCAGCACGGCCATCGAGTCGAGCGCCTGGAACCAGGTGACCGGCACGGTCAGCCCGAATGGCAGGCCGCGATCCACGTGATCACGCAACCACAATGGATAGACATTCCAGATCTGCGCTTGCACGGTCCAGTAGAGTGAAGTGAAGATCAGGAGCGTCAGGATTGCGAACAGCACGCTTCCGTCTCCGCGTTGCAGGTGCGGTCGTGCTTCGCGGCTCATCGGGACTTCCGCCGGCAGATGACCGCGACCGGCGACGTAGATCCCAAGACCGATCAGCATGCCGACGCCGGCGACACCGAAGCCGTAATGCCATCCGTACAGCTCACCGAGCGTTCCACAGACAAGCGGCGCCACGAAAGCGCCGATGTTGATCGCGGTGACGTAGACAGTGTAGGCGCCGTCGCGGCGCCGGTCATCCTTCGCATACAGGCCGCCGACCTGCGCCGCGAGATTTCCCTTCAGCAGTCCCGAACCAAGAATTAGCGAAGACAGCGCCGGCAGGAACAGCGCCTCGAACGCCATCATGAAATGCCCGGCCGCCATCAGTACGGCGCCCACCACCACCGCGCGCGTGCGGCCCATCAGCCGGTCACCGACCAGGCCGCCCAGGATCGGCATCAGATAAACGAGCCCGACGTACAGGCCGAAGATCTGTGAGGCCAGCGCCTGCGGCGACAGCTCGCCGAACACGGCCTCGACGGCAGCGCGGAATCCTGCAAATCCGGCGATGCCCTCGATCACGCCCGGATTCAGCAGATGCCCCGTCATGTACAGCATCAACAGCGCCTGCATGCCATAGAAGGAGAACCGCTCCCAGGCCTCGGCGAAAGCAATGTAGGCGAGACCACGCGGATGACCCAGGAAGTCGCCTGCCGCGCTCACTGGTGTGCCCATGCCTTTTTCCATTCGATCGTGATGTTCTTCGTGTGGCCGACTTCCCAGTAGAACTTGCCGCGCGGGTGGTCGTAGTTGCCAATCTCGTTGACGGTGTAAGAATCGAAGAGCCGGCCGTTGACCATTGTGTAGCGGACACTGTTGGTATTGTGAATGTCCGCTAGGGGATCGCGGTCGAGTACGATCAGATCGGCGAGCTTGCCCGGCTCCAGCGAGCCGATCTGGCCATCCAGCCCGAGCGTCTTGGCGCCGTTCAGCGTGCCGGCCCGCAGCACACGGTGATTGCTCATGCCGCCCTCCGCCAGCAGCCACATCTCCCAGTGCTGGGCGAGTCCCGCCGCCTGCCCGTGCGAGCCCGCATTGATGGTCACGCCGGCGTCGTCTAGCTTCTTGATCGAGCGCGATACCGAGCGGAAACCGATATCGTATATTTCGTCGGCCGCGTGCATCGTCGTCATGCCGCGCACATACGGTGGCGCGTAGTGCCCGGGCGCCAGCGGGCTGTAGCCGCTGGTCGTGACTTGGATGAAGGTCTGCGCCTTGGGATCCTCCCAGACCCGGTTGTGCTGATAGATGTAGTTCTCGCCCAGCAGCTCGCCAAATACGATTACGAGCGTCGGCGTGTGCGACGCGTGCGCGTATTTCATCAACTGCACGACATCGTCGTAGTAGTTCGCAATCGGGAAGTTGTGCTGCAGGTTGGTATTGCCATCGAGGATAAAGGTCAGGTTGTTGTAGAAATTGCTCTCGCCTTCGACGTCTACCATGATCCCGCCATCGCGGCCGGCCTTGATAAGCTGCTGCCGCTGGCTGCGCATGGGCTGGCGGTAACTCTTGACAATGATGCCGCCGAGTTCCCGTTTGCGTTCGACGAACACCCGTGCGTCCTCGTAACTTGCGATCGGCAGGAAGGCGTGATCGCCCTTGCCGCTGCGACCGAAGGCGATGAACCCTGACTCAATAGCACGCGGCCCGGTCATGTCGCCGGACAGCGTCATCTCCGCCTGCGAGTAGCTCGGCAGCTCCGACGTATACGGGTCGTAGTTGAGCGTCACGCCGTACGCAAGGTCGGCGAATCGAGAAGCTTGCTTCTGTGGCATCAGGCCGGACGACGTGTAATAGCAGTTATTGATGTGACCGTGCATATCGACGAGACCAGGCATGACGATCTTGCCGCTGACGTCGACGATCTTCGCTCCGGCCGGAATCGCAATGTCATCCGCTGCGCCTACCGCAGCGATCCGGTTGCCGTCCACCACCACGGTGCCGCGTTCGATGACCTCGTCGCCGCGCATCGTGATGATCCGGCCATTCGTGAAAGCGACGGTGCCGGAAGGCAGGTCAGACGGTACCACCAGATTTATGCGAGTCGTCGCGACGGGCGCTGGTGTTCTCGCGCCGAAGCGGTCGGCGACCGTCGCTGACTGCAGCTCCTCGCCGAGCGCCCAGCGGACCTGCGCCGAATCCGCGGACCAGACCAGTCCGTAGCCCCCGAGCTCGCTGACGCGCGCGACTGGCAACGCCGCACCGGTCGCATCCAGCACCGTGGTTTACCCGGTTTCGCGATAGCGGGCGACGTAGTACTGCTGGCGGTCGCGGAACGCGATCCAGCGCAGATCGGGACTCACGCGCAGTTCCGAGGTGTCCGCATCGCGCGTCGTCACGTGCACG
>JAHFSF010000012.1:420-26990 GCA_023265875.1 Gammaproteobacteria bacterium | reverse complement strand
GGACGGTGTGCTTTCCGCGCCGATCGCCGGCCTGCCTGCCGTGCGGGCCGTCGGGCAGGGTGGCCTGCTCGACGTGGCGCTCGACCCGGACTATGCCGCGAATTCCACGATCTACCTGTCCTATGCGGAGCCAGGTGAGGGTGAGTTGTCCGGCACGGCAGTCGCCCGCGCGCGCCTGGACGGCGCGAGCCTGAAAGACCTCCAGGTGATCTTCCGCCAGGCCCCGAAAGTCGACAGCAAGTATCACTACGGCTCACGACTGGTGTTCGCGCGGGACGGGACCTTGTTCGTGACCCTGGGCGACCGCCTGAATCAGCGGCCGCTCGTGCAAGATCTCGGCACGCACATCGGCAAAATCGTGCGCATCCGGCCGGATGGCAGCATACCGCCGGACAACCCCTTCGTCGGCCAGGACGGCGCGCGGCCGGAAATCTGGTCCATCGGCCATCGCAATGTGCAGGGCGCGACCCTGCATCCGGTGACCGGCCGGCTGTGGACGCATGAGCACGGCCCGCGCGGCGGCGATGAAATCAACCTGCCCGAGGCCGGCAAGAACTACGGCTGGCCGGTCATAACTTACGGTCGCGAGTATGAGGGTCCGCCGATCGGCGAAGGCACGACGAAGGAAGGCATGGAACAGCCGTTGCACTTCTGGGTGCCTTCGATCGCGCCCTCCGGAATGATGTTCTATACGGGTGACGCCTTCCCGGCCTGGAAAGGACAGTTGTTCGTCGGCGCGCTGGCGGGCCACCTGGTCGCCAGGCTCGCGTTCAACCCCGACGGCAAAGTGCAAGTGGAAGAGCGTATCCAGATCGGCGAGCGCGTGCGCGACCTGCGCCAGGGCCCGGATGGTTTGCTCTACCTGCTGACCGATGAAGACGCCGGCCATATCCTGCGGCTGGCGCCAGCGAAGTAGCCGTGTGGACCGGACCGAGCGCTTCTACAAGATCCGGCGCCGGTTGCTTGAAAAGGGTGCGCTGACGCGGCGCGAGATCGAGGAAGACCTCGAGATCTCGCACGCAACCTTCAAGCGCGACATCGAATACCTGCGCGACCGGCTCAACGTGCCGATCATCTGGTCGCGCGACCGTCAGGCTTATGTGATCGATCCCGACGCGGATGTCGAGGAACTGCCCGGCGTCTGGTTCAGCCCGGCTGAAATTTACGCGCTGCTCGAGATAGAACATCTGCTCGAGCGCCTCGGGCCGGGCCTGCTGGGGCGCCAGCTCGATCCGTTGCGCACGCGCCTGCGCGCGCTGCTCGAGCGGGGCGACCGCGGGCATCGCGAGATCCGCCGGCGGATCCGCGTGCTCGCGCTCGGTACGCGCAAGGTCAATCGCGAGATCTTCGAGGCCCTGTCGGTCGGGTTGCTCGGCCGCCGGCGCATCCGGATCCGGCACGTCAAGCGCGGCAGCGGCGAGATCACGGAGCGCATCGTGTCGCCGCAGCGGCTCGTACACTACCGCTACAACTGGTATCTCGATACCTGGTGCCATGTGCGCAGGGACCTGCGTGTTTTTGCGGTCGATGCGATCCGCCATGCGCAGGTGCTGGATGAGCCCGCGCGCGAAGTCGCCGACGAGAGTCTCGATCGCGTGCTGGGCGCCGGATACGGCATCTTCGCTGGCGCCGACACGCAGACAGCGGTGCTGCGCTTCACGCGGGATCGGGCGCGTTGGGTCGCTGACGAGGTCTGGCACTCCCGGCAGGTGGGGCGCATCGAGGGCGATGGCAGTTACGTGCTGGAATTGCCCTACAGCCAGGAACCGGAACTGGTCATGGACCTGCTGCGTTACGGCGCGGGTGTCGAAGTGCTTGCCCCCGTTTCATTGCGGGCCACGGTAGCCCGCGAACACGCTGCTGCAGCGCGCCAATATGGCCGCTCGGGACCGGTGGGAGCGCGCTGATGGGCGCGCATGGCCGGGCTGCGACGGAACGTGCTGCCGGCAGGCCAGGACGTTGCGCATGGCGGCGCGGCATGACTAAGGTGGCCGGATGAATCTCAATGTGCTGCGCGGCAATCGCACGCTGCTGTTCTGGGTCACGAATGCGACCGGCTGGATCGCCTATGGCCTCGCCCTGTATGTCGGATCGGCCGTCTACGTCAAGGAGCCGGGATACGAAAAGGTGATCGCAGTTGCCTCGATTTCCGGCATCCTGCTGTCGGCGCCGCTGCGCCTGCTGTACCGGCGTCTGTGGATCAAGGGGCCGCGCGCGATCCTGATCGGTTCCGCAATTGCCTGCTGGCTGCTCGCGCTGGTGCGGGCCGCGATCATCAATGCGAGCTACATGGAGTTCGTCAAGTCGGAATGGGCGATGGAGCACGAGCCCCAGCTGCTCGATATTTTCTCGGGAACGCTGTACTCGATGCTGCTGCTGCTGTGCTGGAGTGCGTTGTATTTCGGGGTCAAGTTCTACGAACGCCTGCAGCTCGAGCGCGAAGCGACGCTGAAAGCGTCGGCGCTCGCCCAGGAGTCGCAGCTCAAGATGCTGCGCTACCAACTCAATCCGCACTTCCTGTTCAACACGTTGAATGCGATTTCGACGCTGGTGCTGGACGGCCAGAACCGCACGGCCAATCTGGCGGTGTCGCGACTGTCCGAGTTCCTGAGGTACACGCTGGATCAGGACCCGATGAAGAAGGTCACGCTGCGCCAGGAACTCGATGCGCTGAATCTCTACCTCGGCATCGAGAAGCTGCGATTTGGCGACCGCCTGAAGCTCGAGTTCGACGTGGACGAACGCTGTGAAACGGCGCTGGTACCGTCGCTGCTGTTGCAGCCGCTGGTCGAGAATGCAATGAAGTACGCGATTGCACCGCGTGAGCAGGGGGGGTCCGTAACCGTCATCGCCGGCATCGAAGGCCAGGAGCTGCGCCTTGCCGTCGTCGACGACGGACCTGGTTTGCCGGTCGGCAGTACCGGCGTCAACGGTCGCGGAGTCGGGCTGCGCAATACGCGCGAACGGCTCCGGGTGCTGTACGGCGACGCTCACCGCATCGGCGTCACCGATGCCGGTCCGGGGCTGCGTGTCGAGATGCGGCTGCCACTGGAGGTCTAGAAGCCGATGGGCGACACGATCCGCGCGATCATCGTGGACGACGAGCCGCTCGCCCGGCGCGGCCTGGAGCTGCGACTGGCCGCGTACAGGGAAATCCAGATCGTCGCGCAGTGCGCCAATGGCCGCGAGGCCGTGGAGGCCGTGGCGCAGCATGGACCGGAACTGATGTTCCTCGATATCGAGATGCCGGGCATCGACGGATTCGAGGTGCTGCGCCGCGTCCCGCAGACGAGCATGCCGATGGTCGTGTTCGTCACGGCCTTCGACCGCTACGCGATCGACGCTTTCGACGCGCACGCGCTCGACTACCTGCTGAAGCCGCTGGTGGACGAGCGCCTCGACCGGGCGATGGCGCACGTGCGCGAGCAGTTCAAGCAGCGCCGCTCGGCCAGGCACCGCGAGCAGCTCGTTGCGCTGCTGGCGGGCATCACCGGTGCGGGCCAGCTGGATGCCGACGAGTTACTGGCCCGTGGCGCGAACGGCCTGTCGCGGCGCTGGCCCGAAGTGCTGCCGATCCGGCTGGGCCGCGAGGTGATCCGGCTGCCGGTCAACGTGATCGACTGGATCGACGCCGCCGGGGATTACATGTGCGTGCATGCGGAAGGTCGCACGCATGTCGTGCGCGCGACGATGAAACAGTTCGAGGAGCAGCTGGATCCCGCCAGCTTCCAGCGTGTCCACCGTTCGACGATCGTCAACATCCACCGGATCCGGCGCCTGAAGCCGCATACGAACGGCGAGTATTTCCTGACGCTGGAGGGCGGGCACGAACTGAAACTGAGCCGGAGTTACCGCGACCGCCTGGAGCGGATCCTCGGCGATCGTTGAAGGTCGCCGCCCTTGCGCCGTCAGCGCTGGCTGGTCGCGCAGGTATCGGCCGGTGCGTGCTCGGGTTCACTGCCGCCGCACCAGCCGAAGAAAAGCTGGAACAACACGAGCAATATCGCTGCCACGGATTCCATGACACACTCCCGCCGATCGCGGATGGACCACGCCGGCCCAGGTCCAGGTCCAGATTCTAGGACGCGCCGGGCGCGATGGAATCCATCAGCTCCCGTCATTGGCCGCGCCCGGAAGGCATTTCGTCGCAGGCCGCCCGCGCGCCCCGGTGGCTGGCGTCAGGTATGCGGGCAGCGTTGCGGCAGCTTTGCGGCTCGGGGCCGCTGGCCTCCAGGAAACGATCCTGCTGTTCCTGCAGCGGCTACTGCCTGAGCACCCAGTCGATGACCGCCGCCTGGATCTGTTCGCCGACCCCATTCTGGGCGCCGGGATGGTTGACGATTATGACGACGGCATAGTGCCGGCCCGACCGGCCGGTCACGTAGCCGGCGATGGCGCTGACATCCTTTAGCGTGCCGGTCTTCATCCGGATCCGGCTCTGGTTGTCGATGTCCTCGAAGCGTTCGCGCAAGGTGCCGTCCAGGCCGCCGAGGGAGAGAGAGGCCAGGAACTCGGGCGCGTAGGAAGTGGTCCAGTCGCTGATCAGCAGTCGCGCCAGGCTGTCGCCCGAGATCTGCGCGTCGCGCGAAAGGCCGGAACCATTGCCGATGACGAGTTCCGGAAATTCGAGGCCGCGGCCCTTCAGCCAGTCCCGGATCGCCGCTTCCCCACCGGCAGCCGTAGCCGCAGTGCCCATGCGTTCTGCGCCCAGGGTCAGCACCAGCGTGCGTGCCATCATGTTGCTGGAGTACTTATTGGTGACGCGGATGATTTCCGCCAGCGACAGGGACTCCTGCGTCAGCAATAACCTGGCCGTCGGTGGCGTCGGCGCGCGCATCATGCCGCCCTTGAATTCGCCTCCCTGCTGGCGCCACAGGGTCACGAACGTGCCGTACGCGAATTCCGCCGGCTGCATGACGGCCCGCCGCTGCGTTTGCGCAGCGCAGTTCGATGACAACCGCCCCGTGACGATGATGTGCTCCGGCTGGTCAGGCTCGCTCGTCAGCATGACCCGGCGATTTCGGCCTGCGCAGCGGCCGGTGGTCAGCACCGCGCGATTCTCGACGACGAGGCCCTCCGGGTACGGCTGAATTGCGACTTCGACGCCGCTGTCGTCGTCGGCTGGCCGGATCACGAAATCCGCGGACTGCCAGTTGACGAGCAGTGCATCAGGCAGCACGTTGTACGTGCGCCAGTGCTTGCCATCGAAATCCTCCGGTCGCTCGTCGAGGGCTGCAAAGCGCGTCTGGTCGATGACGATGTCGCCGTCAATGACGCGGAGTCCTGTCTCGCGCAAATCGGCGACGAATCGCCACCAGCGCTCGATGGTCAGCAGTGGATCACCGCCGCCCTGAAGATACAGATTGCCCTTCAGCACGCCCTTCACGACCGGCGCATCGGCCCAGGCGCGCGTCTTCCAGGAATATGCCGGGCCCAGCAGGTCGAGCGCAGCGGAAGTGGGCAGGAGTTTCATCGTCGATGCCGGCGCGCGCGGCACGGCGGCATTGAGGTCGACCAGTCCTTCGCCGGTTGCGATATCGCGCACGACGACCGTCACCGCGGAGTCCGGCACCAGTCGCTGACTGAGCACGGCGCGTGTTCGCGCCGGGAGGTCGCTGGTGGCGCAGGCCTGGGTGACGAGCGCCGCGCCCAGCAGGAAGCCCAGAGTACGGCTGATCATTTGATGCAATACTAATGCGCGTGGATGCAACTTGCAGGGACCGCGGCAGTCTGAGCGCTGCATCCAAGGGCGTTCCTGGAGGTCCAATGCCGGGGATTACGCGACTGATTCCACTGGGGGTACTGCTGCTGGCACTTGCCGGCTGCGGTGCCAAGCAGCAGCCGGCATCGCCCGGCACCGGGGCTTCATCGGTGACGGCGGCGATACCGTCACCGGCGCAGGTTTCGGCGCCTGCCGTCATCAGCGGGCTCCCGGACTTCAGCGCGCTGGTCGAGGCCTACGGACCCGCTGTCGTCAATGTCACGACCGTCGCGCGGGATGAACCGGTTGCCAACGGTGCGCCGGGCCTGTCACCGGGCGATCCCTTGTATGACTTTTTCCAGCGTTTCGGATTCGGGGGGCCGCACGGTTCGGCACCGCCGGTGCGTGGTGAGGGCTCGGGTTTCCTGGTCAGCGCCAACGGTTATATCCTGACCAATGCGCATGTCGTCGATCGGGCGCGCGAAGTCACGGTGCGGATGACGGACCGGCGCGAGTACCGCGCCAAGGTCGTCGGCGCGGATCCGCGAACCGACGTGGCCGTGCTGAAGATCGCCGCTGACAAGTTGCCTTTCGTCCGCGTCGGCGATCCGGGCAGGCTGAAGGCCGGCGTATGGGTGATTGCCATCGGTTCGCCCTTCGGCTTCGAAAACTCGGTGACGGCCGGTATCGTCAGCGCCACGGCGCGTTCCCTGCCTGGCGATGCCTACACTCCGTTCATCCAGACGGACGTGGCCGTCAATCCCGGCAACTCGGGTGGACCCTTGTTCAACCTGCAGGGTGAAGTGATCGGCATCAATTCGCAGATTTACAGCCGCACGGGTGGTTATCAGGGCGTGTCGTTCGCGATCCCGATCGACGTCGCGATCAACGTGAAGAACCAGCTGGTCGCGGATGGCAGGGTCGAACGCGGTCGCATTGGCGTGACGATCCAGGACGTCAACCAGGCCCTCGCCGATTCCTTCCGGTTGGCGCGCCCGCAGGGCGCACTGATCAGCCAGGTCGAGCGCGGAGGTCCGGCGGACAAGGCCGGTCTCCAGGCGGGTGACGTGATCCTGGCCGTGAACGCACGCGAGATCGAGCGTTCCGGCGAGCTGCCGGCGGTCATCGCCGGGATCAAGCCGGGCACCGAGGCGACGCTCGAAATCTGGCGGGACGAGAAGAAACGCGAAGTCCGCATCAGGGTCGGCGAGCTCGCGGACGATCCCGGAGTGGCCGCGCTGCAACTGGCGGACGCTGCCGACACCGGCAAGATGGGTCTCGCGGTGCGTCCGCTGACCGGCAGCGAGCGCCTGCGGTTGCATACACAGGGGCGCCTGGTTGTCGAGGTGTCGGAGGGACCGGCTGCGGATGCCGGCGTCGAGCCCGGAGACATCGTGCTGGCCGTCAACGGCAGCGGGGTCGGGTCGGTCGCGGAATTCAGGAGTCTGGTCGATGATGCCGCCGGTGCCGTGGCGCTCCTGGTCCAGCGCGGCAATGCGCAGATCTACATCCCGGTCAGGGCCGCTTCGTGATTCATCGCGCCGCTGGCGTCATCCTGCTGCTGCCCGGTCTGGCGCTCGGTGCTGACGCACCGCGCCCGGCAGGTTCGGTCTTCAGGGATTGCGAGCATTGCCCGGAAATGGTCGTGATCCCTGCCGGCAGTTATGTAATCGGCACACCGGCCGCCGCCATGCCACCGGGCCAGTCCGGGGCGGAGTCGGGTCCGCTCGTCATCCAGGTGCCGCAGGCCTTTGCGCTCGGTCGCCATGAAGTCACGCGAGCGGAGTTTGCCCGCTTCGTCGCCGATAGCGGCCATGAACCGCGACCCGGCTGTCGTACCTGGGATCCGGCGCTCCTGCGCTTCAATGAAGATGCGCGTCGCGGCTGGCAGAATCCGGCCACACCCGCCGAGCTGCTCGACAATCACCCCGTTTCCTGCGTGTCCTTTGATGATGCCCGCGCCTACGTCCAGTGGCTCGCGCATGGGACCGGCAAGGCTTACCGGCTGCCGTCCGAGGCGGAATGGGAATATGCCGCGCGTGCCGGCACGACGACGCTGCGTCCCTGGGGTGATGCGGCGGAAGACGCCTGTGAATGGGCCAACACCTACGACGTCACGGCCGATTCCGTTTACCGTCTCGGCTGGCCGCATGCCGGCTGTCGCGATGGCTATGCCAACCTCGCGCCGGTCGGCAGCTACGCCGCAAACCCCTTCGGGCTGTATGACATGATCGGGAATGTCCAGGAGTGGGTGCAGGATTGCGCGACCGGCAGCTACGTGGGCCGGCCGCGCGACGCGCGCGCCTGGGAATGGCTGGGCGGCTGCAGGCGGCACATCCAGCGCGGCGGTAGCTGGCTCGCGCCGCCGGATCGCAGTCGCAGCGCGTTCCGCGGCGACGCCGCCGCGAGCGATCGCTCCGACGACACGGGTTTCCGGGTCGCGATGGGGATGGATCAGCGCGATGCGCGCACGGCGGGGGATCACTGATGCGACGACTGCTGCCGCTCGCGTTCCTGGCCTGTGCGTTGCCATTGGCCGCGCAGCAGGTGGTGCCGGCGCCAGCGGCCGATGCGCTCGACTGCGAGGCATGCCCGCTGCTTGCACTGGTGCCACCGGGAAATTTCCAGCTTGGATCCGCGCCGGATGCGGCCGAACTCGATCCGGCGACCGGCGAATCGCCGCCGGTTGCCATTTCGCTGGCCCGTCCATTCTACGTTTCCAGCCGCGAGATCACGGTTGCCGAATTCCGTCGCTATGTCGAGGCGACCGGCGCGGATCCGACGCCTGGTTGCCGCGTTTGGCTCGACGGCCAATGGGTTCAGGAACCGGAGCGAAGCTGGCGCGATCCCGGATTTGCACTGCCACCGGCTGACGACGAACCGGTCGTCTGCGTGAACTGGGATGATGCCCACGCCTATGCGGACTGGCTCGCAAGAGAGAGCGGCAGGCGCTATCGACTGCCATCCGAGGCAGAATGGGAATATGTCGCGCGCGGCGGTACCTCATTTCCACGATTCTGGGGCGAGCGCGATTCGCAGGAGGGCGTGGCGCTGTCACTCGCCTGCGATCATGCCAATGTCTACGACTCGTCCGCAGTCGACGCGTATCACTTGCCGTGGCCCAACGCGCGCTGCAGCGATCGCGCGGTGGCGCTGGCGCCGGTCGCGCAATACCAGCCCAATGCCTTCGGCGTGTACGACATCATCGGCAACGTCCGCGAATGGGTGATGGACTGCTACACGGCGAGCCATGCCGGACGGCCAGACGACGGGCGCGCATGGACCTGGCAGGGCGGTTGCGAACGCAAGGTCGTGCGCGGCGGTTCCTGGGCGAGTCGGCCGCGGGACGCGCGCGCCCCGGCCCGCGGCTCCGAAGCGGCGGCGCTGCGGCAGTCGGACCTTGGCTTTCGCGTCGTCCGCGACTACGAGTAGATTCGACTGTGGCGGGCTGATCATCGGCTAGAATGCCTGGCGCCGACGCCCGCGCGCGGCCCGCTATCAGCCGAGGATCCTGCCGTGACCGAAGCCGCGAGTCGCGATGTCATCAGCACTGAATGCCTGATCGTCGGCGCGGGCCCGACGGGACTGTTCGCGGTCTTTGAACTGGGACTGCTCGGCATCAAGTGCCAGCTCGTGGATACGCTTGCGCACCCGGGCGGGCAGTGCACCGAGCTCTATCCTGACAAGCCGATCTACGACATCCCAGCACTGCCGGTCTGCGGCGCCCAGGAACTCGTGGACCGGCTGCTCGAGCAGATCAGGCCGTTCGGCGCCGGCCTGCACCTGGGCCAGGAAGTATCGCTGCTGGTGCCGCGCGCGGACCGGCGATTCGACGTCGAAACGGCGGCGGGCACCCGCTTCGATGCCGGCGCCGTGATCATTGCGGCTGGACTCGGCTCATTTCAGCCACGTCGCCTGATGGTGCCCGGTGCCGATGCCTGCGAGGGCCGCCAGGTTCATTATCGCGTGCGCAACGCCCGGGATTTCGCCGGCAAGGACCTGTTGATCGCAGGTGGCGGCGACAGCGCGCTCGACTGGACACTCGACTTCTGCGGCAAGGCACGCTCGGTGACGCTCGTGCACCGGCGCCCGCATTTCCGCGCACAGCCTGCGAGCGTGGCGCGCATGAAGGAGCTTGCGACCGCCGGCCGCCTGCGGTACCTGGAAGGCACGATCAGTTCGCTCTCGATCGCGGGCGACCGGATCACCGGCGCGACGGTGCTCGGCGCCGACAAGTCGCTTGCCGAAGTCGAATGTGAGCACGTGCTCGCATTCTTCGGCCTGCACCCGAAACTCGGGCCGGTCGCGGACTGGGGTCTGGCGCTCGAGAAGAAGGCGCTTCGCGTCGATACGGAAAAATTCGGGACCAGCGTGCCGGGGATTTTCGCGATCGGCGACATCAACACCTATCCCGGCAAGAAGAAACTGATCCTGTCGGGTTTCCACGAGGCGGCGCTCGCCGCTTTTGGTGTCCAGCACCATCTTTATCCCGAACAGCGGCAATTCCTGCAGTACACGACGACGAGCCCGATCATGCGGCAACGACTCGGCGTGGCGCCGCCCGACTGATACCGAGCCCGGATGGACCGACGCCTTGCCGAACTGCTGAGCCTGCTCGACCTCGAGCGCCTGGAAGACAACCTGTTCCGCGGTCAGAGCCACGACATCGGCGCGCCACAGGTCTTCGGTGGGCAAGTACTGGGTCAGGCGCTGGTCGCGGCATCACGGACCGTCGAAGGACGCCTGGTGCATTCGCTGCATGCCTATTTCCTGCGCCGCGGTGATGTCAATTCGCCCATCGTGTTCGAAGTGGACCGCAGCCGGGACGGCGGCAGCTTCACGAGCCGTCGCGTCGTTGCGATCCAGCACGGGCAGCAGATCCTGACGATGTCGGCATCGTTCCAGCAGGTCGAGCAGGGCTTGGACCATCAGGCGCCGATGCCCGCGGCGCCGCCACCGGAGGGTCTGCGCGACCTGGCCGAATTCAACGCCGAGGTGCTGGACCGCGTGCCGGAAAAAATGCGCAATTTCTTCCAGCATCAACGCCCCTTCGAGTTCCGACCGGTGCATCCGCCCAACTACACCAATCCAGTCCCGTCGGCTGCATCCAAAATGGCCTGGTTCCGGGCGCTGGATCGCCTGCCGGATGATCAGCCCCTGCACCGTCACCTGCTTGCTTACGTCTCGGATTACCACCTGCTCGACACGGCGACGCTGCCGCATGGCATCTCGTTCCTGCAACTGCAGATGGCAAGTATCGATCACGCCATCTGGTTTCACCGCGACGTGCGGGCAGATGAGTGGCTGCTGTATGTCATCGACAGCCCGAGCGCCTCGGGAGCGCGCGGCTTCGGCCGCGGCGCGATCTATTCGCGCGATGGCGTGCTCGTCGCGAGCGTGGCCCAGGAAGGATTGATCCGCCAGAACAGCCGCTGGTCGAGCCCCGCTGGCCAGCAGCAATGAGACCAACGCCCGTCACGGGCCCGGTCTCAGCACCTTGCCCGGATTCATGATTCCAAGCGGGTCCAGCGCCTGCTTGATGCTGCGCATCAATGCGAGCGCCACCGGGTCTTCATAGCGCTCGAGTTCAGCGACCTTCAGCTGGCCGATGCCGTGCTCGGCGCTGATGCTGCCGCGGTAGCGGGCGACCAGGTCGTGCACCGCGCGGCTGATGGTCGCGCCGTTCGCCACGAGCGCCGTGTCCTGCGCCCCGCCAGCGGGGCTCAGGTTGAAATGCAGGTTGCCGTCGCCGAGATGGCCGTAGGCCACGAGGCGCGCCCCGGGTGCGAGCCTTGCGAGCACTTCACGTCCCTCTTCGATGAATTGCGGCAGCCGTGAGGGCTCGACTGAAATGTCGTGCTTGAGGCCAGGACCTTGCTGCCTCTGCGCCTCAGGTATCGATTCACGCAGGCGCCACAGGGCATCGCGCTGTGCGTCCGATGACGCGATCACGGCGTCGGATGCGCGACCCGAGTCGATTGCGCCCGCGAGCGCCGATTCGAACTGGCCGGCCAGTCCCGAGTCGGCTTGCGGCTGGGTCACCTCGAGCAGCACATACCAGGGATGCGCCGCTGCCAGAGGATCGCGGCTGCCCGGGACGTGGCGGCAAACGAACTCAAGTGCGATGCGCGGAATCAATTCGAACGTGGTCACGGCGTCGCCGAGACTGTCCCGAAGCCCGTCGAGCAGCGCGAGGGCCGCGGCTGGCGAGGCGAGGGCGACCATCGCGGTTGCCGTGCTGGCGGGTCGAGTGAACAGCTTGACGCAGGCCGCCGTGACGACACCGAGTGTCCCCTCGGCACCGATGAACAGCTGCTTGACGTCGTAGCCGGTGTTGTCCTTGCGCAACGCAGTCAGCTGGTCGAGCACGCGCCCATCAGGCAGGACGACCTCGAGACCGAGCACGAGCTCGCGCATCATTCCGTAGCGCAGCACCGCAGTACCACCAGCATTCGTCGAGATGATGCCGCCGAGCGTGCACGAACCCTCCGATCCGAGCGACATCGGCAACAGCCGGCCCGCGGTCGCGGCGGCATCCTGCAGCGTCGCGAGCAGGCAACCCGCGTCGGCAGTGAGCGAGTTGCTGGCTGCATCCACGGCACGGATCCGCGTCATCCGCCGCAATGACAGCACGATCTCGTCATTGCCGGCACGCGGCGTGGCCCCGCCGCAATAGCCGGTGTTGCCGCCCTGCGGCACGATGGCGATGCGCTGGCTGGCGCAGTGGCGCACGAAATCCGACACCTGGGCGGTGGACTGCGGCAGCGCCACCAATGGCGTCCGTCCGCGATGAATGCCGCGAAAATCGACTTCAAAGGGCGCGCGGTCAGCGGCGGACTCGAGAAACCCTCCCGGACCCAGCAGGTCCTTCAATGCCTGGAGGCGCAGGGCGGGGATCGGATTCACTGCGCGGCGCGCAAGGCCGCGATCCGTTCATCGAGCGGCGGGTGACTCATGAAAAGCCGGCGCAGGCCCTGGCCCACGCCGCCGGCGATGCCGAAGGCCGCCATGCGGTCCGGCAGTGCCTGCGCGTGGCCGCGCTCGAGCGCCTCGAGCGCGCCGATCATGTTGTGCCGGCCGGCCAATCGCGCGCCGCCGGCGTCGGCGCGGAACTCGCGTTGCCGCGAAAACCACATGACGATCATCGTTGCCAGAAAAGAAAGGACGAGCTGGGCGGCCATCGTCGTGATGAAGAACGCCGGGCCGTGGCCGCGCTCGCTCCTGAACACGGTTCTGTCCACGACGTCGCCGATCAGGCGCGAGACAACGAAGACGAAGGTATTCACGATCCCCTGGATCAGGGTCAGCGTGACCATGTCGCCGTTGGCGACGTGGCTGATCTCGTGGCCCAGCACGGCCTCCACTTCCTGGCGGTCCATCCGCTGGAGCAAGCCGGTGCTGACCGCGACCAGCGCCTGGTTGCGGTTCGCGCCCGTCGCGAAGGCGTTCGGCTCAGGCGAGTTGAAGTAGCCGACTTCCGGCATGCCGACGCCGGCCAGCTGGGCCTGGCGCCGCACGGTCTCGAGCAACCAGGTTTCGGCTTCATTGCGCGGCTCCCCGATCACTTGGACACCCATCGTCTTCTTCGCCATCCACCTGGAAATGGCCAGCGAGACGAAGGCGCCACCAAAGCCGAGCACGGCGCCGAATACCAGCAGCGAATTGAAATTGATGCCCCGCTGATCGAGCCAGGGCTCGACGCCGAGCAGACGCAGGGTGACACTCGCGACCATCAGGATCGCGAAATTGGTGAGCAAAAAAAGCAGTATTCTCTTCATCACTGGCCCAGATGGATGCGCCGGCGCGCCACTTCAAGTCGCGGCTGGTGACCGCCGCCAGTATCCATTATATTTTCCGCCTTGGTTGCCCGAAAAATCCACTCGAATCAGGGGGTTCCTGCAGTTGCCTCGCGCGCTTCAAGGCCGGAACGTCGCTGGTCGCCGCGACTTTGGTCCGTGATCCGTAACCAAGCCTGGCTGTTCGCCTGGCTGTTCCTTGCCGTCGTCGCGGCCGCCACCTGGCCGGCGACGGCCGTGGATGAGACGCGCTACCTGACGGTCGCGTGGGAGATGCAGGCACCCGGCGCGTGGCTGCTGCCACAACTGAACGGCGAATGGTACCTGCAGAAGCCACCGCTGCTGTTCTGGCTGTTTGGCGCGGGCTGGGACTGGTTCGGGCTGAGCGTGGCCTGGGCCAGGCTGGTACCGATCGTGGCAAGCCTGCTGGGAATGGGCCTGATCGCCGCGCTTGCCCGGCGACTGTGGCCGCACGCAGAAGACGTCGGGCGCCTGGCGGCGATCCTGACCGGCGGCACGCTGATCTGGGCGCTGTGGAGTGCCGCGATCATGTTCGACATGCTGCTTGCGGCCTGCGTCGTTGCGGGCGCATTGGCGCTGCACCGCGCGGCCGGCGGCGGACGGACGGGCACGGCGGCCTGGGCCGGGTTCGCCGTCGCAGTCGGGCTCGGCGCGCTGACCAAGGGGCCGGTGATCGTGTTGCACCTGTTGCCGCTTGCGCTGGCGGGCCCCTGGTGGAGTCTCGAAGCTCGCGCAATGCCCGCCCGCTGGTATCTGGGACTGACGCTCGCGCTGGTGCTGGGCATTGCGCTCGCACTGGCCTGGGCGCTGCCGGCGGCTGCCGTCGCGGGCGAGCGTTTCGGTGTCGAGATCCTGTGGGACCAGATGGCAAGGCGCGCGGTGCAGAGTTTCGCACACCAGCATCCTTGGTGGTGGTACCTGCCTCTGCTGCCGCTGCTCCTGCTGCCCTGGGCCGCCTGGCCGGAATGGTGGCGGCAACTGCGCGCTGCGCTCGGCATGCCGGAGCCCGGCCTGAAATTCTGCCTGAGCTGGCTGCTGGCGTTCATTCCGTTCTGCATCGTCAGTGCGAAACAGCCGCACTACCTGTTGCCGCTGATTCCGGCCTGCGCGCTGCTGATCGCGCGTGGCGCTGCGACCAGCAACCGGATGTCCTACACCGGAGGCCGCTGGCTTGCCATGTTGCCGCTCGGGCTGCTGGGCACCGTGCTAGCGGCCGGCGACCTCGGACCGGAGCAGTGGCACGGCGGCTGGCTCAGCGACGTTCATCCGGGTTGGGGAATTGCGGTGCTCGCTGCGGTCGCGTGGGCGGCGCTTCCTGATCGCTTGACGCTGGCGCGCGCCATCGTGCGGATTCACGTCGCAACCGTTGTCAGCGTCGCTCTCATCGTCACGGCCCTGCACGGCTCGGAGGCCGGCCGCAGTTACGACACGCGGGGTGCGGCCCAGGAACTCGCGCGCCTGCAGGAAAGCGGAGTGGTGATCGCCTACTGGGGCGAATACCACGGCCAGCTCGGGTTCAATGGTCGCCTGAAGCAGGTGTTACCCGAGGTCCGCGACCTCGCTGGACTGCGCGCTCTGGTGGCGACTCAGCCGGCGGCACGCGTGCTGGTCGTGTCCAGTCGCAATCCGTTGATTGTGGCGGGTGCGGCGCCCGAGTCTGCGTTCGCCTACCGCCGCAAGTACTGGTCGATCTGGTCCGCCCGCCAACTGGTGGCCGATCCCGTGATCCTTCGCCTGATTCGCGCCAGGCCCCGGCTGCCGCAGCAGGGGGCGAGCGGGACTTCGGCGGCAGATCCCGCCAGCGCCGGTCAGTAGTCGTCCCGGTCGCTGTAATCCTCGTCCTCGTCGTCATCCTCGTCGTCGTCCCAGTCGTCGTCATCTTCGTCGTCGTCAATGTCCTCGTCATCTTCGTCGTCGTCGGAGCCAGACCAGCCCTCCGGCTCTTCGGTGAGTTCGAGATCGAGTTCCTGCCAGGTCTCGTAGTCAATTTCCTCGACGTCCCCGTCCTCGTACCGCAACTCGATCAACTCCGAGTCCTCGTCAATCGACAGGACCTGGAAGACTTCCTCGTCCTCAAGGCTCTCGTACCACTGGCCAGGCTTGGGATTGTGATCACGGCCCATGGAACATCCTCACGGCAATGGCGGCGCGAGCGGCGCGCGGGAAGCGACCCGATATTACGGTCGCGAGCCGTCCTGAAGCAACGCTCGGGCCGCCGCCCCGAAATCGGCGGCTGCACCGGCTTGAGAAGGCCGGCCAGCGCCCCCATGCACTGATCCGACACCGCGATGTGCGGAAGGAGAACCACATGACATTCGTTCGCTGGGAACCGTTCAGGGAAATGGATGATGTATTCGCGCGCTGCAACCTGCTGCTGGGTGCCCCGCTTGCCCGGCTGGCCTCCGGGAGCACGGAGCAGAAAGCCACGACGGACTGGACCCCTGCCGCCAATATCTCCGAGACTGACGGCGAATACCTGATCAAGGCCGAGTTGCCAGAGGTCAGCAAGGATGACGTCAAGGTCACGGTGGACGATGGCGTGATCACGATCAGTGGCGAACGCCGCAATGAACTCGAGCAAAAGGACGAGAAGCTGCATCGCATCGAGGGCCTCTATGGCAGTTTTTCCCGCCGTTTCCGTCTCCCGGACGATGCCGACATCGGCGGGATCCGGGCCGAGAGCAGGAACGGCGTCCTGAAGGTCCGCGTGCCAAAGCAGGCGGCCGCTCGCCCAAGAACGGTCGAAGTACAGGTAAACTGATGGGGCAGGGCGGCGGCGCCATTCGCGCCGCCGCCCACTGGCCAGAGCCAGGAGGTCCCATGGCGACGGAGTTCGACGCGATCCGGCGGAAGCTGCTCGAGCACAAGCAGGAACTGCTGACGCGTGCCGCCAGCGTGCGCGCCGACATGACGCGCTCATCGGGTCCGCTGGAAAAGGATTTCGCCGAGCAGGTCGTGCAGATGGAAAACGATGCGGTCCTGGCCGGAATAGGCGAGGCCACGGCAGCGGAACTCGCACAGATCAATCGCGCGCTGGCGCAACTCGATCAGGGCACGTATGGCGTGTGCAGTTCATGCGGGGACCCGATCGATTCGCGCCGCTTGCTGGCCCTGCCGTATTCCGACCGGTGCATCTCCTGCGCAGAAGCGGGCGGCTGAACGCGTCCCGGGCTGACTGGTGATGCCCCAGTACAAGGTTCCCCTGCGTGAAATCCGCTACGTTCTGCACGATGTGCTGCGCGCGGAGAAGCACTATCGCGAGCTTGGCCGCGACGATGTGGGCACGGAGCTGATCGACGGGATACTCGACGAGTGCGCGCGGTTCGCCGAGAACGTCATCGCGCCGACCAACGAGCCGGGAGACCGCATCGGGGTGCGGCGGACCGACGACGGTCGTGTCATCACGCCGCCCGGATACATCGAAGCGTACCGGCAATACGTCAGTGACGGCTGGGCCGCGCTGTGTGGTTCGCCGGAATTCGGCGGCCAGGGCCTGCCCGAGAGTTTCGGCGCTCCGGTCGGCGAGATGCTCGTGACGGCGAACATGTCATGGAAGCTCTACAGTGGCCTGACCGACAGCGCGGTCCTCTGCCTGGAGGAGCATGCGAGCGATGAGCTGCGCCGGCTGTACCTTCCGAAGCTGATCAGTGGCGTGTGGGGTGGGACGATGTGCCTGTCAGAATCCCATGCTGGCACCGATCTCGGCATCATGCGCACGCGTGCGGAACCCGACGCCGGGGGAAGCTATCGGGTCAGCGGCACCAAGATCTTCATCACCAGCGGCGAGCACGACCTGGTCGAGAACATCGTGCATCTGGTGCTCGCGAAGATGCCGGGCGCGCCATCCGGGTCGCGCGGCATCAGCCTGTTCCTGGTGCCGAAATTCCTGCCGGATGCGGATGGCAGGCCGGCTGCGGCCAACGGCGTCAGCTGTGCGGGCGTCGAGCACAAGCTCGGGATCCACGGCTCGGCGACCTGCGTCATGAATTTCGAGAATTCGCGCGGCTGGCTGATCGGCGAGCCGAACAGCGGCCTGAAGTGCATGTTCACGATGATGAACCATGCGCGGCTCTGGGTCGGCCTGCAGGGGCTCGCGCAATGCGAGGCTGCGTACCAGGCATCGGTCGCCTACGCGCGCGAGCGCCGGCAGGGCCGCAATTCGAGCGGCGACGGCAGCGCCATCGCGGACCCGATCATCGGCCACCCGGACGTGCGCCGCATGCTGCTGACGCAGAAGGCGCTGATCGAGGGCGGCCGGGTGCTGACCTACTTCGCTGGCATGCAGATGGACCGCGCCCTGCATCACGCCGATCCGGCCGCGCGCGAACTTGCGGGCGGGCTGCTCGCGATCCTGACGCCGGTGGTCAAGGGCTTCATCACGGACATGTCGCTCGAATGCACCAGTCTCGCGATCCAGGTGCACGGCGGCCACGGCTATGTGCGCGAGACGGGTGTCGAGCAGTTCTTCCGCGATGCGCGGATCACGGCCATCTACGAAGGAGCCAATGGCATCCAGGCGATGGACCTCCTCGGGCGCAAGGTGCTCGGTTCAGGCGGAGCACTCGCGCGCCAGCTGGGAGGCGTGATCGGCAGTTTCTGCGAGCGGCATTCGCGCTCGGAGGAACTCGCGGAGTTCGTGACGCGCCTGACGGGTCTGCTGAAGGAATGGAGCGAGGCGACCGAATCGATCGCGAATCGCGCGGCGCGCGACCCCGACGAGACGGGTGCGGCGGCGATGGACTACCTGCAGTTGACGGGCTACCTGTGCCTGGCCTGGTGCTGGAGCAGGATTGCGGCAGTCTCATTCGCTGCGTTGCACAGGGGCCAGGGCGATGCGGATTTCCACCGGGCCAAGCTGGCGACCGCGCGTTTTTATTTCGCGCGCCTGCTGCCGCGTGCCGAAACCCATCTCGACGCGCTCGGCGCGGGCGCGAGGACACTGATGGAATTGCCCGCCGGTCACTTCGCGTTCTGAGTCCGCATCGTGACCGTCAGGCCGCCCCGCAGCGACCAGACATTTCCCTGATCGTCGGCGCGCAGGAGCTCTGCGGCCGCAAGACTTCGTCTGCCGCTGGAGCAGACCAGCAGGTAACGCAGCCCCGGATCGAGGCGCGTGGCGCCGTCAAGCAATTGCCCCAGGGGAATTGCCTCGTGTCCGGGCAATGGCATGGGCAACGCAAGGCACTCATCCGGCTCACGGATGTCGATGATGCGATAACCCTGCAGCGCCGCCTCCGCCAGCGACACCGAGACCTCGAGCGTGCCTGCCGGCACCGGGGCGGCAAGCTCCGCGATCCTTGCGCAGCGGCCCTTGCATTCGGGCGCGCGCGGCGCCTGCAGGCGGCGCTGGCTGAGGTCCAGCAGATCGACCAGCAGCAGCTCATTACGCAGCTGGCCCGGCAGCCCGAGCAGCAATTTCAGCACTTCCATGGCCTGCAGGTTGCCGAGCACGGCGGGCACCGGGCCGATAACGCCGCTCTCGGCGCAATTGCCAACCAGCCCGTCGCGCGTCGCCTCCGGCCACTGGCAACGCAGGCAGGAGCCGTCCGCGTCGGGCCGCACGACCTGCAACTGGCCCTCATATTGATAGACACTCGCCAGCACGGCCGGGCGACCGGCGAGCACGGCGGCATCGTTGACGAGGAACTTGGTCGCAAAGTTGTCGCTGCAGTCCACGACGACGTCGCCCTGGGCCACGAGCCCCGCGGCATTGGCGGGCGTCAGGCGGACCGGCAGCGGACGCAGCTGGATCGTCGGGTTGTAAGCTGCCAGTCGCGAGGCGGCGGCCCCGGCCTTCGGGCGGCCGATGTCGTTGGTCGAATAAAGCGGCTGCCGATGCAGATTGGCCGGCTCGACGACGTCATGATCGACGATGACCAACGTACCGACCCCGGCGCCCGCCAGGCCCGCCAGGACGGCGCAGCCCAGCCCGCCGGCGCCGACCACGACGACGGCTGATTCGGCAAGGCGGCGCTGCCCGGCCGCGCCGATTTCCGGCAACGCGATCTGCCGCGAATAGTCGAATCCCGGCGCCTGGGCGGCTTCCGCGCAATGCGCGCAGTTGACCCAGCCGCTGTCGCCATCGTCGAAGTGTTCCTTCTTCCAGATCGGGACGAGGTGCTTGATCTCGTCGATGATCTGCCGGCAGGCCGCGAACGCTTCGGCACGGTGTGCGCTGGCAACGCCGACCCATACGGCCAATTCACCGACCTCGAGCGCTCCGAGCCGGTGCACGCAATGCGCCCGCCGGGCGCCATGGCGCCGGATCGCCTCGGCGACGATGCGCCGGCCTTCACGCAGCGCCAGTTCCTCGAAAGCTTCGTACTCGAGTCGCGCGACCCGCCGGCCGTCGTTGTGGTCGCGCACCCAGCCTTCGAACGCCGCGAATCCCCCGGCCGCCGGATCGGCCAGCGACCCAGTGAGCGCGGCCGCATCGATCGGCCGATGCGTGAACTCGAAGCCGTTCATCCGCCCGCCACCGGTGGGATGAAGACGACTTCGTCGCCGTCGGCGAGCGCATACGTCCAGTCGGTAAAGGCGGCATTGACGGCGACCTTGAGCTGCGCCTGTGGCAGGCGAAAGCCATGGCGCAGGATCAGCTCCTGGTAGAGCGCTGCAGGCGTGCGCGCCGCGGTTTCGACGGTTTCCTCCTGGCGGCCCGCCTGTTCGCGCAGCAGCGCGTAGTACCGGAGGCGAATGCGTGGCATCAGGCGACGCCGCGCGCGGCAAGCGCACTGCGCGCAGCCGCCAGCTCCTCCGGCGTGTTTGCATTGTCGAGCGCCCGTGCATTCGCGGGGCTCAACAGGGCGACTTCATGTCCGGCCAGGAATTTCCGCGGGCAGAATCCGCCGGCCGCCACATATCGCCGCATCGGTTCGCGGCTTGCAGGCTCATAGATTGCGCACAGCGGTTCCGGCAGACCATCGAATGTGCTCGCGAAGGCCGTCGCCAGGCGGCTCGTGTCCCGTGCGGCCAGCAATTGATCGAGTGTCGCGGCATCCAGCAGCGGCAGGTCACAGGCCACCACCAGCCAGGCCGCATCCGGCGCCGTTGCCTGTGCCGCGATTATGCCGGCAATCGGACCCTCGACGCCGGGCCCATCGACGACCTGCGCATGAGCGGCACGCAGCGGGTCCGCGCGCTGTTCCGGTCGCACGGAGACCCAGGCCTTTGCAACGCGCCGCGCCACCAGTTCGAACGCGACGTCGAGTTGGGGCCGCTCGCCGATCCTGAGCGCCGCCTTGTCCGTGCGCATCCTGCTCGAGCGACCGCCAGCCAGCACCAGTCCGTACAAGGGCGTCACGGCGGCGTCTCCGCGCGGAAATCGGTCTTGCCGCCGGACTTCGACAGGAGACAGGTCTCCGCGATGACGATGTCATGCGACAGCGACTTGCACATGTCATAGACCGTCAACGCGGCGATCGAAACGCCGGTCAGCGCCTCCATTTCCACGCCGGTGCGGTGATGTACGGCCGTCGTGCAGCGGATTTCGAGTCCGCCCCCGGCATCCGCCTCGATCGTGATGTCGCAGCGCTCGAGCCCGAGGGGATGGCAGAAAGGAATCAGCTCATGGGTCCGCTTGGCGGCCATTGTCCCGGCCACGATGGCGGTGCTCAGCACCGGGCCCTTGACGGTCTGGTATCCCGACGACTGGAGCCGCGCGAGCAGGCCGGGCGGAAACCGCAGCCGTGCCGTGGCGGTCGCGCTGCGCAGGGTTTCGTGCTTGGCCGTGACGTCGACCATCGCGGGCTGTCCCGCTTCATCCACGTGGCTCAACATAGGGACCTTCTCATCCGCCAATGTAGTACATCTCGATCTTGCGCAATGGTTGCGCACCGTCCGGCTTCCGGCGCAATTCGCTGTAGCGATCGTCGCGCTGCCGCCAGGTGCGAAGCATCAGCGCGAGCAGGTCGTCATCGTTCGCGCCGGCGCGTAACGGTCCGCGCAGGTCCGTGCCGCGCTCTGCAAACAGGCAGGTATAGAACACGCCGTCGGATGACAGCCGCGCACGGGTGCAATGACCGCAGAACGGCTGGCTCACCGACGATATGAAACCGATCTCGCCGGTGCCGTCGCGGTACCGATAGCGTTCGGCGACTTCGCCCCGGTATGCGCCCACGACCGGATCGAGCGGATACACGGCAGCGATCGCGTCGCGCAATTCCCGGGACGGCACGACCCGGCCGGCGTCCCAGTGATTGCGATTGCCGACATCCATGTACTCGATGAAGCGCAGGATTACGCCGGTGCCGCGGAAATGCCGCGCCAGTTCGATGACCTGGCTGTCATTGATGCCGCGCTGGACGACGGTATTGATCTTGACCGGCGACAGGCCGGCCTCGATTGCGGCGCGGATGCCGTCCTGCACGCGCTCGAGACCGTCGTAGCCGCCGCTCATACGCCGGAATGTCTCGTGATCCAGCGTATCCAGGCTGACCGTCACCCGCCTGAGGCCGTTGGCCGCGAGTTCGGCGGCATGCTGTGCCAGCAGCACGCCATTCGTGGTCAGCGCCAGGTCCTCGACGCCGTCGATCGAAGACAACTCACCGACCAGGTCGGCCAAACCCGAACGCAGCAGCGGCTCACCGCCGGTCAGGCGCAGCTTGCGTACCCCCAGCGACACGAACAGGCGGGCGAGGTGGGTGATCTCCTCGAAGGACAGCCGCTCGGCCGAGGACAGGAAGCGGTAATGCTCGCCGAATTTTTCGCGCGGCATGCAGTAGGGACAACGGAAATTGCAGCGATCCATGATCGAGATGCGCAGGTCCGCGAGTGGCCTTCCACGCGTGTCGGTCGCCGCGTGGGGCGCCGACAGTGCAGTCAATTTTCCTGATTCATCGTGTTGCATGGGCTACCAGCGATAGAAAGGAACGACTAGACCGGCCGCGTGAGTCGCCGGTCCAGGCGGCAACTCGACAAAACCGTCCGTGCCTGCCAGCGAAATGAAGTCACCCGAACCATGGGTCGGCCTCGGGATCGCCAGCGTGCTGCCCTGACGATCGTACTCCAGCGCCACCGGCAGGAAGCAAGTCAGCGAACTGGCGAACTCGTATGCCTGTGCCAGTGCGACCAGCGGGCGCGGCGGCACGCGGCCGCCGGCGGCGGCCTGCAAGGCGGGAACGACGTAGCGCGCCAGGCAGACGAGCACCGAGACCGGGTTTCCCGGCAGCGCGAATACGGCGACTCCGGGCTGCCATACGCCGAACCACAGCGGCCGGCCTGGTCGCTGCGATACCTGGTGGAAAACCCGGTGGACGCCCAGGGAATCGAGTACCGCGGGCACATGGTCGAAGCGGCCGGCCGATACCCCGCCGCTCAGCACCAGCACGTCGTGGCCAGCGAGTGCGGCGGCCAGCGCTTCCCGTTGCACGGGCGGCCGATCCGGCAGATGCAGGTCCGTGACGGGCGGAAATCCGGCAAGACGCAGGGCCGCGGCGACGCCATAGGTATTGGAACGGCGCACCTGGTGGTCCAGCACCGGCAGGCCCGGATCGACCAGTTCATCACCGGTGGAGATGACGGCGATGCGGGGCGCCCGCGCGACCGTGAGTCGCGATTCGCCAGCCGACGCCGCGATCGCGATCTCGGGCGCGCCGAGCAGCGTTCCGGCTGCGAGCAGCAAATCGCCTGCCCTGGCATCCGACGCGCGGCGGTGCACGTGCATCCAGGGCTCGAGCCCAAGGTCGGCCTCGATGTTCGCGAGGTCGCCATCGATGCGGACGCGTTCGATGGGCACCACGGCATCGCAGCCGCCTGGCAGCATCGCACCGGTCATGACCTCGATGCAGTCGGTTGCTGCTGCCAGCGTATGTGGCGCCGTCCCGGCGGCCTGGACGGCAGCGACGCGGAATTGCCGTTGGCCATCCAGAAACGGCCTGCTGGCGATCGCAACGCCATCCATCGCGACGCGGTTGAACGGCGGTGCGTCCCGGTCCGCACGAATGTCCTGGCGCAGCACTCGGCCCGCGCAGTCCGGCAACGGCAGGCTTTCCTGCGGGGCCCGCGCGAGGTGGGCGGTGATTGCCGCGTCGGCCTCGGCAGGGGTCAGCATCCGGTCTCCGGTCAGTCCTTCTTGTCGCGGGCCTTGAAGATGCGCAGCTGCTCGTTGAACTGGTCGGCGATCGCCTGGACCTCGTCAACGGCGGCATTGTTCTTCTTGGCCTGCATGGTACGAAGTTCCGTCAGTCGTGCCTCGTCATACTCGCCGCTCTGCTCCAGGGACTTCATTTCCATGTCGAGACAGGCGTTGTATGCATTCACATCCTCGTTGAACTGCTTCACGGTCTGCTGCGCGGCGAGCATCTCGTCGAATGTCGCAGTCTTGCCATCCGGCACCCGCTCCGGCGCCCGTGGATATATACAGGTCGCCCATGCGGCCCCTGCGTACAAGCTGGCGGCCATCATCGCAACCGCAAAATTCGCCCTTTTCATGACTTCATCTCCGTCAGTTCCTGGTGCATCCATCCGGCCCGCCGTGCGCGTGGGAACGCGGCGTCGCGCGATTCTATCCTACCGAAGATGGACCGTCGGCCCGGGCGAACAGTTCCGCGCTGCCGCTCAGGGGTTGATCGGTACGCGGGCGCTGTCTTTCAGGGTCTCGAGCACCAGGCTCGAGCGCACGTCGCGCACGCCGGGAAGCTTCAGCAGCTGGTGCAGCGTGAATCGCCCGAGTGCATCGAGGTCCGCTACGATCACCTGCAGCAGGAAATCCATTTCCCCGGTCATCGCATGTGCCGTGACGACTTCCGGCCGTTCTTCCAGCGTGCGGCGGAATCGTTCGATGACGTCGTCGGTATGCCGTTCCAGCTTGATCTGGACGTAGGCCGTGACCCGCTGGCCGACACGCTTCGGATCGAGCAGTGCAGCGTAGCCGCGGATGATTCCTTGCTGCTCGAGACGTCGCACCCGCCGTGTGCAGGGCGTCGGCGACAGGCCGACGCGAGCGGCAAGTTCCACGTGGCTCAGGCGTCCGTCGCCTTGCAGCAGGTGCAGGATCTTGGCGTCCGTGCGGTCGATCGAGTGCATTTAGTGAATCTCTTCAATATAGGTAGATAGACTGAAGTTTATCACTATATTCAGCGTATTTTGCAAGCTAGATTGGCTAAGAAACACCCTTCTGGAGTGAGTACGATGACGCGGGCCGCCTCGGCCCCGAGGTATGAGCACATGCCGGCAAGCGCGCGCAGGCCCGTCGCGGGTTCATTGGCCTCGACCGTTGACTGGCGCCGGGTGGTACGCAACACGCTGGTGTCGCGGGCGCTCGACGAAATCGAGGAAAGCCGGCTGGTGCCGGAACGACGCGTGCTCTACCAGTTCTCGGCGCGTGGCCACGATGTGACCCAGGCCTTGCTGGCCCAGCGGCTGACCGGCCTGCGCGACGCCGTGGCGCCGTACTACCGGTCGCGGCCGCTCGCGCTTGCGCTGGGTCTCACGGTCGCAGAGGCGCTCGCCTCGACGATGATGCTGGCCCAGGGCATGTCGGCCGGGCGGGATATCGGCGTCGTCATCAACCTGCCGAATCGCCAGGGTCCCTGCCTGCTGCCAGCCTGTGGCGGTGTCGGCAGCCAGTACACGCCGGCGACTGGTTGGGCGCAGGCGCTGGTCTACCGCCAGCGCGTGCTGGGTGACGAGACCTGCCAAGGCAGCATCGCCGTCGTGCATGGCGGCGATGCCTCGACGGCGACCAATGGTTTCTGGGCTTCGCTCAATGTCGCGACGACCACCAGGCTGCCGCTCCTGTACTTCATCGAAGACAACGGCTATGGCATCTCCGTCAAATCCACCCTGCAGACACCCGGCGGCGATATCGCGGCCAATCTGGCGTCGTTCCGCAACCTGCGAATACTGAATGGCGATGGCACGGAGCCGGACACCGCTGCGGCTCTGATCGAGACGGCTGTGGCAACCGTGCGATCCTGGGAAGGACCCGTGCTGCTGCGCCTGACCGTGCCGCGCCTGTCTGGGCATTCAGGGCAGGACACGCAGGCCTACAAATCACCCGGGGAGATCGCCGCGGAACAGGCGTGCGATCCGCTCCTGCGCCTGCGCCAGCGGCTGGTACCAGAGGTCCTGACGGACGCCGAATGGAAGGCGCTCGAGGACGCGGCGCATGCGGAAGTTGCAGCGGCGCTTGCAGGCGCCGGGACGGCGAAGGCCGCCGCGGGGGATGCCGTCACGCGATTCACCTTCAGCGAGCGTCGCGATGACGGCTCGATCGAGCTGCAGCAGCAGGGTGGCATGTGGGCCGACGGAGTCGAACCTGCCGCTGGCAGCGATGTTGCGCAGCCGGACGGGCCGCGGATCAACATGCTGACGGCGATTCGCCGCACGCTGGAGCACGAACTCGAGGTCAACCGTCGCGTGCTGGTGTTCGGCGAGGACGTCGGTCGCAAGGGTGGCGTTCACGCGGCTACGCTCGGCTTGCAGGATCGCTTTGGCGAGGAACGCGTCTTCGACACCAGCCTGTCGGAGGAGGGCATCATCGGGCGTGCCAACGGCATGGCGCTGGCAGGACTTGTGCCGGTGCCGGAGATCCAGTTCCGTAAGTACGCCGAGCCGGCGGCCGAGCAACTGCACGACTGCGGCACGATGCGCTGGCGGACCGCAAACCGCTTTGCGGCGCCGATCGTGGTCCGGATGCCAGGCGGTTTCTTCAAGTGCGGCGACCCCTGGCACAGCCAGAGCAACGAAGTCGAGTTTCTGCACGCGACCGGCTGGCGGCTCGCAATGCCCTCCAACGCCGAGGACGCGGTGGGACTGCTGCGCACGGCGCTTCGCGGCAATGACCCGGTGATCTTTTTCGAGCACCGCGCGCTGCTCGACGGCGCCGCGGCACGCCGTCCCTATCCCGGCGACGGGTTCATGCTGCCCTTCGGTGTCCTGCGCACCGTGCGCGCCGGAACCGAGCTCACCGTCGTATCCTGGGGTGCCATGGTCGAACGCTGTGAACAGGCAGCCGGAGAGTCCGGCATCGACGTCGAATTGCTGGACCTGCGCACGCTGTCACCTTGGGATCGTGCGGCAGTGCTCGCGTCGATCGCAAAGACGCGACG
>JAHFSF010000012.1:0-410 GCA_023265875.1 Gammaproteobacteria bacterium | reverse complement strand
GGTTTCGGCGCGGAGATCGCCGCGGTCGTCGCCGAGGAGGCATTTTTCGACCTCGATGCGCCGATCGGGCGACTGGCGATGCCGGACGTGCCGAGCCCGCACAGTCCTGCGCTGCTGGAAGCGGTGCTGCCGTCCGTCGAGCGTATCGTCGCGGCCATGCGCCGCATTGCGAGCGCCTGAACCATGGCCCGGTTGATCGACGTGCTGCTGCCGGCGGACCAGGTGGAAGGAACGCGCTCGCAGGTGCTGCGCTGGCTGAAGGCGGTGGGCGATCCTGTCAGGCGGCACGAACCGCTGGTCGAGATCGAGACGGACAAGGTGATCGTCGAGATACCCGCGCCCGCTGACGGAGTCCTGCACGAAATTACGGCAGCCGAGAGCCAGGACGTCGAGCCTGGCGTGCTGCTCGG
>JAHFSF010000011.1 GCA_023265875.1 Gammaproteobacteria bacterium | reverse complement strand
GCATGTCCCCGGCGCCCCTGACAGCGCAAGGAATTTCTATGCGAGCAATTTGGGCATTGACCGCATGTCCGTGAGACTCGTGGAATCCGGCGAACTCGTGCGTTTCAGTTACCGTGTGACGGATGTCGCCAAGGCCACGCCCCTGCACGATCGGGCCTCGAGTCCCCAGCTGATGGACGCCAAAACGCACGCCGTGCTGCAGGTTCCAACGATGGAAAAAGTGGGACCACTGCGTCAGTCCACGACGCCAGAGTATGGCAAATCGTATTGGATGGTGTTTTCGAACAAAGGAAACATCGTGAAAGCGGGCCATCGTGTCAGCGTCGTGATCGGACAGTTCCAGGTCGACGGACTCGTCGTCCAGTAATGCGCGGCCGAGAGGGAAATCAGGAGTAATCCATGTTGCGAGCAAGAATTTTCAGCTGTGCCATGCTGGCACTTTCGATCACGTTCGCGATGATGGCGACAGCCGCCCCGATGCCGGCAAAACTTTCTGCCGCCGAGATCGTGGACAGAAACGTCGCCGCACGTGGCGGCCTGAGTCAGTGGCGCGCCGTCCAGACCTTGTCGTGGTCCGGTATGATGGAGGCCGGTGGCAACAACCAGCGCTATGTGAAGAACTCCGGCATGGCGCCACCGCCCTCCGATGAACCAGCTGCACAGGTACGGCTGCCGTTCCTGCTCGAGTTGAAGCGCGGGCGCATGTCGCGTCTCGAGATCGAATTCAACGGGCAGACCGCCGTGCAGGTCTACGATGGCACGCAGGGCTGGAAACTGCGCCCCTTCCTGAATCGCTACGAAGTGGAATCTTTTACGCCGGCTGAACTGAATCTGGCCTCGACGCAGGCCGATCTCGACGGCGCGCTGGTCGATTTTGCGGCCAAGGGCACCAGGGTTGAGCTCGAGGGCATCGAACAGGTCGAGGGCAAGGATGCCTATAAGCTCAAGCTCACTCTCAAGAACGGCCACGTCGTGCACGAGTGGATCGATGCACATTCATTCCTCGACGTCAAAATGGAGGGCACACCGCGTCAGCTGGATGGCAAGCCCCATGTGGTGTCGGTTTTCCTGCGCGATTATCGCACCGTGAATGGTCTGCAGATTCCCCACGTCATTGAGACCGTCGTTCAGGGTGTGCAGCGCACGGAGAAAATCCATATCGACAAAGTCGTCGTAAATCCGCAGCTGGCGGAATCGCGTTTCGGTAGACCAATTTGATCTGCCGACAGGCTCGTACCCGGAGGAAGCAGCCATGTCCTTCAGACGGAGGATGATGCCGATAGCATTGTTCGGTGCGACGCTGCTGGCCCTTGGCCCGTGCGGCGCGTGGGGCGGAAACACTACCGCCGACATGTCGTCGCACGAGCAGCACAAGAGTCGGCCGCCCGTGACGTCAACGGTGCCGTACGTGGTTCCTGACGTAACGCTCGTGCGCGACGACGGTAGGACTGTTTCGCTGGCGGAAGAAATGAACGACGGGCGGCCGGTCATTCTCAATTTCATCTTCACGAGCTGCGGCTCGATCTGCCCGCTGATGAGCGGGATATTCGCGCAAATTCAGCGCAAGCTTGGAGCTGAGGCCGATCATATCCACCTGATGTCGATCTCGATCGATCCCGAGCATGACACGCCGGAACGACTGACCGAGTACGCCCGCAATTTTGGTGCTGGTCCGGCATGGCAGCACTACACTGGAACTTTGGATGCGAGCCTCGCGGCGCAACGCGCCTTTGATGTCTACCGTGGAGACCGGATGAGCCACCCGCCAGTCACTCTGATGCGCGCCGCCCCCGGCCTGCCATGGCGGCGCATCGACGGCTTCCTGACACCGGACGAACTCATTCACGAGTATCGCCAGTTGCTCGCCGCTAATTGATGCGTTTGTCGGCGCAAGGCCTGCTGCGCGGTTTCACGCTGCTTCTTACGTTCGGCTTTCCGGAACTAACGTTTGCCGGCGATGCAGCGCTCTCCGAGGCGATCTATCGCCACGGTGTGCTGCCGTCTGGCGCGCCGCTTGTGGCTGATCGCGAAGGGGGCGTGCGTATCGAGGGCGTGACCGGGGCCTGCGTCAATTGTCACCGCCGCAGCGGCCTTGGCATGAAAGAAGGGCGTCAGACCATCCCGCCGATCGCCGGGAGTTACCTGTTCCATCCACGTGCGGGCACGGCCGACGACCTCGACCTGCCCTTCGTCGAGGGCATGCGTGCCGACCGCGACCCGTATACCGACGCGACGCTGGCGCGGGCGATCCGCGATGGAATCGGCGCCGACGGTAAGCCGTTCAGTTACCTGATGCCGCGCTACCAGCTCGGCGACACCGAGATGGCGTCGCTGATCGCGTATCTCAAGCAGCTCTCGCCCGGTGCCGTGCCGGGCGTTACCGAGTCAGTGCTGCACTTTGCGACCATCATCACGCCCGATGCGGATCCATTGAAGCGCCAGGGCATGCTCGACGTGCTCGAGAAGTTCTTCATAGACAAGAATCACTATGTGCGCGCCGAGAGCCCGCGCCTGCGATCCTCGCGCCGCCTGATGTTCAAAGTCAACCGCCACTGGGAGCTCCACGTCTGGCAGCTCACGGGGGCTCCCGAGACGTGGGAAAAGCAACTACAGGCGAAACTTGCCGCGGAGCCTGTGTTGGCGGTGATCTCAGGGGTCGGCGGCAGGACCTGGGCGCCGGTGCACCGCTTCTGCGAGGCAGAGGCGCTGCCTTGCCTCTTTCCGAACGTGGACCTGCCGATCGTCTCCGAAAACGACTTTGATTCGCTGTATCTGTCGAAAGGCGTGCTGCTGGAAGCACAGCTGATTGCGCATGAGCTGACGACGCAGCGCGATGAGTCCAAGGTTCACCGAGTACTGCAGGTGTTTCGTGCGGCGGACGTTGGCGAAGAAGCGGCCGGCGCCCTGGCCGCGGCACTGCCCGACGAACGCTTTGCTGTTGTCAATCGATACGTCCCGGCCGGCGCCAACACGCGTGAGCTGGCAGCGGCGATACGCAAGGCCGGCGGCGCGGATACGCTTGTCTTGTGGCTCCGACCTGCCGACCTGGCGGCACTGGATCCGGTACCCCCTGACGTCGCATCCGTGTTCATGTCGGGACGTATGGGGGGCCTGGAGCGTTCACCGCTGCCAGCCGCTTGGCGAACTGTCACTCACATGGCATATCCGGTCGATTTGCCGGAGCGGCGCCGTGTTCGCCTGGACTATCCACTTGGCTGGTTCCGCATTCGGCAGATCCCGGTCGTGGCCCAAGAGGTGCAGGCCGATACCTATCTCGTATGTGGAATCGTGTCGGACACCATCAACCACATGGTCGACACATTCGTGCGCGACTATCTGGTCGAACGCGTCGAGGAAATGCTAGAACACCGTGTCATCACCGGATATTATCCGCGGCTCGCGCTCGCACCCGGCCAGCGCTTCGCTTCCAAAGGCGGATACGTCGTACATTTCGCAGGCCGGACCGGTGCCCTTCTGATCGCCGATGGTGACTGGCTCGTTCCGTAGAATTCGCGGCCAATGCGACTGTTTCCAGCGTGCACCTACACGCTGCCTACGGTATTGACCCACCTATCTTGTTTGTGGGAAACGAAGTAATAAATAACTGTGGCGCGGGTACCGACGATGATGCTGGGAGTGATGCTGGCGGCGGCGGTCGCGCACGCCGATGTCTATTCTTTCGTCGATGCGAACGGGGTCGCGCACTACACCAATGTGCCAACCGATCCGCGCTACGAATTCCTGCTGGCGACACCGCATGAAAAGACGCAGAGCGGCGAGCCATTTAGCCCGGTATTGCTTGGGAAGGCCGTGCAATTCGATCCAATCATCGAACAGGCGGCGCTTGCCGCCTCGGTCCAGGCTGATCTTCTGCGGGCCGTGATCGTCGTGGAATCCGGATTCAACGCGCGTGCGAAATCAGGGCGGGGCGCGGTCGGCCTGATGCAGTTGATGCCTGCAACCGCGCGACGTTTTGGCGTCACGGATCGGTACGACCCAAAGCAAAACGTTCACGGAGGCGCACACTTCCTGAAGTCATTGATCGACCGTTATGACAATGACATCAAACTCGCGCTGGCCGCGTACAACGCGGGTGAAAATGCCGTAGACCGATGCGGCGGCTGCATTCCGCCCTACAAAGAGACTCAGGCCTATGTGCCAAAGGTCCTGCATGTCTACCAGGTGCTGCTCGGCCAAGTCGGGGAGACCTGATCTACTGTAAAACCCTACTGTCCTCTACAGCACCCGTGGGACTGTAACTGGTCGTGGACCTCTATAGCCTTCAATAAGGTGCCATGGAATATGTGCCCAATGGCCACTGAGTTCGCGTTGACCGGTAATCGGTCAAGTCTGAATAGACCCGATAGGTATGAATTGCTTCGCACGACCGTTTACGACATCGCCAGTGCAGTGCTAGGCGAGACCGGCGGCGCTGAAATCCTGCAGATTGCCGTCGACCGGACCGCGCGGCTTTTTCCGGGAGCGCGCGTCGCGGCCATCCGGGTAACCAATGGCGGCCATCGTGCGAAGATTTGCGCTGTCGCTGGCACGCCAGAGTCCTGGGTCGGTACTGAGTTCGACATCGATCAGGCGTCGACGTTTACCCAGGCCATACGCGATCCCGCCCTCGTTGCCCACGCTGCTGCGGATGATGCCCGCGCGGCATATCCAGGAGTCGCGCCAATCGATTCGCGCCCGTGCGATCTAGCCTGCGCAGCCATAAGTTCGCCAACCGGCGCCGACACCGTGCTGGCAGCCTGGACTGACCCGTCGACCGGAGAAGGCGACGAAATCGCGCGAGTGTTGCTGACCGTGACAAGGATGGTCGGCGCGGCCAACACTTCCGCACAGAATGCGGCCGAACGCCGTTGCGTGCATCAAGCAATTACGCGGGCAAAACAGGAATGGGAATGCACCGTCGATGCGTTGCCGGAACTCGTATGTGTGCTCGACGGTGACGGCACAATAGTGCGTACCAATCGTGCGGTGGAAACGTGGTTGCTCGGCAGGGTACGCGAGGTGCAGGGTCGCGCCATTCACGAGTTGCTGCATCCCGAGTGCGAGGGGACGAAATGCTTGCTGGCGGCCAGCCTGGATAAAGCCTGGCAGGTGGTCAAGCGCAAAGGTGCGAGCCGTTTCGAACTGCATGATCCGCGGCTCGGTCGCTATCTGGATGTGACACTGCGCACGATCGGGGCCGGCGCAAGCGCTGTGGACAAGCCGTCGGGTGATCTTGCGGTAATCGTGGTGACGGATATAACGATGCTGCACAGCATTCAATCGGAATTGCAGGTGATGAACGAGGAACTCGAAACGCGAATCGAAGCGCGCACCAGCGAAGTCAACGCATCGCGTGAGGAACTGTCTCTACTCTCCGCGCAGTTGATGACCGCGCAGGAGGATGAGCGCAAGCGCATCGCTCAAGAGCTGCACGATTGCATCGGGCAGTCCCTGAGCGCGATCAAGTACTCGCTTGAGCGCGCCGAAGACATGACGCATCAGCAGGATCCTAGCGCACCGCGTCACCTATTGCGGACCACGATCTCCCGGGTACAGGAGACGATTGAGTCGATCCGTGCGATCGCGATGGACCTGCGTCCCTCGATGCTAGATGATTTTGGCCCGGTGTCCGCTGTGCGCTGGCTTTGCCAGGAATTCCGCGAGGTCTACGATGATATAAAAGTTCACACGAATTTTGCCATCACTGATGATGACATCCCGAAGCGCCTAGGCACACCCATTTTTCGAACGGTGCAGGAATCGCTCAACAACATTGCCAAGCACGCAAAGGCAAAGAATGTCTTCGTTTCAATGCGCGGCGATGTCGCCTCTTTGGCGCTTGAGATTCGCGACGATGGCGTCGGCTTTGAGCTGAAGGAAATCGGACGACCGCCTCAAAAAGGCACCGGTTTGAGCGGCCTGCGCGAGCGTGCTGGCAAGACCGGCGGCAAGTTTTCGGTGCGCTCGAAGCGGCACGCTGGCACGGTGGTGCGGGTTGGCTGGCCGCTGGATTGCAACACCGCGCCGGTGGGACCTTCAGAGCAAAAGGCGTTCACCTTGCTCGAGCTTCTCGTGGTCATGGTAATCATCGGAATTCTCGCTGGTTTTGTCGCACCGCGGTATTTTGCGCAAGTCGGCAAGTCGCAGGTAAGGGCGGCCATGGCCCAAATCGACGCGCTCGACAAGGCGCTCGATCAGTACCGGATCGACATGGGTCGTTACCCGACGTCCGAAGAGGGCCTCGACGTGTTGACGAACGCGCCGCCGGACGATCCAGAGTGGACTGGTCCCTATTTGAAGAAGGCGGTGCCACCTGATCCCTGGGGCCGGCCTTACGTCTATGTGTCGCCGGGCACTCACGGCGACGTCGACATCATTTCCTATGGCAAGGATGGCCAGCCTGGCGGAATCGGCGAGAACGCTGACATCACCAGTTGGTGAATAATGGTGAAGTTTCGAGTCAAAGCTCACGATCACGGCGGCGGGGTGCTCGTTTACGCAGTCGATGCACTGGACGAAGTCGACGCGCGGCGCCAGGTACGTGCCGCAGGTCGCCAGATCATTTCGATCGCAAGTGCATGGCAACTGCGCTCGGCGGCCGCGACGCGCATACCTCTCGTTTCCTTCAGTCAGGAGCTTGTGGCGCTGCTCGACGCCGGACTCACTCTGATCGAAGCCGTCGACACGCTGAGTGAGAAGGAGCCGAATGTCGGTACGCGCCGCGCGCTTGAACAGATTCGCGTGCGCCTCTTTGAGGGTAAAACTCTGTCCGCAGCGCTGGAGGAGTTTCCTCTAAGTTTCACGCCTCTGTACATCGCGACTGTTCGCGCGAACGAGCGGACTGGGACGATACGCGAAGCGCTTGAGCGATTCGTCGCCTATCAGCAGCAGATTGATCTGCTGCGCAAGAAGCTGATCAGTGCCTCGATTTACCCCGCCGTCCTTTGCGGGACGGGGCTGCTGGTCACGATATTTCTGCTTGGCTATGTAGTGCCCCGCTTCAGTGCGATCTACGAAGATCTCGGTAGCGGACTGCCCTGGGCTTCTCGATTGTTGATGGAGTGGGGCCAGGCGTTGCAAAACCACGGGTTGATGGTCGTCGCGATTATGGCTGTAATCGGCCTGGTGATCGCCAATATCGGTTAACGCCCGGCTTTCCGTGCCGCCCTGACCGGCAGGATCGCACGGATCCCGATGCTCGGCCGGCAGCTGCAGCTATTTCAGTTGGCGCGGCTCTATCGGACGGTCGGCATGCTACTGCGAGGTGGCATGCCTGCCGTAACCGCGTTCGACATGTCAGCCGGACTCCTGAGCCCTGCATTGAAACCGTCGCTCGCGCATGCAGCCCAGGCCGTACGCGAGGGAAAGTCGATTGCCGCCTCACTGGAGCGCTTCGATCTGACGACTCCAGTCGCAGCGCGGATGCTCAGGGTCGGTGAGCGCAGCGGCAACATGGGTGAAATGATGGAGCGAATCGCTTCATTTTACGATGATGAACTTGCACGTACTGTCGACCTACTCGCGCGGGTGATTGAACCAGCGTTGATGACGCTGGTCGGCATCGTTGTCGGCATCATCGTCGTGCTCATGTATTTCCCGATCTTCGAATTGGCCGGAAGCATCCGATGAACGCTGCAGCGGAACTCATGGCTCCGATCGTGCTTGATGACTTGACAATGTCGGCTGCGGTCGCTGCCGCTGAGCGTGAAGGAAAGTCCGCCGTCGATGTCCTCGAGGAAATGACCGGCCTCGACTCAAGCGAGATCGTCGCCGCCGTCGCCAGGGCGTTTCAGTACCGCTTGCTGAGCGCTGAGGAACTGATGCGGCTGCAGCCGGCGTTTGACCTTGTGCATTCGGCTGAAGGGCTGCGCCGCGGTTGCGTCTTGACACGCGACGGCGCACAGCTAACTGCGGTGATTGCAGATCCTTTCGATTCCACGCTACGTCCATGGCTCGAAGTGCGCATACCCTGCGTCCTCACGTGGGCGATGGCGCTACGGGCGGACATCACCGCTTTCGTGGCGGCACGTGAGCAATCCACGCGCGCAATCGACTTGGCGGTGGCAAGTGCCCAGAGCGCTGCTGATGGCGCCAAGTTGGTCGAGAATCTTTCGCTGGCGTCAATCAACGAGGACTCGAGTCCGATCGTGAAACTCGTTCACTCCACCGTATTCGACGCACTGCGCGCTGGCGCGAGCGACGTACACCTCGAGAGCGAAGGTTCTGGCCTCGTGATTCGCTATCGAATCGATGGCGTTCTCGTGCCCATCGCTGCGGTCTCCGGAATTGAGGTTGCGGAGCAGGTCGTGTCGCGGATCAAGGTAATGTCGGAGTTGGACATCGCGGAGCGACGGGTGCCACAGGACGGCCGCTTCAAGATTGCGATTGACAACCGCGCGATAGACTTTCGCGTTTCGATCATGCCAAGCGTTTACGGGGAGGACGCTGTGCTGCGTGTGCTTGACAAGCACGCAGTTGCTGATCACGTCCAGACCTTGCACCTCGATGCCCTTGGATTTGATAGCCGGACGGTGAGCATGCTGCGACGTTTGGCCGCGCGGCCCTACGGAATGCTGCTTGTCACGGGCCCCACGGGCAGTGGCAAGACCACAACGCTCTACGCAGCACTGTCGGAAACCAACACTGGTAACGACAAGATCGTGACGATCGAGGATCCGGTCGAGTACCAGCTGGCCGGAGTGCTGCAGATCCCGGTTAACGAAAAAAAAGGACTGACTTTTGCCAGGGGACTGAGATCGATTCTGCGTCACGATCCGGACAAGATCATGGTAGGTGAGATCCGGGACCCGGAAACCGCACAGATCGCCATTCAGTCGGCGCTCACGGGTCATCTGGTGTTCACGACGGTCCACGCCAATAACGTGTTTGACGTGCTGGGCCGGATTCTGCACATGGGTGTCGACAACTACAGTTTTGTCGCCGCACTCAACGGCATCCTAGCGCAGCGACTCGTGCGCGTGGTCTGCGACCAGTGCGCGGAAACGGTCGTACCACCGCGGAAACTCCTTGCGGAATCCGGGCTCTCAGCAGCGGTCATCGCGGCGTCGACATTTCGTGCCGGCGTCGGCTGCAATCATTGCCGTGGTACTGGTTACCGCGGCCGGGTAGCAGTCGGGGAATTGTTGGTGCTCGACGATGAGTTACGCGAGGCAATTATCGCACGCGCCCCAATCAGGCAATTGAAGGAGATGGCGCATCGTAGCGGTTCACGTTTCCTGCGCGCCGCTGCTCTGGAACTAGCGCGGCGGGGAAAAACCACAATTGATGAGGTCAATCGTGTCACCGCTGTGGCGTGATGACATCAGGATCCAGCTCTCGCCGCTTAGAGTAGCCCTGATGCGCATGAACCGGGGAGTTCGACCGCGATGCATTGGAGAATTCGACGGGCGAGTCATGAACGACAATCTCATGGATTGGCGCCCTGCGCTCGCGGTAATGCAGTCGCAGATTACAGATGCGGCATGGGAGGGGACGAATGTCCGTGTCGTAATTTCCGATCACTGGGTGCGCTACGCAATCGTACCGTGGTCCAACCACATCGTCACCGATGAGGAACGCCTGGCGTACGCCGCATCCTGTCTCGCAAACGTCTACGGCAGCGTAGCCGATCAATGGCGGGTGCGCGTAAGCGAAGGTGCTCCAGGCCAAGCAAGAATTACGTGCGCGATACGTGAGGCGCTGCTAGGGGAGATTCGCACGACCTTGGATATCTGCCGCCTGTCTCTGGTGTCCATGCAACCGCAGTTGATCGCCGCCTACAACACATGGCGCGATAGGCTTCCCAATGCGAACGGCTGGTTCGTGACAATCGAAGAGGGCTCGCTTGCGGCCGCGCGACTGGTGGGCGGCGGCTGGGATCGCGTCTACTCGGCAAGGATCGGTGGCGACTGGATGGTCGAACTGCAGCGCCTGAAAACTTTCGGGCGCTTGGCAGCGCAAGATGGTAAGAACGGCCGGGTTTATGTCGACGCCCCATTGTGGCTGCGCAAACTCGCCGGCGACTGCGGCCCCGGCGTCGAGTGGCTGGTCGACGAGCGAGTCGAGTCTACGGCGGGCGACAACCTGACTGTGCTCAGGAGGATGTACTCTTGATACGTCCTCGCATCGAACTTGACTTCGCGCGTAATCGGAACGCCGTCAATCGCTCCGGAGTGGCACTCCTGGCCGTAGGAATCGCCGCTGCCGCTCTGGTTATCGGTGACTACCGTGGCGTAGCCGCCCAGAGGTCGGCGGTCGAGATGCGCCTCGCAGCAATCGGCCCCGAGCACCCCGCGGTACCTGACCGGGCGGCAGCACAAGCAGCGGAGGAGGCCCGTGACGCCTTCCATGAACTGGTAACGCCGTGGGCGATTCTGCTGCAGGAACTGGAGCGGGCTGCAGCAGACAGTGACGGATCCGTCGCCTTATTGGCCGTGGAACCCGATCGGGAGAAGCATCAGGTGCGTGTGCTTGCTGAGGCGCGCACGCTGCCCATCGCGCTCGCCTATGTCGAGCGTTTACAGAAGAGCGCGGCATTGCGATATCCGATGCTCGAGAGTCATGAACTGCAGGCCAAGGACCCTGAGCGACCGGTGCGCTTTCAAATCAGGGCAGACTGGAAGGCATTGCCATGAGCACCGTTTGCGAAGACAGGATACGCGACGACATCGTCGAAGCGGCAGACGTTCCCGTACGGCGGACCGAACTGCACGCGATAACCACCCGGACGCCACCAATGGTGTCAAGTCCGCCGTCGCGTAGCCGAGACCTGCTGAAACGTGTTGCGGTCGGCGTGATCCCGTTCCTTTCGCACCGGGCGCAGTACATCGGACGCCTTGGCGTCATCGGTGTGGCACTACTGATCTTCAGCCTCGTCTGTTTCTTGAGTGCCAACTCAGCGCTACATCGCGAGCTCGCTGGACTGCAGTCTGATCTCGCGCGGGAGCAGCGCGATCAGGCTGCGAGTCGCCGCGCGGGCACCGCCGTTGCGCTGGATACGCAATCACTGGCGTTCATAAACGAACTGCCGGCAAGGGCCGAGTTGCCGGCAATCACAGCACGAATATATGGCCAGGCGAGTGCAGTCGGTATCGTGCTCGATCGCGGCAGCTACGATTTCCACGTGACGCATTCGGGGCGGATCGTCCGCGCGCAAATGAGTTTTCCCGTGGTGGGCACTTACCCAAACATTCGTCGATTCGTGACCGGGACATTGACCGCGATTCCGGGTGTCGCGGTCGATGGATTGAAGGTTGAGCGCAAAAGCATAGGCGCCGCCGAAATTTCGGCGGAAATCCGTTTTACCGTGTTCTTGCGTAACGGCCCATGAGAATAGCACGCGGCTTCACCTTGATTGAGCTGGTCATCACGGTTGCAATCGTGGGACTGCTCGCGACTTCCGCAATGCCGTTGGTGGAATTGACGGTAAAGCGCGCCAAGGAGCAGGAACTTAGGACGGCGTTGCGCGAAATTCGAACGGCGATTGACGCGTACAAGCTCGCGGCGGACCGGGGAAAGATCGAGAAAGAGGCGGATTCGAGCGGGTATCCGCGGACGCTCGACCTGCTAATCATTGGTGTCGAGGACATTACGAAGGAGGAAAGGACCAAGATCTATTTCATGCGCCGATTTCCTCGTGACCCGTTCTTCCCCGATGAGTCCGAGTCGGCAGTCGACACCTGGGGGTTGCGCAGTTATGCGAGCCCCCCCGATAGCCCGGAGCCGGGCGATGACGTCTATGACGTATATACGCTGTCAAAAGGGACGGCGCTGAATGGCACAGCGTATCATGATTGGTAGTGAACCGGGCGGCGCCCGCCGCCTGCCAGGGCGGCGGGGATTTACGTTGATCGAACTCCTGGTGGTCATGTCGATTATCGCGACACTTCTGATGATCGCGGTGCCGCGGTATTTTCGCAGCCTGGAACGTTCGAAGGAAGTTGTTCTGCGCCAGGATCTGGCCGTCATTCGGGACTCGATCGACAAGTTCTACGGCGATCTCGCACGCTATCCGGAGTCACTGGCAGAACTCGTGGAGCGCCATTACCTGCGTAGCGTGCCGACCGATCCGGAAACGAACTCCAACGAAACGTGGATTCTCGTTCCAAGCGAAGACGCGGATGTGACCGGCGCGCGTGACGTGCGCAGCGGTGCACAAGGTGTGGCGAGCGATGGCACTCCATTTGGCAGCTGGTAGCGCAACGCCATGGCGGCGCACGATCAGCCATGGGCGAGCAGGTGGGTTCACCTATCTCGTCATTCTGCTTGCGGTGGCCTTATTCGGGATCGCACTCGCAGCAACTGGCACGGTATGGACAACGGCGGTCCAGCGCGATCGCGAAGCGGAACTAATTTTCGTTGGTGGGGAGATTCGCAAGGCGATCGAAAGTTACTACCGGCAAAGCCCGGGCGTGGCCCAATATCCGCGAGAGCTTGAGGAACTCATTGAGGATCGGCGATTTCCGTTTGAACAGCGACACTTACGGCGAATCTACGTTGATCCAATGACCGGTCGGCTCGACTGGGTGCTGATCCGCAACGAGGGCGGAGCGCTTATTGGCGTGCGCAGTAGCTCAGATGCGACGCCCATCAAGCGAGCCAATTTCGATGCGGCCGAATCAGCGTTCGAGGGAGCCGAATGTTATTGCGACTGGAAGTTTGTTTTTACCCCAACACTAGTTGCGCGGACTCCCCGCAAGGGATAGCGGCGTGGATCAATTGAGGTTGCCACGGCGCTCAGCAAGGAAACAAACACCGCAATGCGTCGATGATGTCGTCTGAGGCTATTCGTGCCGGGTTTTACTTAATGCTAGCTTCGCTGGCCAACGGTGGACTCAAGAATTCGGCACTGTCACCGGTTGTACCTGAGCTCGTTTCCGTGACCGATGGCGGGATCAAGACATCGGGATTTCAACGAATTTTACTTAACGCGACGTTCCGTCGCCGATGTGTGTTACCGCTTGCCGCTGTCCTGGCGTTTGCCTATGCTCAGTAACGGGGATGAACGGCGCCGTTGTTGATCCCAACGAGCGAAAACTTTCGTAATGCGGCAGCGAACAGAATCAAGCGGTGAAGTGAGAACGCGGATAGTTCTCGTGGACGATCACGCGATTCTGCGGGAAGGATTGCTCGCGCTGCTGGCGTTGGAGGCGGATCTAGAAGTCGTCGGAGAAGCCGACAACGGCGCGGCCGGCATCGAAATCATCGAACGCCTTCAGCCAGATGTCGTGATTACGGATTTGGGGATGCGTTATCGAACGGGCATCGAACTTATTTCCGGTGTGCGCCGGGTTGCCCCTAACACGCGCGTTTTGGTGCTCACTGTTCACAACGGCGAAGAGTACATCAGGGCGGCGCTCACGGCCGGTGCCAACGGGTATGTTCTCAAGGATTCCAGTCGATTGGAACTCCTGCAAGCCATTCGCAGCGTGGCCAAGGGGCATTGCTACCTCTGCGCACCGGTGTCGGCCCGAATTGTTTCAGGCTACCTGGGCGAAGGCGATCGGAAGTCAGTCGCTTTCCCACAGAATCTGACTGTGCGCGAGCGACAGATTCTGACGCTTATCGCTCTCGGCAATTCCAACAAGCGCATTGCGACAGACCTGAAACTGAGCGTGAAGACCATCGAAAAACACCGGTCCAACTTCATGCGCAAGCTCGAGTTGCACAATACTGCGGGCGTCACGATGTACGCTATCTGCAAGGGACTTGTGTCTCCGGACCGTACCGGGCTGCATGTAAGTACCGAAGCGCAGGATCGATTCGGCGCGGACGAATTGAGCGCTGTCGTATAGAACTGCGGACGCCGTCGATGAACGGGCGCAGCTTCCCGTCATCACGCGGGGTCAGGCCCGGCGAATTCAAGCTGGGTGTTCGACACCCGTAGACCCTAGCAAAGTTGAGGCAGCTCCGCAGCTGAAGTGACTGGCCGCCAGGCAGTAGTCACGCGCGTCGCGGCATCCGGTCGGTCGCCTGCAGGTGCCGTACTTCATCGCGCAGGTCCCGGTGGATGCCACAATCCAGTGAATCGAGCCGGCGCAGCTCCGAGCACAACCAGCCTGTCACAGGCGCGGGCAGCATGCGGCGGCGGGTGGCTCGGGGCGCGACCCAGCCTGCGGGCGAATTCGGCGGGCCACCAGTAGTACAAGTGGATCATTAACTCGATAATGACACCACAAACGCTGAACTGGAGTGCATCGAGATGCAGCTGCATCGCGTGATGATCGCTCTGCTGCTTCTGTTGTTGTGGTCGTGCACGAACACACCGGAATACGACGTGGTCGTGCGTGGTGGCATGATCTATGACGGTTCGGGCCGACCGGGCTACGTCGGCGACGTCGCCGTGCGCGAGGACCGCATCGCCTGCGTGGGGGCGAAGGCACCGGCCGAAGGACGCCGTGAAATCGCGGCGCATGGCCGTGCGGTCGCGCCTGGTTTCATCAACAGGCTGAGCTGGTCGAACGAGTCGCTGTTGATCGACGGCCGGGGTCAGGGCGATCTGCGCCAGGGCGTGACACTCGAGGTGATGGGCGAGGGCGAATCCATGGGCCCGCTGACGCCCGCGATGAAACAAGATCTGGTTGCCAGGCAAGGCGACTTCAAAGTATCCGGTGGACTTTGCGGACATCGTCGTGTTTGATCCGGTGACTATCTAGGATCATGCGACCTATGCGATGCCGTACCAGTATTCAACCGGTGTTTCGAACGTCATCGTCGATGGCGTGGAAGCATTGCGCGATGGCGACGACAGCGGCTCGATAAAACCTTCGATAGATGTCATAAGCGATTGAAATAAAGAGCATAAATTGATACCAATCGAGTTCCTGTTCTTTGGCGCGACCCTGCTCGGTGTCGCTATTTTCTATCGCCAATCGCTGGCAATCGCGGCCTGCGGACTGGTGGTCGTCGTGGTCTACGAATGGACGTTCACGCAATTTCCCACCGGCACCGGCGCAGCGGGTCTGCTCGCGCACTTCGCCCACGAGTGGGTCATCCTGGTGAACCTGCTGTTGCTGCTGGTCGGCTTTGCACTGGTCTCACGGCACTTCGAAGAGAGCGGAATTCCGGCTGCACTGCCACGCTACCTGCCTGATGACTGGACCGGCGCCTTTTCATTGCTCGTGATCGTCTTTGTCATGTCGGGATTCATCGACAACATCGCGGCGGCCCTGATCGGCGGCGCGATGGCGCACACCTTGTTTCGCGGCCGCGTGACGGTTGGCTACATTGCGGCGATCGTCGCAGCTTCGAACGCCGGCGGCGCTGGCAGCGTCATCGGTGACACGACGACGACCATGATGTGGATCAGCGGCGTCGCTCCTGCTGCAGTCGCGCACGCCTATGTCGCAGCGGTCGCGGCGTTGCTGGTCTTCGGTGTCACGGCCGCGCGACGCCAGCAGCGGTTCGCTCCGATCATGAAGGAAAAGGCAGCCGCCTTGCGAATCGACTGGCTGCGCGTCACAGTCGCGGCCTGGGTGCTTGCCTGCGCGGTCGCCGTGAATGTCGCTGTGAACCTGAAGGCACCCGAACTCGCGGATCGGTTTCCATTCATCGGCGCAGCGGTCGCCGTTGCGCTGTTGCTGACCATTGGCATTCGCCGGCCGGACTGGCGCGCCCTGCCGGGCGCATTGAGGGGATCGATCTTCCTGTTGTGCCTGGTGGCGTCCGCGTCCCTGATGCCTGTTGCTTCCCTGCCGGAGGCTTCATGGCAGACGGCACTGGCACTCGGCTTCGTTTCGGCGGGTTTTGACAACATTCCGCTGACCGCTTTGGCCTTGAAGCAGGGTGGATATGACTGGGGCGTGCTTGCTTATACCGTGGGTTTCGGCGGTTCGATGCTCTGGTTCGGATCCTCTGCAGGCGTCGCCATCTGCGGCATTTATCCCGACGCGCGTTCAACGGGAAAATGGCTCAGGGAAGGCTGGCTGATCCCGGTCGCCTATATCGCGGGATTTGCCCTGCTGCTCTCGACAATTGGCTGGCGGCCGATTTCATGAGAATGGATGATGTCTGGTCGGAGCACACCGAAGGAGGCAGGCAATAATGGAAATTTTAGGGGTAACGATTACCGCCTGGAAGCTGGTCGGCTACCTGGGCGTCGGGCTGTTCGCGGGGCGATGGTTCGTGCAGGTTCATGCGTCGTCACGTAGCGGCCGGCCGACCGTGACTCCTGTCTTCTGGTACATGAGCATCACCGGGAGCCTGTTACTGCTCCTGTACTTCACGTTCGGCAAGAACGATTCCGTCGGAATCCTTTCGAACCTCTTTCCGTTCACCATCGCCGTGTACAACCTGTGGCTGCACGCATACCCGCGGGATGGCAAGTGACCGTCGCCGGCGTGCGGGCAGCATGAACCATGCGATCGCGGCACCCTTCGGGTCGTGCGGAGGAAAGTGCAATAGGCAGGCCCGCGATCAGAAACTTGCCTTGGTCTTCACCAGGAACTGCACCTTGTTGATGGACGGGTCGCCATCAAGGGGGAACGCGATATCCAGGTGAACCACGTTCGCGAGGCCGGTTCGCGTGTTGCCCAGGCGCAGTCCGAATCCGACGTCCTTTAAGACACCGAGTCCCTGCGTCGGGCCAAAGGCGGACTCGCCCCAGGTCTCACCAGCATCAATGAATATCGCACCGCCGATGTTCGCCAGTTTCCACAATGAGTAGTGCGTATAGAAGCGCTGCTCAACTGTCAGCAGCGCGCGACCGCTGCCGGTCTGGTATCGCAACGGATATCCGCGCAGGCCATTGTCACCGCCGAGCATCAGCTCGTGGTCCGGATCCAGCTCATGACCCTGGTCCCCGCTGAAGAAAGCAAAAAATGTGCTGCGCGGGCTCGTTTGCCGGTAATAACGCAGGCTGGTCGAGAACAGGACGTCTGTTGCCGAACCATCGTCGATGCGGCCCTTCAGCTCACTCGCGAGGAACAGCGATTGTCCATCCCCGAGCCGGAAACCGCGGCTCGCCTGAGCCTGGAGGATTGCCGCATTGCGATCCGCGCCAAAGGCGGTCGCCGACCAGCCGATCTCGATGGCGTACCTGGCACCGAAATCAAGGTCTTCGGTGCGGGAGATCTGGTCGAGGTTTTGCGTCGTTTCGAAATCGTCCTGGATTGATTCGATGCGCAGGTAGGGATAGTTCAGGCGCCGATCGTCTGGCGGCACCGCCGATCCGGGATCATCGGGTGCCTGGGAAAATCGCGTTTCATCGTGGCGCAGGCCGGCGATCCAGCGGTGTGCCCAGTGGTTCCGCAATCCCTGCGACCTGCCGTAGCGGACATCCACAACCCGGGCGTCCCGGCCATACTCGGAGACCCGGTGTCCGAGCCGGTAGACGCCTTGAATCGAATCGTCATGGTCAAATGTGAGTCCGGTGCTCCAGCGTGAGTCGAGTGAATAGAAGGGCCGCTCGAGCACCAGGATCTGGCTCTCGCCGTCATCGCTGTCGGTCAATTCGACCGTGTCGAGCCAGCGGCTGCCGCCGACATTTGGGTCGTGCCACTCGATCCTGTAGGAAGAGCGATCCACGTTATCCTCGTACTCGAAGGCAAGCTTCTTTCCAAGCCCGAGCAGACTGAGTTCTTCGAGTTGCAGGCCGGTCGAATTCTTGCCTCCGGCCCGACCGAAGGAAATCCCCGGATTCGTGGTCCACACGTCATGTGCGATCACGGCAAGGTCGACGAGCCCGTCCCGATAACCGACGATGACGATCTCCGGCTCATTGATGAATCTCAGCTCGCGCAGGTTGCGCTCGGTTTCGTCCAGTACGCGGCGTGAGAAGGCATCGCCGGACCGAAACAGCAGCTGGGCCTCGATGACGGACTTGCGCGTGTCCACATGCAGGCGGTCCGCAAGGCGGAACAGGAACTTGCGTTCGTCAGGGGAATCCGGATCGAAAATCGGCCGGACGATTATGGCCACCGCGCCGATTCGTGCGCCTTGCGCCTCGAGTGCCGCATCATCGGGCCATGTCATCGCAGCTTCAGGCCGGCTGCTGGATGATTCGGCTGCCGAGCCCGCCGTAGCCCAGGCCGCGAACAGGGCGATGACACTGCGACGGAACAGGCGGAATAAAAGCTTCAAGTAGCCAGGCCTCACGACAAGTCGGCCTGCTCCTCCGCAGTGAGATAGTGCTGCAACGTGAGCTGAATGGCGTGCCTGAGCGTCGTCATCGGCGACCAGCCAAGCCGCGTCCGGGCGTTGGAAATGGACGGCACGCGCGCCTGGATGTCCTGATATCCCTTGCCGTAATATTCGCTGGCCGCGGTGCTGATCACTTCGGCGGCCTCGGCCCGGGCGCGGTAGTCCGGGAACTTCTTGAATTCTTCGATGATGAGCTGCGCGAGCTCGGCCACCGAGACATCATTGCCGGGATTGCCGATATTGAAGATCTGTTGCGAAGCGCAGCCCTCGCGATTTTCGATGATGCGCAACAGGCAATCGACGCCATCATCGATATAGGTGAACGAGCGGCGCTGGCGACCACCGTCGACCAGGTGAATAGGCCTGCCAAAAATGACGTTGCTCATGAACTGCGTGAATACCCGGGAGCTTCCTTCCTTGGGCTCGAATACGTTGTCGAGTTTCGGTCCAATCCAGTTGAAGGGCCGAATCAGCGTGTAATCGAGCCCATGTTCCACGCCATATGCGTAGATCACCCGGTCAAGCAACTGCTTGCTCGCGGCATAGATCCAGCGTTGCTTGTCGATCGGACCGTAGACGCAGGAACTTTCGAACTCAGAGAGCTCGCGATCCGGGCTCATGCCGTAGACCTCGGAAGTGGACGGGAATACCAGCCGTTTCCGGTAGCGCACCGCATGGCGCACGATCGCAAGGTTGGCCTCAAAATCGAGCTCGAAGACCTGCAGAGGCTGGCGTATGTACTGGATTGGATTGGCGATGGCGACCAGCGGCAGCACCACGTCGCATTTCTTGATCTGGTACTCGATCCACTCCTTGTTGATCAGCACATCGCCCTCGACGAACTTGAAGCGCGGATGCCCGAGCAGGCCACCGAGCTTGTGCGCGCTGACATCCAGGCCGAAGACCTGCCAGTCGCGTTGACTGAGGATGGCTTCGGTCAGGCTGCTGCCGATAAAGCCGTTTACGCCGAGGATCAGGACTCTCATTGACATACGGGTTCACCTTGAACGGACAGGAGGCCGGATCGTCCAGGCAGCGCCCGGCGGGCGATCCGGCAAACCGGAAATACAGTCGATTGCAATGCGTCGAAGGAATCCTGCAGCGCGCCGAGGCGCCAGCCTTGACCGCGCCAGCCGGCGAGCAGCTTCTCGAATGCCGGGACCAGTTTCTGACCTTCCAATTCGGCATGAAGAGTGAAGACGTGACCCCCCGCGCGCGGCATGCCGGTCTGTGCCAGCAGATGCGCCACCGGGTCGTCGTCGACGAGGTCCGGCAGGCCGATCAGTTCGTCCAGAGTTGGAAGGGTAGTCGGCAATTGCGGGCATTGGAGGGTACGGACGCCGATCCTGGGCAGGAATGGTCCACTGCCGCGGGTATCGGAAGCGTAACGAAATCCCAGGGTCTCCGTGAGTTCGAAGGCTGTGTCATTCATCTGCCAGCCGGCGGCCCCATGCACCCGCGGCGCAATGGCGAAGACGTCCGTGAAGCGTTCTACGGCGCGCCGCAGTTCACGTTCAGTCCACCGCGGGCTTGCCTTTGCGATGTGGTCCTGCCAGCGGACATGGTCATAGCAATGAATCCCGATTTCATGTCCCGCATCGCGCACCGCATGCAGTTCGGCACGGCAGCGTCGTCCAATGTCCGGGCCAGGCAGCAGCGTTCCGTACAGCAAGGTCTTCAGGCCATAATGTTCCAGAACCGAAGTGCGGGTGACTTTGCTGAAGAAGCCGGGTCGCAACACACGGCGCACGGCGCGCCCGGTATGGTCGGGACCGAGACTGAAGAGGAAAGTTGCGCGCAGTCGATGGCGGTCCAGCAGCCGCAGCAGACAAGGTATCCCTTGTCGGGTGCCACGGAATGTATCGACGTCGATCTTCAAAGCCAGCGTCATGTAGTACACAACGCAGCATCAAGTGTTGTTGCTGACGTGCCAAGGAGCGCGATTGAGCCGCCAAGGCGTTGCGCCACTTCCTCGGGCCGCAGCGTGCGGCCGTCGTATTGCAACTCGAGGATCTGCAGACGCTTGCCATCACTGGTCGCGACGAACAGCTGGCCGTGATCGGCGAACAGGCTGGCCGGCGCGAGGCCAGGTGCCGCGGCGGAGTCGATACGCGTACGGGAGATCATCATCGGGCGACCATCCATATCCGTCCAGGCTCCCGGGAATGGAGGCGCCACGGCGCGCACCAGGTCGTGGATCTGCCTGGCCGGTTGTCGCCAATCGATGATGCCGTCAGCGGGCCTGCGCCCGCCAAAATAGCTGCCTTGCGAAAGATCCTGCTCACGCGCGGTCGCCGTGCCGGCGATCAGGGCGGGAAGCGAGCGGTTCAGGATCAGCTCTGCGGCGCAGGTGACCTTGCGGAACACATCCAGCGCGGTGTCATCCGGCAGGATGGGAACTGCGTATTGATCGACGATCGGGCCGGCATCGGGCTTGACGCTCATGTGATGCAGGGTCGCGCCGGTTTCAGTCTCGCCGCGCAGGATTGCCCAATTCACAGGCGTGCGTCCACGGTACTTCGGCAACAACGAGCCGTGCAGATTGAGCGCACCGCGGGTCGCGAAGGTGAGCAATTCAGGGCCCAGCATCCGGCGGTAATAAAATGAAAACAGAAAATCCGGTCCAATCGCGCGCACCGCCTCGACCACGGTCCGTTCATTGGGATCCTCAGGCGTCAGGATTCGCAGTCCGTGCGCCTGCGCCAGTCGGGCCACGCTGCCAAACCAGATGTTCTCCCCCGGCCGGTCGGCATGAGTCACGACCAGAGGGACTTCCAGGCCGGACGCGAGCACCGTCGCCAGGCAGCGCACGCCCACATCGTGATACGCAAACACCACGGCCTTCATCGTAGGGCCGGTGGTTCGTGTCCGGATATTCCTGCATCAGCCGGATGTCCTGGCAGGAGTTCGGCAATGAGAAAGCGCGGGCGCGAACGCACTTGTTGATAGATGCGGCCGATATACTCTCCAATCAGACCGACAGCGAACAGCAGCAGTCCCAACAGGAAGAACACGATCCCGAACAAGGTAAACAGGCCTTCGGCTTCCGGACCAATGATCAATCGCCGCACGGCAAGATAGGTCACGAACAACAGCGACACGATCGAGACTGCGATTCCGGTTAGCGACACCATCTGCAGCGGGGCCACCGAGAATCCGGTCATCAGGTCGAAGTTCAGTCGCACCAGCCGGTAAAGGGAGTACTTGGAAATGCCCGCGGTGCGCGCATCGTGAGCGACTTCAATCTCGGTTGGCGAGCGCGCAAATACATAACCCAGCGCAGGGATGAACGTATTTGACTCCGGGCAGCGGTTGATGAGATCCACGACCTCTCGCGAGTAGGCGCGCAGCATGCTGCCCTGGTCCGTAATGCGAATGCCGGTCGTGGCTCCCCGCAGGCGATTGAGCAGCCGCGAGGCCCAGCGCCTCCAGCCCGGATCCTGCCGGCCGCGGCGTATCGTGCCCACTACGTCATGGCCGCGATCCATCGCTTCCAGCAGGCGCGGGATTTCCTCCGGGGGATTCTGCAAGTCTGCATCGAGCGTGATCACCCGCTCGCCGCGACTCAACTCAAAACCGGCAAGGATCGCCAGATGCTGACCGGCGTTGAATTGCAACACGGCAACGCGCGTGCACTCCGGCCGGCGCCTGAATTGCTCGCGCAGCAGCGTCACCGAGCGGTCGCGGCTGCCGTCATCGACGAAGATGACTTCGTAGGGTCCATCCAGCTGATCGAGCGCCGCATACAGCCGCTCGAACAGCCGCGGCAGCGTGGCCTCCTCGTTGAAAACCGGGACGACGATGGACCAACGCGGTGGGGTGGTCGTAGTCATGGCTTCAGGTTGCGCTGGAGGATTTCGCTCAGGGTCGTGGCCACTCGCTCCACGTCGGAGCGGCGCATTGCGGGAAAGAGTGGCAGGGTCAGCATATTACGGCCAGCGTATTCGGCATGGGGAAAGTCACCGTCGCGCCAGCCAAGCCGCCGGTACACGGCGAAGCGGTGGATGGCGGGGTAGTGCACGCCACTGCCGATGCCGGCTGCGTGCAATTGGGCCATCACTTCGGCGCGCGTCACGCCCAGGCGTTCTTCGGGCAGTATTACCTGGAACATGTGCCAGTTCGTTTGTTCGAAATCGGCGACCGGTAAACGCAGTCCCAGCGCGCGCAGTCCCGGAGTGCCGAGCGCGGCGAAGTAGGCGCGCGCCAGCTCGCGGCGCCTGGCATTGAACTCGCCCAGGCGCGCGAGCTGGCCGAGACCCACGCGGGCGGCGACGTCAGTAAGGTTGAACTTGCCGCCCACCACTTCCACTTCCATCCCGTCGAACCCGGTGCGTACAACGCCTTGAAGCCGGTACTGTTCGGCAAGCCTCGCCTCTTGCTCGGTGTTCAACACCAGGCAGCCGCCCTCGATGCTGGTGATGTTCTTGCAGGGATGGAAACTGAATGAGACGAAGTCCCCGAAGCTGCCGATGCGCCGGCCGCGCCAGTGACTGCCGAATGACTGGGCGGAGTCTTCCACGACCCGCAGCCGGTGTTGCCTTGCAAGCGCGTGCAGGCGATCGCGATCGACAGGCAGGCCCGCGAGGTCGACGGGGATGATCGCGCGGGTGGCGGAAGTGACTGCTGCTTCGACACGCTCGAGGTCGATGTTGCGCGTGACCGGGTCGATATCCACGAACACCGGTCGGGCGCCAACCTGCAGGACGACGTTGGATGTGGCCACCCACGAAAGTGGCGTGGTAATCACCTCATCGCCCGGTCCGACGCCGGCGATGCGCAGTGCAATTTCCATGGTACAGGTGCCGGAGTTGAATGCCCGCACGGGCCGATCGCCGAAATACGCAGACAACTGTGCTTCGAAAGCCTTCACCTGCGGACCGGAAGTGATCCAGCCCGAGCGCAATACCTCGGCCACACCGCGAATGGTTTCTTCGTCGATGTCCGGGCGCGTAAATGGCAGGTAGCCGTCCGGGTTCACGTGTGGACCAGCAGATAAACGCCAGCGATGATGATCGCGATGGCCACCAGTCGCTGTGGGCCGAGGGGTTCGCCGAACAGCCACCAGGCCGCTATCGCAGTGACGACATAGCCGAGCGAGAGCATTGGATAGGCCACGCTCACGTCAACTCGCGACAACGCGGCAATCCAGACCAGAATGCTCGCGCCGTAGCAGGTCAATCCGACCCACAACACCGGTTGGGCGGCCAGAGCCTGCACGGTCGATCCGAGCGTATCGACCTGAAATGTCACCGGTCCAGTCACGCGCGTCGTGGCCTTCAGCGCGAGCTGGGCTGTGGCGTTGAGCAGCACGCCGCTGATGAGTAGCAGGAAAGTCGTTTGCGTCATGGCTTGGTCACCACCACTGTATCCGTGTCGCTCATTATGACTTCCATTGGCAGTCCTTCTTCGACAAGCCGACCGTACAGGGGTGAGTGGATCATGGCGATTGCGGCACCCGGTTGCCGCCACGCCCTGGCAAACGCATCGAGCGTCGGCAAGGCCTTTTGCGGCTCCACGATCATGCCGAATTCAAGCTCCTGGCGGTAGTACGCCAGTGTCACGGTGCGTTGCAGATAGAAGGGTACGGTTTGCAGGTACTGGCCGACCGAATACAGGCGCGTGTCCGGTGTCAGATGCGGCTTCATGGCCGCGGCGATGAAGTAGCCCGAACGCTCGGGTGCCAAAGCATTGTGGCCGGTGACCAGCAGCTGACACCACAGGAGGGCCGCGATGGCATAGACCGTAATCGCAACGTGGCCACTGCCCCGACGCGACAGCCACCAGCTGATGAAAACTCCCAGCGCCATGGCGGCGGCGGCTGCCGCAAGCCAGGGTGCAATTGCGGCGTAACGCGCGACCTTGTCGTTGAGCGGGACAGACAGTGCCAGGGCGCCAAGCCCCGACAGCAGCGAGGCGAGGACGCCTCCCACTAGGAGCCGGCGCATGGATTGTCGGTCGCCAGGATCCGCGAGCGAGCGGGCGCCCAGCATGGCGAGCGCCGGGAATACCGGCAGGATGTACGGTGCGAGCTTGGAGTGGGAAACCGAGAAGAACACCAGCACGCAGGCAACCCACACCGTGAGAAAGCGTCCTGGGCGAAATCCGGCATGCCCGCTCTCCTCGCGCCAGGAGCTGAACACGCCGCGAAAGATCGCCCCGGTCCAGGGCAAGGTGCCGGCCATCAACAGCGGCAGGTAATACCACCAGGGACCTGGGCGGTGACTGATGGGCGTGAGGTATCGGGCAATGTGTTCCTGGACAAAAAAGAAATTTGCGAAGCCGGGATTGCGCACCGAGACGGCCATGAACCAGGGCGCGCACACGGCCAGCAGGATTACGAGGCCCGCCATAGGGTGCAGTCGTTTCCACAAGCCGAAATCGCGTTCGACCAGGCAGTAGACGACCATCGCAAATGCCGGCAGCACGAGAGCGACAGGACCTTTGCTCAATACGGCAAGCGCTATCATCGCCCAGCTGCCCAACATCCATTCGCGCTGCCGCTTCGCGAGCCGCGGCGCACTCTGGGCGATCAGGAAGCAGCCGATGGCGGCTGTAAGCCAGAAGGTGAGCCCCATATCCAGGACGTTCACGTGGCCGATGACCACCCACATCAAACTGCCGAGCAGGATGAGCGCTGCGGACTCTCCCACTCGTGGATCCCACAGCCGCCGGCCAATGCCATACATCAGCAAGATGCCTGCAAAACCCAGGGTGGTCGTGTACAGCCGGGAGGTCCACGCGGAGACGCCGAAGAGACGATAGCTCAGCGCAGTGGCCCAGTACTGCAGCGGGGGTTTTTCGAAATAAACCAGATCGTTCAGGCGTGGTGTGACCCAGTCTCCGCTGGCCAGCATTTCCCGCGGGATTTCCGCATACCGGCCCTCGTCGGGTTCCGTCAGCAAGCGATACTGGATGTTGGCGAACCAGAGCATTCCCACCAGTCCAAACAGCGCCAGCAGCGCTGGCCGCCATTGCGCCACGGGTCTTGCGACGTCAGCGGATGGCGGGTCGGAGGATGAGAAGATCATGGAAGATCTGGCAATGTTCGCATTATTGTGCAGCTGGCGTCACCAAAGGAGCCGAAAATCTCCGGCCAGCGCCGCTTGCGCCAGCCGGAGGGGCGCAAGATCTACATCCGAAGTGCCCGATGGGTGGAGCTGCCCGAGAGCGTCTGAAGCGCTCAGGCACCGCCGACGATGGTCTCGACCGGCGCCGTGGCTTGCCGCCGCGATTCGAGCCATGACCACAGCAATTCCCATTGCGCGAGTTCCGGCTGCACGCGAGCCGGATTCAGTTCATGCAGGCCGATGCCCTGTTCCCCGGCGTACACGTAGCTCTGCGAGTCGCGCAGCGTTGTGACGACCGGTATCTCCATCTGGTCGAGGAAGCGCATCAGGGTGCGAAAGATGATCGTGTTCGGCTTCACGCGATTCGCGATGACGCCGAGGCGGTTTTCGCGGCGCTTGATCTTGCCATCGATCAGCAAATGTCCAATGCAGCGCGAACAGGAATGGATGTCGATGTCGGAGGGCAACACCGGCACCAGCACCGCATCGGCATCCCTGACGTGGTCATGAAACCGCATTGGCTCCAACGCAGCCGGAGTATCGACGATGACGCGGTCAGCACCCTGCGGTACCCGCAACTGGAAGCTGCGCGTGACAGCCAGATTTCGCGCGTAAGCAGCGATACCGATGATGACGGGACGGTCAGGCGGACGCTTCTCCAGCCAGCGCAAACTGGACCCTTGCGGGTCAAAGTCCATCAGGGTCGGCCGGAAGCCACGCGCCGCGTACATTGCCGCAAGCCCGGTTGCAATTGTGGACTTGCCAGAGCCGCCCTTGGGATTCAGCAGGACAATCCGCAGCATTGCACCCCCGGAAGCTGCCGGCCGAGACTACGCTGACGGCAAGCCATGGCGCAAGAGCGCATGCCCATGTGGGCGATTCAGTCCCCCTGTGGTTCGGGCCTTTTTTCTCGTACTTCAGGGCTGGTGCCGGCAGGCCGTCGGGACTCGGGCAGCGACGGCGATGGCTCGGTCTCATTCGAGCAGCTTGATCATGGCCTCGTCCGTCGAGAGGCGGGCGACGTCGAGGGCCGACAGGCCGTCGGCATTGCGCACGTTCGTGCTCGCACCCGCGGAGATGAGGTTCCGGGCACAGGCAAGGCAGCGGGACTTGACGCCGAGAATCAGCGCGGTGTCACCATGCGCGTTGACACCATCGAGCGGTGCACGGGCTGTGATCAAGCGCGGAATCAGAGCCGCTTGTCCGGCAGCGGCCGCGACATGAAGCGCACTGTTGCCGTTCCGCGAAGTCCCGCGCACGTCGGCGCCGGCCACCAGCAGCGACTCAACTGCGGCGCGGTGGCCGCGGCTCACGGCAACAGCAAGTGCCGTCGTACCTTCCTCGTCTGTCGCATCCAGGGTGGACCGCTGGGCCAATGCGGCCACGGCAAGGTGCGAGTCGCGGCTGGCCGCGAACCAGAGTGCCGTACGCTTGTGCGGGTCCGTGCTGTCCGGGTGCGCGCCCGCAGCCAGCAGCAGCCTGATCGTGTCCGCGTCATTGGCCAGTGCGGCTTCCATCAATGGCGTCAGGCCCGCGTTGTTACCGAGGTTGGGATCCGCGCCACCCTGGAGCAGCAGGCGGGCGGCATCCGCCTTGCGGGACCGGATGGCCTGGCACAGCGGAGTCCAACCTGCGCGATCCCGGGTGTCCACTCCGGCACCGGCGGCAAGGAGTGCCGCGACCGCCGCCGTCCGGCCCGCTCGAACCGTTGCAGGTGGCCCTCGAACGGCTCGCTGATCCGGATCTTGCCGATCGGCGAACCGATGGCGGACAGCCCGAAGCCGGAGCGGGAAAG